>JASHPI010000100.1 GCA_030038215.1 Vulcanimicrobiota bacterium | reverse complement strand
CTGGTACGCGTAGAAGAACGGGATGCCGAAAATGCGCGGCTCTAAGTGGTTGTAGAACCCGGGAAAGAGGGTCGCCACGAAGGGGACGGCCAGGAGCAGGTACCACCAGGACAACCGCTCATTTCGCACTGCGGGCAACCATACGCCTTCGCGCCCTCTGCCCCTGCTATTCGGGAAGCGTCTCCCCGCGCGTTTCGACCGCAAACGGAATCAGAAGTAAACCGATCCCGAATGCGATCGCCGTCAAGGCGACCGGCGTGCCGAGCGTCCCCATTCCCTTCACCAAGCCTCCGATCACGAAGTTGATGCCGGCGCCGGCGAATCGGCCGATCGAGGTCGCGAAGGCAAATGCCGTGGCTCGAATCGAGGTTGGATATTGCTCCGGCAGCCAGAGGCTGAAAATCGTGAAGTTCCCGCCGAAAAAGCCTAGGAAGAAGAGGACCGTCAAGAACGTCGGCAGCGCATTCGGGAGATAGAATGCCCAGCCGAACGCGAGGACAATCGAAACGAGCATGCCCGAGAAGTAGATCGCCAGCGTCGGCTTGCGCCCTAAGCGTTCGGCGAGCGGCGGTACCGTCAGGCAGCCCAGAATCGTTCCCACCGAGAGAATCGCCGTGCCGATGGACGCTAGCTTCGTCGCCGTTCCCAGCAGTGCTCCGCCGCTGCGCGCGAGCGCGATGATCGCCGTCGGCTCGTAGACGCTGCCGGCCCACAGCCCAATGATCGCCACTGCCAGCAACGATGCGTTCACAATCGTTCGTTTCAGGTACTGCGGTGAGAAGATCGAAACACCGGTTGTTACCACGCGTTGCGCACGCGCCCAGCGTTCTGGCTCACGTACGCGCGCCAATACCGCCGCCGCAAGGATGACGGGCGTCAAACCGACCAGAAACATCGTGCGCCAGCCAAAGGCCGCGCCGATCGTGTAGTTGAGCGTGGCCGCGAGAAAGAAGCCGGCGTAGTAGCCGGTTTGCAAATATCCGGCACCCATCTTCCGCCGGCTCTCCGGCCAGGCTTCGGCAACGTAGGTGCCGGCCATCGACCACTCGCCGCCGATGCCCAAACCGGCCAACAGGCGGAATATCGCCAACTCGTAAACGTTCTGCGAGAAGGCGGCCGCGCCGGTAAAGACCGCATAGACCAGGATCGTCATTGCCAGCGTGCGCGCACGTCCGAAGCGGTCGGCAACGGGTCCCCAGATGAACGAAGAGCCCCAACCGATCAAGAAGAGTGCGAAGAGAATCGAGCCGGCCAGTCCGATATTGCCCGGCAGCGCGGCGATCCCGCTCTTGGGCAGAAGCTCGGTCAGCGCCGGCGCCAGGACCAGCGCGTAGATTACCGAGTCCATGCCGTCGAGCGTCCAGCCGAGCCAGGCCGCCCAGAAACCGAAAATCTGTTGGCCGCTGAGTCGATCGCGTGCGGCCACAACGGAAGCGCGCGCTGCAGTCATGCCGCTCTATTGCATCTGCGCCGCCGCGCGGCCTACGCGCGCGGCCTACAAAGGATACTGGGTTCCGATCCCAAGGCTGCGCGTGTCGAGCTCGACCTCTCGCTCGCGCAGCCGCCAGCCATCATCGGTTCTGATGATGCGGTCGTAGTACCGCCCAACCGCGAAGAGGCTGGTCTCCCCGCCGTCGTCTTGCGTCTGATAAATCGTCAGCGCCGTGATCGCCGTTGCCTCGCTTCGCTCGGCGTCGGGCTCGATGCGGTAGACCGTCGCGTGGCGCGTCAGCAGCACGGGTTCGGTGTGGTGACGGGGGAGATGACGGACGAGGTTTTCGATTCCCGCGCGATCGTGCTCCAGCCACGTGATTTGGGCACGCAGCTCCGGGCTCCAAGAGCGGACGGCGTAGGCGAAATCATCCGTACAGCGATGGAGCCAGCCCGAAAAATCCTTGGAGTCGAGCAGCAGCACCGTGTCGTAGACGAGCCGTGCGATTTCGCGATGATCGGAGTTGAGAGTCTCTAGGCTGCTAACGTCGAGCATCAGAGTACCTCGAGCGGCGCGCTGGCCGGGCGGCCCATCCAGCGACTCCACTCGCCGTAGAATTGGCGCATGCCGATCTCGTCGTGAATCGTGTTGTCTTCCTCGCGCGCATGCAAGAAGTATCGCTGGCCGCGCCCCAGCGCGCGCCCCTGTCCGAGCACCGCCAGCAAATCCTCATGCAAGTTGCGCCCGAACGGCCCCCAGATCGAGTTGTAATCGCGGACTCGCAAGGCGCGCTCCTCGGGTGTATCGCGCCGCAAGCCGAGCCCACGGAACTCGATCGAGGTCTGGACGGGCGAGATCGGAATCGAGGTGTCGATCCGGAGTGACGAGCCGCGCAGGTTGTATGTCTGACCGGGAAAGAGGTCGACCATCTTCCATTGGTTGCGTACCAGACCCGGAAAGGAAAGGTCTCGATCCTTGAAGCCTTCGTAGGCTTCGTACTTGACCACCTGATCGCCGACGCGCGCGTGACCGTTCGGAAACGTCGTATAGCGTCGCTCGAAATAACCAGGTTGTTTCAGGCTGGTTTCGCGATTGTGATAGTGCAAGTAATCGTGGTAGAACTCACTGTTGGTGTCGTGCCAGAGTTTGTAGTTGGTCGGTACGATCGCGCGGTGAAAGGCGAAAACTTCCAACGGTTCGGTGTCGAGGGCCTCGAGCATGTCGTCGAGCGCCCCGCCGAGAAACTCCCGCAGCGCCGGCGCCCCGTCATCGAGATTGACGTAGACCATCCCGCCGAAGCCGACCTCCGTCCGGACCGCGCGCAAACCCATCTCCGCCTTGCCGATGCGGTCTTGGTAGCCTTCCTCTCCGCGCGGGATGGTCACGCATTCTCCACGGCAGTCGAAGGCAAAAGCGTGGAAGATGCAGAGCAGGTGCTTGGCGTTGCCGGCCGGTTCGTAGAGCAGCGTGTTCCCTCGATGCGGACAGACGTTGTAGAAGGCGCGGATCGTGCCGTCGTCGCCGCGCACGACGAAGAGATTTTTGCCGGCTGGATGCCGGTAGGTGCGGTAATCGTGCGGATCGCGGACCTCGCTCTCGTGACACGCGATGACCCAAGTGCGCGCAAAGATCTTCTCGCGCTCCTCATGCAAGATCAGCGGGCTCGTATAGATGAGGGGATCGACGAAGTGCGTAGACGGCAGCTGCGGCTTGAGATCCCACTGGGCGGCGTTGCGGGGCACGAATCATCCTCCAATCGGGGCTCGGTTAGGCTGAGAGAAGGAATAATGACCGAGGTCAATAATTCTTAGGGGCACTAAATTAGTGACCTAGGTTAACTTTACCTTCTGCCGCCGAGAGGAGATTACTGGTGGATGACCCGCTGGCGCGGCGTGCCCGGACCGTCAAACGGCTCGGGCTGCTCTCCGCGCTCACCTGTCTGCTTGCGATCGCGCCCCTGCATTCCGTCGGGCAAGGGGCGGCGCCGGTTCATCTGGTCGTCGGGTATCAACCCTACTACACCGGTGCTTGGAGCGCGCTGGTCGTCAAAGAGCAGCAGCTGTGGAAGAAATATCTTCCACCGGGCAGCACCGTAGATTGGGAGGTCGGGCTTCAGGGTTCGATCATCACCAACAACATGCTCGCCGGCAAGTATCAAATGGGCTACGTCGGCGACATGCCGGGCATCGTCGCGACGACCAAGCGCAATGTCGCGGACATTCGCATTCTTTCGGTCACAAGCTTCAACAATCAGCAGTGCGATCTGTTCGTCGTGCGTCCCGATGCACCGCAGTTCAAGACGGCACAAGAGGCGGTGAAATGGATGGACGGCAAACGCGTCGCCGTCCCCAAGGGAAGCTGCACCGATCGCTTCGCTCAAGCGGTCTTCGCGCGCGAGAACGTCAAGCCGGCGCAATACTTGAATCAGAGCATCGAAGTCATCGCTACCAATCTGCGCGCCGGCAATCTCGATGCCGCGGTGATCTGGGATCCCAACGTCGCGCACGTCGGCCAGATCGTCGGCAACAAGAGCGCTCGCCTCGTTTCTACCGGCGCGGATTGGGACGAACACGACTCCGGCGTCATCATCGTCTCGAAGGATTTCCTGGATACGAATCCGCGCGCCGTGATCGGCATGCTCAAGGCCGACATCGAGGCGCAGCAATTCATCCTGGGGAGCTACCCGCGCAATGCGTGCACCGTGGCGACATACGCCACGAACGATACGACCGGTTTCACCACGCGAGAGATGTGGTTCGCCCTCTACGGCCGGTTGCCGGTCGGCGACGCCGCGGCGCAGGCCCGCGCCGTGCGCTGGGGGGCTCACCTCGTCTTCGACGGACAGGTTCGGGCTTTCTTCGCATCGGCATCCAACTTCTTACAGCAAGCCAACATCATCAACGAGCCGATGCCGGCCGACGCCATCGTCGACGCCCCGCTGCGCGAGGCGATGCGCGAGCTCAAGGTGCGAGCTCCGCTCGGGCAAACGCAGACCCATAACGCGCAGGAGTATCCCTGTGGCTGAGCCGGACTCGCATTCGTTGCGCCGCCGGCTGAGATCTTCGCAGGTGCTGCTGGGAGCGGCCGGCGCGCTCGCATTCGTGGCGGCGTGGTATCTGCTCGTGCGCTTCGAGGTTTGGCGCTTTGCGAAGCTGCCGGATCCGCTTTCCGTCGTGCGCGAATGGACGGCGCGCCGGCCGCAATACGGCGTTTCGCTCTATACGGCAGCGTACTACCAAGACATTTGGACGAGCACGGTGAGGGTCTTCTGTGCGTTTGCTCTCGCGACGCTGCTCGGCGTTCCGACCGGTATTGCGCTCGGCTGGAGCCGCAGCGTGCGCGAGTTCCTTTTTCCGCTCCTCGAGCTCATCCGGCCGATCCCTCCGCTGGCCTGGGTTCCGCTGGCGGTGTTGATGCTTGCCAATCAGGAAGCCGCCATGATTTTCCTCACTTGGATCGCGGCATTCTTTGCGACCGTGCTCAACACGATGCTCGGCGTTACGTCGATCGACCCCGCCTACGTGCGGGCCGCGTACTGCCTGGGCTCGCGCCCCCAGGACGTGCTCAGGCACGTCGTCGTTCCCGCCGCGTTGCCCTATGTCTTTACCGGTCTTCAGATCGCGATGGGCGTAGCCTGGTTCTCGCTCGTCGCAGGAGAGATGATTGCCGGTCAGGCCGGCCTGGGTTACATGATCCTTAGCGCGTACATGGATCTTCAGACGACGACGATCGTGATCGGCATGGTTACGCTCGGCCTCGTCGGCTTCTTATCCAGCGCCCTCGTGCGCTGGCTCGGCGAGCGGTTGACGGCGTGGCAGTTCTCCTAAAGGCTGAGGCGCGCACGGCCGGCGCGGGCGCGATCTCGCTGCGCAGCGTCCGAAAAGTCTATGCTTCCAGCGCCGGCGCCGTCGAAGCGATCGCCGATTGGACGCTTGAGATCGCGCCGGGAGAGTTCCTCGCGGTCGTCGGTCCCTCGGGCTGCGGCAAGACGACGCTCCTCAACGCCATTGCGGGTTTCGATCCGATTACGGCCGGAGAAATTGCGCTGGACGGAACGACGATCGCTTCGGCCGGCTATTTAGCCCCTCCGGGCGCCGACCGCGTCGTGGTCTTTCAGAACGGCGCGTTGTTTCCGTGGAAAAACGTCGTGGACAACATCGCCTACGGACCGATCGTTCAACGCCGCATGTCGCACGAGCAGGCGCTGCGCGCGGCGCACGCGCTCCTGGAGCGCGTCGGCTTGGCGGACGTCGCCCGCGCATTTCCTCTAAAACTCTCCTCGGGCGTGCAGCGCCGGGTCGAGATGCTGCGCGCCCTGATCAACGACCCCAAAGCGCTGCTCCTCGACGAACCGTTCCGTGCGCTCGATGCCATTTCTAAGAGTGCGATGCACGAGGAACTGCTGCGGTTGTACGAATCCACGCAAAAAACCATTTTTTTCATCACGCACGACCTCGACGAGGCGATTCTCCTTGCCGACCGCGTGGTGGTCAGCGCGACGCGGCCGGCGCGGGTCAAGCGCGTTCTGCACGTCGATCTTCCGCGGCCCCGATCGCCGCTCATGACGGCGAGTCGGGAGTTCCTCGAACTGCGAGCGCAGCTAACCGGCGTCGTGCACGAGGAGGCCGAGAAGGCGCTGCGCCGAGGGGAGCGCGAGCTGGCATGAGGCTCGAAGGCGTGCTGACGGCGGTGCGCGTGAGTGCCGCGCGCGGCACGCGCCTGCGCACCAAGCGCGTCGAAAGCGTGCGCGTGCTGCGCGGCGCGGCAGGGATCATGGGATTTCTCGCGCTGTGGGAGCTCGGCGTGCTTGCGCACGTTCCGATCCTCGCGCAGATTCCGGCACCGCTCGAAGTTGCGCGCGCGCAATGGCAGTTGCTGCACGAAGCGCGTTACTATGTCGACTGGCTAGTCAGCCTCGAACGCGTCTCGGCCGGCTTTCTCATCGCCGCACTCGTAGGCATCCCGCTCGGACTCCTCATGGGCTGGCGAGCCAAGTTCCGCTATCTGACGTTTCCGGTCTTCGAAATTCTTCGGCCGATTCCGCCGCTCGCGTGGGTTCCGCTCTCGATTGTTTTCTGGCCGACGACGGAGTCGAGCATCGTCTTCGTCATATTCCTCGGTGCGTTCTTCACCGTGGTGCTCAACACGCTCGCAGGCGTGCGCGCCATCGACCAGCGGTACGTACGTGCCGCGATCTCGCTCGGTGCGACGCCGGCAATTATTTTCCGGCGCATCATTCTGCCGGGAGCGCTTCCTTCGATCTTCACCGGTCTGACCGTGGGGATGGGGATTACTTGGTCGGTCTTGATCGCTGCGGAGATTATTGCCGGGAAGAGCGGCCTGGGCTATATGACGTGGGAAGCTTACGTTGCCGGCGCATTCCCGATCATCATCGCGGGCATGTTCAGCATCGGCGTCGCCGGTTACGCGTCGAGCGCAGTGGTACGCCTCGTTGCCCGCTACGCGATGCCGTGGACGAAGCCGTTCTAGCGCAGGGGCTGCAAGTCCGCAGCATCGTCAAGCGCTTCACCGGCGGCGGCGGCGAGGTGACGGTGGTCGACGGCTGTTCGTTTTCGGTACCCCACGGAACGCTCAGCGTTATGCTCGGGCCCTCCGGGTGCGGGAAGACGACGCTGGTCAACCTCATCGCCGGCTATGAAGTGCCGAGCGCGGGCGAGATCCTGCTCGACGGGAACCGCGTGCGCGGCCCCGGCCCCGAACGCATCGTCGTCTTTCAGGAATCGGCGCTCTTCCCGTGGATGACCGTGCTCGACAACGTCACGTTTGGACCGCAGTCGCGGCGCGGCCGCGCCGATGCAGCGTTACGGGAGCGCGCCCGCGGCCTGCTCGCCGGCGTTGGGCTCGACGAGTTCGCGCATCGCTACCCCAGCCAGCTCTCGGGCGGGATGCAGCGCCGCGCGGAGCTGGCACGGGCGATCGTCAACGAGCCCTCGCTGATGCTCTTGGACGAGCCGTTTCGCGGTCTCGACGCGATGACGCGCGAGCTCATGCAAGAGCAGTACCTGCAGCTTTTCGAAGCAAACTCCCGCACGACGCTCTTTGTGACCTCCGAACTGCGAGAGGCGATCTTTCTCGCCGATCGTTTGCTGATTATGACACCGCGACCGGCGCGCGTCCGTCGAACGATCGACGTCGACTTACCTCGACCGCGCGAACTCGGGATGCTTGCCTCGGCTCGGTTTCGGGAGATTTACGAGGAGACGCTGCTGACGCTTGAGGAGCCCACATGGCCAACCGCCGCCGTTTCTTGAGCGTCGCGCTGGCCGCGGGCTCGACGCTCGCCGCCGGCGAGCTTGCGCGAGCTGCCGCCGATGGCGGCGACGACCGCCCAAATGCGCTGGGCGCGCCGCTCTCGCCATACGGATCGCCTTCTCCGTTCGAACGCAGCGTGGTGCGCGTCGCGACCACGCTCACGCCGACGAAATTTTCCTCCTGGGACTTTACCCCGCTGCAGGATCTTCACGGAACGATCACTCCCAACGGGCTCTTCTTCGAGCGTAACCATGGCGGCGTCCCGGAAATCGACCCGGCCGAGCACCGTCTGCTGGTGCACGGCCTCGTCGACAACCCGGCGATCTTCACGATGGATGATCTGCGGCGCTACCCGCCGGTCAGCGCGATCCACTTTGTGGAGTGTTCGGGCAACGGGCTGACCGAGTGGAGCAAGCCGACCGGTAAGACGGTGCAGCTCACGCACGGCTTGTTGAGCTGCGCGGAATGGACCGGCGTGAGCGTCTCGACGCTGCTGCGCGACGTCGGCGTGAAGAGCGGCGCGGCGTGGGTGCTGGCGGAGGGAGCCGACGCCCCGTTGATGGATCGGAGCATTCCACTGGAAAAGATGATGGACGATGCCATCATAGCCTACGCGCAGAACGGCGAGGCGCTGCGACCCGAGCAAGGCTATCCGCTGCGCCTGATCTTGCCGGGATTCGAGGGCAACATGAACGTCAAGTGGCTGCGCCGGCTGAAGGTCGGAAGCGCTCCTTTCTACACCCGCGAAGAGACGGCGAAGTATACCGATCTGCTCGCGAACGGCCAAGCACGCATGTTCACCTTCGTAATGGAGGCAAAATCCGTCATCACGCAGCCGTCGGGCGGCATGCAGATTCACGCGCGCGGCGAGCGCGCGATCTCCGGGCTGGCTTGGAGCGGCCGCGGCGCCATACGCCGCGTCGAGGTTTCGACCGACGGCGGAAATCGCTGGAGCGCCGCGCAGTTGCAGGAGCCGATTCTGAGTAAAGCATTGACGCGCTTCGTCTTTCCCTGGAAGTGGAGCGGCGAAGAGGCGGTCCTACAAAGCCGCTGCTACGACGAGACCGGATACGTGCAGCCGACGCTCGCGCAGCTCGTCCGAGTGCGCGGCGTCAACTCCGTCTATCACCTCAACGCGATCCAAAGCTGGCACGTTGCCTCCGACGGGACGGTGACGAACGTTCATGCATAAGACGATCCTCGTCGCGGTGCTGCTCGCCGGCGCACTTTTCCCGGTCATGCTCCCGGCAAGTCCGACGGCCTCGGGAATCGGCCAGAGCCCGACCGCGGCTCAAATCACTAACTGGAACGTGGACGTCTCGGCGAGTGGCGCCGGACTGCCGGCCGGCCAAGGCGCGGTCGCGCAAGGGCAGCTGCTGTACGCGGCGCGCTGCGCGGCCTGCCACGGCGCGAGCGGGGCGGGAGGTCCGATGGATCGTTTGGTGGGCGGTGCCGGCAGCCTGACCGCCGCCAAGCCGGTTAAAACCGTCGGCAGCTACTGGCCGCACGCGACGACGCTCTTCGACTACATCCGGCGCGCAATGCCGTTTGACTCGCCTGGTACGCTCACGAACGATCAGGTCTATGCTCTGACCGCCTATCTGTTGTACCTGAACGGCATCGTCTCCGAAAATGCCGTAATGAACGCAAGGACGTTGCCGTCGGTCGTAATGCCCAACCGCGAGAACTTTACCGAAGAGGATCCGCGTCCCGACGCGCCTTAACGCAGGCTGGCCATCCGGTCGATCTCGCTCGATAGGATGCGATCGAAGAGCGCCGGCTGGT
Organism: Vulcanimicrobiota bacterium; assembly: GCA_030038215.1. Classification (GTDB taxonomy): domain Bacteria; phylum Vulcanimicrobiota; class Vulcanimicrobiia; order Vulcanimicrobiales; family Vulcanimicrobiaceae; genus Cybelea. Next base: position 43,006 of record JASHPI010000100.1, on the reverse strand, counting down.
CGAACATGACGAAGTGGCGCGAGCGCTCGACCATCACGACGCCCCAGCCTCCCGGCGCGTGCGCAACCCACGTTGCATAGACTCGCCGTTTCGCAGCCGGCGTAGGAAGGCCGCGATACGAATCGACCGACTCGTCGTAGGGTACGATCTCGACAAACGGCGCCCGGAGCGAGCGCAGACCGGGCGTTAGATCGAGTGACAGCGCCGCGTGCAGCCAGTCGGCGACTGCGCGCGGATCGCTGCGCTCGGCCAGCGGCGCCACGACATCGACGTCACGGCTGTTGGTGATCAAGAAACTTAGCGTCGCGCGGATGGTTCGATCGAAGCCGGCCGGATCGGCGTTCTCAAATGGTGCGGCCGCACGCGCTACGTAGGCCTCGCGCGCAGCCTGCGTCGGCGCCACCGGATGACCGCCCTCGGCGGCAACGATCCCGCCGGCTTCGTCGGAATGCAGCTCGCCGAACATCACCGCGACCGTTCCGCCGAGACTGTGCCCGACGACGATCGGCTTGTGGAGGTGCTGCACCGCGATCAGGCGCGCCAAGCTCGCTACCGCGCGCGCCATCAGACGATCGGGTGCAATCCGCGGGCGCCCGTCCATGCCCGGGAGCGTCACGACGTAGATATCGTAACGCGACGCAAGCAGACTCACCTGACCGTTCCACTGCCAGGCGCCGCAGTAGAGCGCCGGTATGAAGATGACCGGAACGGCGCCCGGTTTCCCGAAGCGCTCGACACTCAGGATTCCGGCATCGAATCGCTGCGCGGGCGTGACGGTGCGAGCGGGCACATCGGCAACGACTTGCTGCGAAAGGAGCGCCATACTAAGCAAAGAAGCCAACGGCCACATCATCGATGCGGGCTTCGCCCGGCTTGCCTAAAGAGCATCTTTCAAAGGAGCAGAGTGCGGAGAGCGGAGTTCCTCGCTGCGGTGACGGCCGCATCGGTGACCGGTGCGCGCGCGAGCGCGCGGCTGATTCGATCGACGACTCGATCGAGCATTCCGCTCACCGTGGTCGACGCAACGCAAGCACCTCCGAGCCGTGACGTATTCTTCGCCGTGATCGGAGTCGGCCAGAACGGCACCTGGGTGCATCTGCGCCGGGACGGGATACTGGCGCCGTGCCGGCAACACGACAACGGTCCGAGCGGTTACGCCGACTATTCGCTGCGACTCGGACGCAGACGCGCCATGGAGGTGATGCTCCCGCGGATCCCGGGCGGCGCGCGACTCTACGTATCGATCGGCGAACCGCTCGGATTTCCCGTGAGCGACCAGAACGTTCCCGGCAGCCCGAGCGGCTGGACGCCCGAGGATCCCAACTACCGCATTCTCTTTGATTGGGTCGAGTTCACCTACAACGAGAACGGTTGGGGTGGAAACACGACGATGGTAGATATGTTCGGCATCCCGCTCGAGATCGCGTTGCGCGGGAGCACGGGCGTTGCGCGTGTCGGCGTCGTGCCGGGAGGGCGGGAGCGCATCTTCACGAGCCTGCGCGAGCATCCGGTGTTTTCCCCGCTCGTCATCGTGTTCGACGGCGAGATTCGACGGGCAATCTCGCCCTTTCACGGAATCGACAACGGCGTATTCGACGCGCGCTACCTGCAGCCATACATCGATGCGGTATGGAGCAAATATCGCAGCGACGACTTGAAGATGGACGCGCCGGGATATGGGAGGTTCGAGGGACGCGTCGACGAGAGCGGCCGGCTGGTGTTCATGCAGCCGGGTCAAGCCGCAATCGCCTTCGTTCGCCCCGCGACGCGCGACGTCTTCGCCTGCGCGGGCGCGCTCGCGCCCAGAAACTGCGGCCCGTCACCGTCGCAAGAGTGCTCCGTTCAAGGGCAGATCGCGGCCGCGCTCGGTGCGGCGTTCAACCGCACCACCCTGTTGCTCGGCGACGAGATACCGTATTGCCGCTCCGAGAATTTCTACCGAAACTCCGCGACCAACGTCTACTCGGCGGCGATGCACGCTCAGAGTCGCGGCGGCTTGGCTTACGGCTTTCCTTTCGACGACAACTGCAACGAGTTCAGCTCGTTCATTTTCGAGAGTAACCCAACGGCCGTGAGGGTCACGATCCCGCCTTTCTAGTTTTGCGGCCGTGCTCTACCATTTCCGGACGCGCGTGCGAGCTGACGGCAGCGTCCAAGCCGTAATGTCTCCTCCTCCCGCCCCGACGTAAACGATGCCGTCCGCGATCACCGTGCCGACATCTCCCAGGCTCGGCAGCGGCACGCTCCATAGCTGTGTGCCCGTCGCCGCGTCGAACGCGTACTCGGTATCGCCGCTGTAGCTGCTGACGTAGACGACGCCGTTCGCAATCGAGATCGGCGAACGCGGCGTCTGATTGCCGTCGCCGGAACCGGCCGGCCCGAAGTCCGCGCTCCAGACCGGAGTGGGATTCAGGGTGCAGTTCGTTTGCATGGTAAAGGCCGCCATGCCGGGCTGGTAAATCCCCTCCGCCGTAGGCAATCCTACGTAGACGTAACCGGTCTGCGGGTCGAAGGCGGGGACACCGATAAAGTCTCCGTCGTCGGTCGGGATGGACATTGGTATGTATTGAATCGGACCCAAGCTGATCGACGCGCGATCGTACAGCTCGAACATTCCCGATTTGTTGATCGCCGCCAGCAGCGGCGGGCACCCAAGCGGCTGGAAGAGCAACGGGGTCGCACCGAAGTCGAAGTCGTTGTCGCCCTGAATTCTCGGGATGTTCGCCGGATAATCGTTCGCGAGAACCGCCCCGAGGCGCGGAGAAAGCTCGATGACTTGCTCGGCGTAGGCGGAATTCTGCGGAACTCCTTTGCTCGTATCCGCATTACCGGTGGCGATGAACACATTGTTGGTGACCGGATCGATCGAGGCTCCGCCGGGTCCCCAAACGCCGCCGCCGCTCGGGCCTTGGCTGGCAGTGCCGCTCATCGGATAGAATTTGCCGGCAACGCTGGGTACCTTCGTGTCGATGGCGACGATGCGCCCGTACCATGGAGAGATGTCGCACGTCGAGCTGGTCACGGCATAGAGCAGCCCGTTCGCGGGATTGTACGTGAAGCCGCCGTGCATGAAGTTGTGATCGGGCGTGTAGTCGGCGATCGTCAAAGGCCAGCCTTTTGCCTCTTTCCCCGTGCTCAGATCGACGGCATGCACGCCATTGTGCCCATCATTGAAATAGAGCAGGTTCTTCCCGCGATCGATGGCCGGCGTCTCACCGATGGAAAAGCGCGATTTACCCGGTCCGCAACTGTAGCTCGAGTGCGCAACCCGGTGCTTCCACACCATCGTCCCGGTGCTGGTGTCGATCGCATATATCGCCGACCCGTACGCGGAGCCCGCATACAAGATGTCGGTCAGCTGTCCGTGCACGCGGACGCCCTGCGCAAAAACCGGCTCGTGAACCACCCCGGAGTCGACGTCGAAGCTCCAGCGCCGCTCCAGGGTGCTCACGTTGCCGGCGCCGACGACCGACTCGATCGGATTGTAGCCGGTCCGCTGGAGATCGAAGCCGAACGAATCCCAGTCCGTTGCTCCGCACGTGCCGGCCGGCGAGCATAGACGAAGCTCGCGCGGCGCTACCGTCGCCAACGGGCGTGGCGCGGCGATCGCCGCGTCCGGCGTCGAGAGATTCGGGTTGACGCCCTGCATCCCGCCGGCACAACCCACCGTCGCGCTAACAAACGCGGCGAGAAGAGCCGATGACCAAACCGGAAACGAACGCACTGTCAAGCCAGAACCTGCGGATGCCGAAATGCGCGACCGCCGGCGACCAATGTGGGCGACCACGTTCCCACGATTCTCCGACGTTTTGCGGCGCTAGTCAAGTCCCAAAAGTAGGATAGCCAAGCAGCCTAATGTTGTAGGGACCGGCTTCATCGTTTCAGAATGTTGCCGACCCGCGAGAGGAGGAGCAACGCTCGTGAACCTTCGTGCACGCTATCGCATTGCCGCCGTTGCGCTTGGAGCCGTATCTGCGGCCCTCGCCGCCTGCAACGGACCCCGCGCCGGCAGCGGGGTTTCGCTAACACCAAGCGTCGTGCCGCAAATCGTGGCGCGCACCCCGAGCGGCGACAGCGCCGCGCTCGTCTCGCGCTCGCTCGGGAGCAACGTCCGCATCGTGATTGCGAAAGAGTCCCACACCGTCGTCGCGGCGCCCAATCACGCCTGGACGATGCTTCCCGGAACGCTGCGCGTTAACTTTCTTCCCGCGTTGCAACGGACCGACGAGATCGAGACCGGGCTGCAGCTCGAAATGAGCTACCGGCCGCGCGATGCGGCGCGCCTGCGCGCCGGGTACTTGCCGCTGATCGCAATCGCGTACGCCAACGGGCGAACGATACGTTTTCCGCTGCTTGGGCGCACGGAAACCGAGCACCACACCATCGGTCTCACGATTCCCGCAACGCTCCTCGGCGGTGCGACCGGTTTGACGATCGCGCTCGGCGTCGACAATGCGAAGTACGAACAACAGCCCGAGGGGCCGCGGTACTGGGATGGCAAGCAGTGGAAGACGACCGGAACGATCGAGCCCGGCCAGAAGACGCTCGTGCTCATCCACGGCATCTTCTCGAGCGTGGAAACCGCCTTCCCGGCAACACCGACGCCGGCGTGCCCGCAAGAGATCGCCGATGCCGGCGGCTACAAACAGGTGTTGGGATGGGATTACGATTGGTTCTATCCGCCCAAGGTCGAAGGGCCGGCGTTTTACAAGTTCCTCGATAAAATTGCCGATGCCGGCGTGACCGATCTCGACGTCGAGGCGCACAGCTATGGTACGCTCGTGACGCTCGCTGCCGTCCCGCTTCTCACCTCGATCAAGATCAAGCACGTCGTCCTGCTCGGCGGACCGCTTCCGCTTCGCGGCACGCCGCTGGCCGAAGATAAGAACTCCTGGCGAATGGGCTTCGTTCTCGGCGTGCTGGACACGTTCTCGGACGAGCCGCCCAGCGACGTGGACAAAGCGATCAGCAGCGGAATGATCTCGTCGCTCGCACCCAACTCCGATGCGCTGACGAAGATCCTCGACGACATCAAGTCGATGCCGGCGAAGCCGGCTTTCTTTCAAGCAGCCGGAGACAAGTGGATCTGTCTCGTCGGATACCCCTCAGCGTGCCTGCTGAGCGAAGACTACTTCAAGAAGGTCCTGATCGACGGCAGCGGCGTGCAGTTGCCCTGGGACGGCGTTGTCGAGACGATCGCCGCCGAATCCAAAGACATTCCCAACGGCACCGCGATGGAATTCCCGCTTTCGCACATTCAGCTGGAGTGCGACAAAGACGTTATCAAATGGGTCGGCAAGCAGGTCAACCCTTAGCGCAGCACGAGCGATGAAGGTCCGTAGACTCAATCACGCCGTGCTGCGGGTCCGCGACCTGGAGCGAAGTCTCGCCTTCTACGCCGACGTGCTCGGCCTCGAAACGGTCGCGCGAATGGGAACCGTCATGGCGTTCATGCGGGCGCCCGGATCCGAGAACCATCACGACTTGGGCCTCGCGCGGGTCGGACCGAACGCACCGCCGCCGAACGAGCGTGGCGTCGGCCTCTATCATCTTGCGTGGGAAGTCGACGAGATCGAGGCGCTGCGCGAGGCACGCAACGCGCTCGAACGGTATGGAACGCTGAGCGGCGCCAGCAATCACGGTGCGACGAAATCGATTTATGGCTACGACCCGGACGGTAACGAGTTCGAGGTCATGTGGATGGTGCCGCGCAAGCACTGGGGCGAGTACGAGCGTTCGGCGCCCAGCGGCCCGCTGGATCTCGAAGCAGAGATCAAGCGTTGGGGCACACGCTCGAGGGGACGGCTTGCGACGACGAGCCCCTAGAGGAGAACCGGCCGAGCTCGCAAAATGGTGACTTCTGTTAACTTTCCAGGAGTCGCGCATTGGAACGGTCTCGTTTTCTGCTGTCCGCCAGCGGCGCGTTAGGGTGGCTTTCGCTCGCGTCCCGCGCTGAGGCGCAGAACGCGATTCTCCTCCCGTTTGCGAACGGAGAGCGCCCGGTGGCCGCGTACCCGCAAAAAAGGGCTCTCATCGTACAAACCACACGGCCGCCGCAGCTCGAAACGCCGTTTGCGCTCTTCGATGATGGCGCTTTCACGCCGAACGACGCCTTCTTCGTTCGTTGGCACCTCGCGGGCATTCCCCAATCGGTCGATGCTTCGGCGCATCGCATCTCGGTCACCGGCGCCGTCAATCGCGAACTCTCGCTATCGCTGAAGGATCTGGGCTCTATGCCTGCGGTCGAGGTCGCGGCCGTCTGCCAATGCTCCGGAAACAGCCGCGGCTTCTTCCAACCGCGCGTTCCCGGCGGACAATGGGGCAACGGCGCGATGGGAAACGCGCGGTGGACCGGCGTGCGCTTACGCGACGTCTTGGCCCGCGCCGGCCTACAACGTAACGCCGTGCAAGTACAGTTCCGCGGTCTCGATTCACCCGTGCTCGTGCAGACGCCCGCTTTTAAGAAGTCGCTTCCGATCGATGTTGCGCAGAGTGACGACGTGCTCGTCGCCTTCGTCATGAACGGCGAGCCGATGCCACTGCTCAACGGCTTCCCCGTTCGCCTGGTCGTTCCCGGTTGGTACTCGACCTACTGGGTTAAGATGCTCGCGCAGATCACGGTGCTCGACTACCCCGACGACAATTTCTGGATGAAAACTGCTTATCGGATTCCCGATACGCCTAGCGCTAGCGTGGCCCCGGGCAGCACCGGATTCCCGACCGTGCCGATCAGCAAGATGGACGTGCGCTCCTTCATCACCAACATCGCGAGTGGATCGAGCATCGCCGCCGGGCCGATGACGGTGCGCGGTATCGCTTTCGACGGCGGCAGCGGGGTGCGGCGCGTCGACGTTTCGTTCGATGGCGCCCTTAGCTGGCAGCGCGCTGCGCTCGAGGTGGATTACGGCAAGTACAGTTTCCGCCGTTGGAATGCGCAATGGAACGCCGAGCCCGGCCGATACGTCCTGGCCGTCCGCGCAACCTCGAATGACGGCACCGTCCAAAGCGCGGCGCCAATTTGGAATCCGGCCGGCTACATGCGCAACAGCATCGAGAACTATAGCGTGGCGGTCTCATGAAACACGTTTTGCTGGTGCTCCCTGTGCTCGCGCTCGTCGCGGCCGGCGTCGCGCTGTCGGCAACCGCAACGCCGCCCGAAGGGACGGCGACCATTGCGCTGCCGAGTGACGCCGCAACGGCCTTTAAGCCGGGGAGCGGCGTCGAAACCGCTCGCCGCTACTGTCTCACCTGCCACTCCGCCGGGTACATCGCCACGCAGCCTGCGCTGACGTCGGCGCAGTGGACCGCGGAGGTTACGAAAATGCAGCGCGCCTATGGCGCGCAGATTCCGGCCAACGCGGTTCCAACGCTGGTACAGTACCTAGTCAGCGCATACGGCAAGCAGTAAGCGCCACTTTGCTCTCGCCGCTACGCGGCAGCCTACCGCGAAATCGGAGCAGTTGCTCCAACGCGGCTCCCCTTTTCGAGGACCGCGCCGGCGGGCACGGCGGTGTAGTGACCGATCACGCTGTCTTCGTGCACGTGCGCATCGCGCCCGACCGTCGCCCCGGTCGCGATGATTGCCCCCTCGACCACCGCGCCCTCTTCGATCGTCACGCCGTCCCAAAGCACGGAATCACGCACGACGGCCCGCGGACCCACCGTGCTGCCGGTGCCGACGACGGCATTAGGACCGAGTTGCGCCGCCGGGTCGATGGTCGCGTCCGCCTCGACGTACGAGCGAATCGGAAACGGCGGCTGCAGCATCGGCATGCGGCCGGCGAGGATGTCGGCGTGCGCCTGGAGATACTCATCGGGCCGGCCGAGATCCATCCAATAGTCGTCGGTCGTGTACGAATAGAGTCGCCGGCTCGCGATGATGGCCGGGAACGTCTCGCGTTCGATCGATACGTTCCGACCGGCCGGAATCAGATCGAGCACCTCGCGCTCGAATAGATAGGTACCGGCGTTGATTACGTTCGTCGGGGCGTTCGCCTTGGGCGGTTTCTCAACGAAGGCGGATATGCATCCGTCCGAGTCGCAGACGATGCAACCGAACGACGACGGATCGTCGACGCGAATCGAGTGAATCAGGCCGATGCCTCCCTTGCGCCGATGCTCGGCGACCATCGCGCCGAGATCCAGGCTGGTGAGAATGTCGCCGTTGAGCACGAGAAATGAACCGGTGACGTGCTCTTCGACGTTTTTCAAGGCACCTGCCGTTCCGAGCGGCACCTTCTCGATCACGTAGGTGATCTTCATGCCGAGTTGCGAGCCGTCGCCGAAGTAGTCGACGATCGCCTGCGGCAGATAGCCGGCGGGCAGAATGACGTCCGTGATCCCCGCGTCGCGCAGTCGATGCAGCGTGCGCGCCAAAAACGGAACGCCCATGATCGGAACCATCGGCTTGGGAGTGCCGTAGGTGAGCGGGCGCAGACGCGTGCCCTCACCGCCAACCAGAACGATTGCTTGCACGGCCGATTCCTTTCTAGGCGGTCGAGCCGGTTGCAGGCGGCGTCGCGTGCTGCGCCGCTTGCTGGGCTAAGACGAGGTTGCCGGCCATCAAGAACATGCGCGCCGACATCGTGTAGCCCAGCTGAATCTTCGCGGTATCCCGGGAGTTCTCGGCCAGACGCAGGTACATCGTGCCGGCTAGGCGCTGCAGCTTGTTCGCGAGCTCGGGGCGCCTCGCTCCGTCGGCTGCCTGGCTCGCCAGCACGTACGCCTGCGCCGCGCCTTCGAACTCGCCGCGTCCTTCGCTGAACTCCGCGGACGCCATCGATTCCTTCAACGCGGCGTCGTAGTTCTTGGCCCCCAGCAACGCGGTCAAGTGCGTGAGCTCGGGACCGGTCGATTCCGCCACCGCCTTTGGAGCGACGGCAACGCTCGCCGCGCCTTCGACGTCATGATCGAGGAGCTTGCGCCAGCGCACCTGCTGCTCGATGCGCGCCAGCAGCTCGCGAAAATCGAACGGCTTGGTCACGAAATCCTGGACGCCGGCGTCCAAGGCTTCGACCTTGTCCTCGATGGACGAGCAGACGGTCACCATGAGGATCGGAATGCTGTGCGTGGACGGGTCGGCCTTGAGCTGCCGCGCGACGTCCTTTCCATTGATTCCCTCGAGTAACCACGCCAACAGCACGAGGTCCGGCTGCTCCGCGCGGGTCTGCTCGATCGCCGATGGACCGTCGGCAGCCTCGGCGACGGCATAACCGGCGACGTGAAGAACCGCCCGCACCGACTTTCGAAAAGCCGCGTCGGGGTCGACGATCAGGATTTTCCGGGGAGATTCGCTGGTCGCCTCGGAGATCGCCGCTGCCGCCGCCATCGCCTGCGCAGCCTCTTCCACGCGTGTGAGAATTGCTTTTTGGCGCTCTTTGTCGATCGTTCGCCAAGAAGGTATCTCGACAAACCCCAGCACGTCCGCCCCTAGCGGGTAGGCGCCTCGTCCTTGCAGGTCGCCCGACGTCGCTTCGGTGATCTGCTCGATTTGCGTCACGGTCGGCGAGATGACCGGCAGATAGTCGTCGCTTTCGCCGTCGCGCAGCCACACGCGCGCGTCTGCCAGCGCGTAGTTTTCATTCAAGCTGTCGGCGAGGCGCCGCGCAAGCTCGTATCGATTGCTCTCACTCATACCTTTTCATCTCCAACCGCTACATGCGTAATTCCGTGCTGCGTCTTTTCCCAATAAAACGGCCTGGTGAAGAGCTGCCAGAGCGCCTTGTAGGCCGCGATCGAATGCAGCAGCCAATAGATGGGATTCAGCAGCGCAAACGGCATAAGCTTATAGTTCTTGCGCAAGAATATGGCGATCATGTTGAGGTATATTCCAAGAAAGTTCCCGATCACGAGATTGAAGAGCGCCACGTAGAGCACCCATCTCGGAAAGAGCACCGAAACCATCTGATTTCCCAAAAGCATCCCGATCAAGCCCACTACGAACAGGAAGTAAAAAATCGGCGTGGCCAAAAACGTGACCGGCGTCCCGCCGACGAAAAGCGCAAAGCTCACGAAGTCGCGCAGGCCGATCTCTCGGATCAAGGCGATCGGATGACGGCTGTAAACCAAGAAGGTCTGCATGTATCCCTTCACCCAGCGCGACCGCTGTCGGATCCAATTGCCGACGTTGGCGTTTGCTTCCTCATAGGTCGTCGAGTTGATGAAGCCGACGTGGTACTTCATCGCGCTCGCGCGGATGCCCAAGTCGGCATCCTCGGTCGTATTGAAGGGGTCCCATCCGCTGAGCTTGCGCAGCTCCTGCGTGCGGAAGTGATTGCTCGTTCCCCCTAGAGGAATCGGCAGACCCAGATGGTCGAGGCCTGGCACGAGGTAGTCGAACCAATAGGAGTACTCGAGGGTGAACATCCGGGTAAGCAGATTCTCTTCAATGTTAAAGTAGTTCAGAGCCGCTTGGAAACAGAGGGTGCTCATTGGAGATTTTCTGAAGGCCACGACCGCCATCTTCAGCTGGTCGTCCGCCACGATGTCTTCGGCATCGTAGATGACCAAGAACTCGCCGCGCGCGAAGACCAGCCCGTAGTTGCACGCCTTGGGTTTGGTGCGGGGCAGCGAGTTTGGGACGACCATGAAGCGCCAGGTGATGGCCGGCTTCGCGGCGGTCGCCGCGTCGAGCGTCGCCAAGTCGTCCTCTTCGAGCAGCAGGATGACGTCGAGTTTATGCTGCGGGTAGTCGACTCGTTTGAGCGACTCGATCAGTTTCGCGACGACCTCCGGCTCCTTGTAGACCGGACATAATACCGTGTACACGGGAAGGTCGCGGTCGTCAAGCGCGTCGATCTCAGCCTGTGAGATCGGCTTAAAACGCTCCAACTGGGCGCCGGCAAAACTCAACAGAAACTTAAAGAGCACCGCAGAGAGATAGAACAGCTGCATTACGGCGATGATCGCGACCAACGCCGGTATTGGTTGAAACGCAAACCAGACGACCCAAAGCAGACCAATAACGGTGAAACCATACACCTGCTGCCGGCTAAAGACGCGACGCGCGCTATGCTCGGGGTCGCGATGGTAGAGCTTCAACGTCGAGTCGGTTATGAGATCGTCGCGGTAGGTACGCGCGGCCGCGAGCGTGAGACCGAGATCGCTCACCAACAACTCGGCGACTTTGCTGGTTCCGAACTTTTCGGCACAATACTCGCGCACTTCGGCACGTCCCGGGCTCGACGTCATCACGATCAGCACGTCGCCATCGCGACGAAACGGCATGAATTGCAGCCCTTCGACTTCCTCGTAGCTCATTTTTGAAACGAGCATCGGGTCGGCCGTCGAACGTAATCCCTCGATGTCGTGAACGTAAGGAATGCCATAGACCTCCGACATCGACTGGAAGAGGTCGTCGCGCGAGACCACGCCCAGCGAACCGAGAATCCAGGCAAGATCGCCTCCGTCCCGCGCTTGTATCTCTCGCGCGCGAGCTACGTCGGCGGCATAGACCTTTCCGGTGTCGAGTAGATGCTCGACGACGGCCTCAGAAGTCGCCCCAAAGACCGATTGCACTTGTCGAACCTATACCGTAATTGCGTCCCCAGAAGACGTAGGACGTGCTGCCAACCAGCGAGAGGTGTGGCGCTACCTTGATGCGCAGGATCGCCCACGTCTGCGCATCGCTGTAGCTGGGAAAGATCAGCGGGTTGAGCCCCACGTTGGTGAGCGCGTGCCCGGCTCCCAGCGCCTGGTTCCATTCAACCTGACCGATCAGCTGCACGCGGGGGCTGATATCCTCGCCGATCTGGCCGAAGGTGCGCAGCTGCGGCGCGGGATAGCCGAAGTAACCTCGGAGCGAGCTCTCGATCGAGTAGAAACCGTAGCCGCCTTCGCTGCGAAAGCTTCCCTCGTAGACGGCGCCGAACTGTCCGCCGAAGCGTCCGTAACCGATCCGCGGCGTTGCGCCGATGTTGTAACCGCCGGGAACGATCGCTTCCGCCCTCCACGAAAAGCTGGTCGTGGCCGAATGGCGCAGTTGGTGCAGCCAGGCCAACGTGGTGTCATTCAAGCCGTTTTGCGACGAAGCCCCGCAGGCCAGGTGGTCGTATTCGAAGCGCACGCTCCCGGTATCGGTTGCGTTGAATCCGTGTTCCAGATACAGCACGGTCGCGGCCTGGAAGAAGTTACAGCCGTTGGGCTCGCGAATGCCGCTGTCGTTCCAAAAGTCCGTCGAGTTATAAACGGATTGCGTCAGGCTGAAAAACGTGTTCCCCGGTAGGCGCGGCGCCGTCTGAGCGGCTGCCGTCGCCGGCAGCAGCATGATAATGGCCGCGAGCAGGCTCGATCGCGCGCTCACGCCGTGCTGCCCGTGAGCTTTTTCAAAGAGTGAATGCCGAGGAGCACGACGCCGACCCCCAGGAGAACTGCGAGCGTCAAACGTATCCCCACGACGTAACTTTCCCAGGATGCATGCGTCACGGCCGGAGGAGCGATGGTCTCGGTCGCCCGCAGATTCAACGTCTGCGGAACGAGTGGCGGAAGCGTATAACTGAGCGCGACGGCCGATGCCAGCACGACCAGCGCGGCGAAGCGGCGCAGCCAAACGTTCTCGACCTGAGTGACCGCGGCCAGGGAGCAGGCCAGACCCAGCAGCGCAAACTCACCCGCCCCGAACGCGAGCCCGGTGATCGAAGCAAGAAAGACGATCACCAGCAACGACAGGAAGATCGCGATGGCAAACCGGCGATACGCCGTTCGACAACTGATCCCGACGCAGGTCGCTACCACGAACGACGCGATCGCCACCGGGTAGGCCGCAAGGACCGGGCGCAAATTGAGATGCGGAACCAGCAACGCCAGTTGCCGCTCAAAGACCCACGACACGAAGGCCCAGGCGGCGGCAAAATAGACGATCGGAAAAATCATTGCCACGATGACGCTGAGCCCTTCATACGGCTGCCGCTTCAAGGCATATAAGACGAACAGAGATACACTTGCCAGCGCCGCGAACGCGCCGATTCGAACGTCGATGAACGAGCCGAATGCGATCAGCAGGCCCGCGCCGAAAAGATAGACAGAATATTCACGTTCGGTGAACCGAACGAGCAGGTACATCGACCAAGCCAGCATCGCGGCAAAGAGCCACGCCGACGCATCTGCGAGCGCATCCGTCGTGACGGCCGGCGTTAGCAGCGCCAGCACCAGCAACACGGTCGAGATCAGGTCGGACGTGCACATCGCCAGGCCGATGAGCGCCAGCGTGGCGGCGACCGCGAAAACCGTGGATGCGATCTCCGGACGGCCGAGCACGGCAAAGGCGATGATTGGAATCGGCGGGTAGGCCAGGGCCAGCCCTTCGACCTGCGAGGGCGCGTGCAGGCCTGCATACGCTTGTTCGATGACGAACTTGGTTCCCGGAAGAAACCTTCGGGCGTGAAAGAGCTGCAGCGCGACGTTTGCGTACGTCACCGTCAGCGCGGCGAGGCCCAAGCTCCAAGCCACGGGCGCGAACCAGGCTCGTGCGTCGGGAACCAGCCAGTGTCTCGACGTCATTGCCGGTGAAGGCGTTGGACCTCGAGCAACTCGTGCGCTTCGAGAGGGAGCTGCTCGGGCAGGTGCAGGCGTGCAACGCCGATATATTTGTCCGCCATCCCGTAGTAGATGTCGAGGACGCCGTTCCCGCGGTCGTCGACGCCGGTCGGGAAGACGACGTTGTTGACGGTTCCTTGGGTCTCTTCTTCTACCTCGGGCATCAAAATCGGCGATGAGGAACGGTACTCCATCAGCTGTTCGCCTTCACGGTGCACCACCAGGACGCCGGCAACGTACTCGACGCGATTCTGCTCCGATGCATTACGGGCGAGCACACCGCTGACGCCGTGATAGATCATAAGGAAGCCGAGCGGCGTTCGCACGGGCGGGGTTCCGACGCCTATGCGCAGCCTCTCCCACGACTGCTCCGGATCGATCAAGAGCGCATGCTTGCGCATCACGCAGAGATTGCGCACGTCGCGCAGCGCCCACTCGAGCTCGCATCCCGAAACCCAGATGCTTGGCAGCGTGTCGTGGATGCCCTTTGGCGCGTGCGATTCGTCGTAAAACGGCCGGTGCAGCATTCCGAGCACGATCGTTCCGTCCGCCATCGGGATCGCATGCGGAAAGAACGCCGCATCCTTGTTGTGGTAGTTGTTGAAGATGACGCCGTACTTCGCTTCCACGTCGGGTTGAAAGCTGACCAGCCCCAAGCGCTCCCATTCCAGCAAATCTTCAGAGATGGCCAGCGCGATGCGCGGACCTTTGGGACCCCAGGCGACGTAGGTCATGACGTAGAGCCCCAGCGGCTCGAGGAAGGTTACGCGCGGATCTTCGCAGCCGCCGCTGCCTTCAACCGGGCGCAGCTCGTAGGGCTCCTCCGGTTCGAGCGCGTAGCCGAGGCGCTCGACGCCGCGCGGGTTCCCGTTGTCGTCGAACAAGACGCGCGCGATGCCGACCCGCGAGAAGTTGTTCTTACCGACCAGGCGCGGAAACAGGTAGAGCTCACCGTCGGGACCACGCGCCGCGCCGGGGTTGAGCACCCCCTCGACCTCGTCTTCGCGCGAGGGATCGGGGCGCATCACGATTCCGAGTCGCTCCACCTTGAAGGGAGAGGTTTCCCCACTCATCGGTCGTCCTCGTCGTTAGCTCTCTAGAGGTAGTGTACGTGCGCAAAGGCGCTCGGGCAAGCATGGACGTTTCGGCATCCCGCCTGGAAAGCAGGATGGCGGCTGCCCGCGCGAGCTAGTGCAAGATGAGCTCGACGGCCCGCGTGGTCGCGCCGTGCGCGATGGTAAGCTGCACGGCCGTTCCCCTAGGGGCGGTGACGGCGTCGAGAAAGTCGGCGCTCGAAAGATCTCGCGCGCCCTTTCCATTAACCGCCACAATCTGGTCGCCGGCGACGATGCCGACTTCGGACGCCGCCGAGTTCGGCCGCACGGCAAGCACGTCGATCGCGCCGGGCTGGTTCTTCTCGAAGGTGAGCCCCGACCGGTTCGGCGCGATGACTAGCGGATGCGCAGCCGGATCGAGATAGAGCATTTGGTTGGCGTAATCGAAGGTCGGCGTGAAGCGCGAGAGCACCGTCAGGCCCAAATCGCCCGCCTCCGTCCACGATGAGAACGAGCCGCTCTTCATTTGCGTGAAGTAGGCGGCGAGGCTTGGGAGCGTATGACCGCCGATCGCAAAGCTCGAGAGCATCTCGATTCGTCCGCTGTTCGTACCGCCGGTGCCTTTGCCGAGCTGCGCGTAGCCGCGAACGTGTTTTGCGAGCAGTCCCGACCGGCCCAGGAAATCGCCGTAGAGCACGACGACTCCGGCATTGCCGGTGTCCACCCCGAAGGAGCCGTCGTGGCCCTCGGCAGAGGCGCGCGCGAGAGGCATGTCTTCCTGGAACCGCATCGGCACGGGCGTTCCGTGTCCGTCGTAGCTGAAGGCGCGAAGCGGTGTCAGCGTAAGAGTCCGCCGGGCGTAATCGATGGTCGCCGCGTAGCGCTCGAACCATTCGAGTCCCAGAATTCCCGCCAGCGGTGCCTTGCGCCCGCGCTCGTAGAAGTCGTAAGGATACGGGATGACGAGGAAGGGCTGATCGAGCAACTCGGCATCGCCGATACGGACGCTTCTGATGCGCGCGTACTGCAGCGCGATCGTCCCGGCGCCGGCGCCGCCGCTCACGCCGGCTCCCGCCGCGCGCAGCCCGAGCGTCTTCGCGGCCACCGTGTCGAGGATCGCGTGACCGCCCGTGTCGAGGATGAATGGCATCGCCGGACGGCCGTCGATCGAGGCCCACACCAGAAGCTGACGTCCCTCCAGCACGATCGGCACGGTTGTCGAGCCGGTACCGCCGAGCATGCGCGCGCTTTGGCGAGCGGCGGGCCTCGCAAAATCGGCCGCGTTCACGCGCGGCATGATCGCGTAGCGTGTTACCTCGATCCGATCGGCGTTGGCCGGCTCGTACGTGCTCGAGAACGCAATCGCGTACGGTAGCACCAGTGCCCCAGCCTGTCGATAATCGGCAAAGGTCGTCAGATCGGTCGTGATCGGCGTCCTGATCGCTACGGAGTCGATCAGATGCGTTCGCGTATCGATCGAGAGCGTCGCCGGGATACCGCCGCTTGGCGCAAGTCGCACCAGCGCTGATGGGATTCCGTTCTTCGCAACACCAACGCAGGTAGCACCCACGCTTTCATGCGGTTGGAGATAGGCGCGCCGCGTGAGATAGGACTCGGTGACGGCCCGCGCTCGCGGATACCACGAGTCGTACGGATGAACGCCGCCGGAGACATCGCGCGCCCAGACGGTGTGCCCATCGTAAACCCGGGCGCTTGTTCCCTTGACCGGCAGCCGGAAGCGCAGCGCAAAGCGCCCGTCGTGCAGATCATCGTACGTCTGCGCGGTGCCGTACAATCCCGAGCTCGTTAGCCGGCCCGAGGCGACGACCTCGCTCACGCCCGTCCAGGAAGCGCCGCCGGTGGCGGCGGCAACCTGCCCGAGCACGGCGGCCGCACTGCAAGCGAACGTAAATGAGACAGCCGCGACGATCATGTTTCCAGGGTACTCCCGGTGCGCCGCCGGGGTCTTGAAGATTCTTAGCGCGCGAAGGTCCGGCGGTAGCCGGCCGGCGAGAGGCCCAGCCGCTGGCTGAAGACGCGCGTGAGGTGGCTCTGATCGCTAAATCCGGCGTTCAAAGCGATGCGCGCCAGCGACGAGGTAGTCGTCAAGAGCAGTTTGGAGGCCAGGCGGACGCGGACGCGCGAGCGGTATTCGTTTGCCGTCATGCCGATGTGGCGGCAAAAAGCCCGGCTGAAGTGCGTCTCGTGCACCCCCGCGATCGCGGCTGCTTCACGAAACGGGACCGTGTGCGCCCATGGGAACTCGTCGATCGCACGCCGCAGCCAATGCGGACGTTCGGACGCGGGTTCGCGAGAGCGCTGGACCAGTGCCGCGTGCAAGTTGCTTACGGCGTCGGAGAGTTCGTGCGTGCGATCGTAAAAAGATCGAACGACCCATCCCACGGCATCGCGGAGCGCCTGATGATCGAGACCGAAGGTTCCGAGGGGATACACGACGCCGGTTGCGCTCGGCAACTCGACGTTGAGGCAGCGCGTGTCGCTGGCGAACCGGTCGGCATGCTCTTCGCCTGCCTCGTGGACCACGATCGTGCCGCCTCGGCAAACCTCGGGCACCGTATCTTGAACTTCGATGTACGACCCGCGCAGGACGATCGTTATAAACGGTAATCCATGCCGATGGTGCCGCATTGCGCTGCAACCGCAGTGATCGGTTTCGAAGACGGCGCCGGCTTCAGTTACGAGTTCCATCCCTTTTGCTCACCGGGCTTTCGCGTGGTGCACATGAGCAACCCGGTCCGACCCGGAGGTTTCGTAGTATCCATGAAGTTAGAGAAGGTTACGCTCTCGGAAAAATTTGAGCTCTTCGACGACAAGTGGAAGCCGAAGATCGTGGGCGAGCTCAACGATCTCCACGTCAAGCTCGTGAAGCCCGATGGTGAGTTCATCTGGCACCATCACGACCTCGAGGACGAACTCTTCCTGGTCATCGACGGCGCGCTCGACATGTTCTACCGTGACGACGGGGCGGAACGCAGCGAACGCTTCGGCCCGGGCGAGTTCCTGATCGTTCCGCACGGCGTGGAGCACAAGCCCGTGGCGGCGCCGGGGACGAAAGTCCTTCTGCTCGAACCGAAAACGACATTGAACACCGGCAACGTTCAAAACGAACGCACCACGATACCGGAACGCATTTAATTCCTTTGCGACTCGACCTCGTTCAGATAGAGCGGGGTCAACACCGCGCGCGCGAGCGGACCGACCGGCATATTCGCACCGTTGGTCAACACGACGATGCCGGCGACCTGTTTGGCGGGCTTAAACAGCAGACCGACCCAGGTGCTGCAGCCGGCGGTCCCGCCGTCCTTCCAAATCACTTGGGGGGGAGGCGGTTCGGTCGGATCTTGTACGTAAAGCGGTACGTACTCCCACGCCAAGCCTTGACCATCGCCGAAATTGTTCTTGGTGTACGCTTTTTCGGCGGTCTTTGCCCCGGCGATGAGGGCGGCCGGACCCTTGAGGCGTAAGGCCAGTTCGAGAAACGTCGTCATGTCCGTCGCGGTCGATCGCAAAACGCCGGCAGCCGGATATGGATCCCACGTCCAGTGCAGCGCCTTCACCGGCCGCCCGCCCTCGAACCGATACGGCTGAACGTATTCGGCTCGCCTGTCGCGCGGCACGTTCAGCCCGTAGGTGTGCGTCATCTTCAGCGGATCGATGATCTGATCGCGCGCTAGATCGTACCACGGTGTGGTCTTTCCGGTGACTTTGCGGTTCACGCCTTGCAACACGTAACCCAAGTATCCGAACGCGATGTTTGAATAAACCCAGGGCGCCGGCGGCGTCGGAAATCGTCCCGCTTCGATGTAGTTCACGAGCTGCTGGGGCGAATAGCATTGGCGCTGCACGATGAACCCATTCGGCGGAGGCGGCGTATACGGCAGCCCCGACGTATGGGTCGCAAGCTCCTCGAGCGTCATCTCCTTGACCGTACCGTAGTCGCTGCGCGGGACGGGTGTGGCCGTCGGAGTCGCGCAGGTCGTTTGTACCGGGTGCGGCGCAACTTGATTCGGATTGCCGGCAAAGACGATCCACGGTACCGGATGGTCGGAGAGCGTAACGCCGCCGGCTCGCTGATTCACGTCGGTCGCGAGCATGATCGCGGTGAAGGTCTTCGTCAGCGAGCCGAGCTCGAAGATGCTCTCCGAGTCGATTGGCTTTCCGCCGAGCGCGCGAACGCCTTGATAGTAGTAATAGGTCTTGCCTTTGAAATAGACGGCGATCGCCAGCCCAGGCGGAGTCGGGGCCGGCATCGCAGCCAACGCCTTCTTGATGGCACGCTTGACGAGGCTTCCGTCACCATCCGGCCGCGCCGCCGAGCGCAGGCTCTCAAAAACCCCGCGAGTTGGGCTGGGCAGGCCGCTCGAGAACTGCGCGCATCCGACCCACAAGGCCGCGGCGGCAACCGCCAGCGCGGCTCCCCGCATTGGTGCGTCAAGCCGCATAGACTGGGCTCCCGCCGAAGTACGTCGCGAGGATCGCCGTGTCCATGATCTCTTCCGGAGCAGCGGTCATCCAATCTCGGTCCATCACGACGAAGTCGGCGTACTTTCCGGTCGAGATCGAGCCGATGAACTCTTCCTGAAAGTTGGCGCGCGCGGCCCAGATGGTCATGGACCGCAGCGCCTCCTCGCGCGTCATGCGCTGATCCGGGTACCAGCCGCCCGGCGGCTGATTTCGTTCGTTTTGACGCGTGATCGCGGCGTGAAACGTGCGCAGCGAGTTCACCGGTTCCACCGGAGCATCGGTGCCGTTTGCGATGATGGTTCCCCGCTCCAGAATTGAGCGCCAGGCGTACGCGCCCTTGATGCGCTGCGGCCCCAAGCGCTCTTGCGCCCAGCCCATGTCGCTGATCTGATGAGTGGTCTGCATCGAGGCGACCAGGCGCAGCTCACTGATGCGCGGCAGGTCCTGCGGGGAGATTACCTGGACGTGCTCGATGCGAAAGCGATGATCGTCGACGGGCACGCGGCGCAGCGCCTCTTCATAGGCGTCGAGCACCACGCGATTGGCGCGGTCGCCGATCGCGTGGACGCTCATCTGGAAGCCCGCGCGCAGCGCGCGTTCGGCAATCTCCTCGATGTGCGCCGGCGTCGTTCGGAGCAGCCCGCTGTTGTTGGGGTCGTCGCTGTATGGCTCGAGCAGTGCCGCGCCACGCGATCCCAGCGCGCCGTCGGCGAAAAGCTTGATGCCGCGGATCCACAAGCGTCCGTCGTACTGGGCTGAGACTGGACCGGCCGTCAGCCGGTCTGCCAGCAAACGTTCGTCGTCCTCGAGGCGCGTATAGTTGCGCAGCGTCAGCTCACCCGAAGCTGCCAACTCGCGATAAACGGCCAAATCGGCAGCCGACGTGCGCGCCTCGCCTATTGCCGTAACGCCCCAGCGGTGACATTCCTCTGCCGCCGCGAGCGCAGCGCGCCGTAACTGCTGGTGCGTCGGCGGCGGGATGACTCGGTACACCAGCGTCATCGCATTGTCGAGGAAGACGCCCGTCGGTTCGCCATCGGCGCTGCGCTCGATGCGTCCGCCGGCAGGATCGGCGGTGGCTTTCGTAATCCCCGCCATTTGCATGGCTCTGGCGTTGACGAACAGAGCGTGACCGTCGACGCGATCGAGCGCGACGGGGCGATCGGGGATCGCGGCGCTGAGCGCCTGGTGCGTCGGGAACGTGGGATGCGGCCAGAGATTCTGGTCCCAGCCTTCGCCCAAAATCCACGGATCCGAGGACGTTTTGGCGAACGCGACGGTTCTGCGAATCACCTCATCCAATGACGATGCGCCTTCGAGCTCGACCTCGTGGAGCGCGAGCCCGATATCGGTAAGATGCAGATGCGCATCGATGAGTCCGGGCAGAACGGTTTTGCCGGACAAATCGATGACCTTCGTGGCATCGCCGCGCAACCGCATCGCTCCGGAGGTACGGCCGACGAAGATGAACTTTCCATCGCGCACGGCAAACGCGTCAACCGAAGCAAATGCCTCGTCAGCGGTGTGAATGGTTGCGCCCGTGACAATCAAATCGGCGGGCGCATCGGCGGCGCCGGCCGTGCGCGGCAGCAGCGGCACGCCGAGTAACGTCAGCAGCGAACGAAGGAAATGCGGCCTTTTCAGCGCCATTGCATCCTTCACTACGTTTCCCCTAAGCGCCGGACCTGTACCGTGAATCACGCTACGCAAGCACGGCTGCCCTATGTGCTGACGCTGATGCTTGCCCTCTGTTTGCCGGCGGCCGGCGCCCCTATCCCTGCTTTTCTCGACGTGCCGGGCAATCCGTTCATGGCACTCCCGTCAGCCGATGGTTCGGTGCTCTTCGTGACGGTTCAGATGCCTCGCGAGCAGCCGAACGAGCTCTATGTTTTCCGGCGCAATGGAGGGCGCTTCGACCAGGCTGAGACAGTCCGAGTGGACGGACTTCCGGCCGGCCTCGCTCTCACCCCTGACGGCGAAACCCTCGTTATCGCAGATGGCGACCGCTACGCCGAAATCGCGACCGACTCGCTTAGCGGATCGACCCCGTCGGTATCGTACCTGAACGCCGGGTCGGATTCCGCACTGATAGAAGTCGTCACGTCGGCAGACGGGAAGTACGCCTTCTTCAGCAATGAGAGTCGCTCGACCATCGACGTCGTCCGACTGCGTCCGCAGCTCTCGCTGGTGAGCTCGATCGGCGTGGAACGCGCACCCGTCGGGCTGGATCGTTCGCCGGACGACCGTTATCTCTACGCGACGAGCGAGCTTTCGAGCTCCGGCATCGGCGCGTGCGGCAACGGCATGCCGGCCGGCCGGCTTTCCGTAATCGACGTCTCCCTCGCGCACGCCAATCCACGACTCGCTCTGATCGCCTCGGCCAGGGCCGGTTGCGACCCGGTCCGTGTTGCCGGCTCGCCGGACGGCCGCGTGCTCTGGGTGACGGTGCGCGGCGCCAATCGGCTGGCCGCATTCGACGCGGCGAAGCTGCGGACGACTCCCCCCAAGGCTTTGATCGCTTCACTCGAAGTGGGCCAAGCGCCGGTGGGATTATTGGCCTGCGCCGACGGCGAACACGTCGTCGTGGCAAACTCCAATCGCTTTAATCCCAACGCCACGTCGTCCACGCTCACCGTCGTCGACGCGAAAGCCTTCTTAAGCGGCGCTACGGTACAAACGCTAACGCTCGATACGGGCGCCTTTCCGCGAGAGATCACCGAGTCTACCGCGAACGGCGAGATCTACGTCACGAATTTCGCGAGTGACACGGTCGAGGTCATCCCGGCCGGCATGCTCGGTCGGTACTAGGGAGAAGGGTTCGCCAGCGAGGCCTTGAGGGACGCTTTGAACTTTTCTTGCTGGTCAGGCGTCAGCACGCCGTAGATATTTTTGAGAAGAGCTTCCTGCGCGGATTTTTTCGTCGCTGCATCGGCGTTTTCGGTCTGCGATTTGTACTGCTGCACCATCGGGACGATCTGTCTCTTCTGCTGCATCGTCAGTCCGGCACTCTGAAGCGCGCTCTTTACCGCGGCCTGCACCTGAGCCGAGCTGGGCGCGGCGGCCTGTGCTACGGAGATCGTTCCGGAAGGCTGGTGCGCTAGCACGCCGGCGGGAAGCGCGAGTCCCAGCGGCAGTAAAAAGCCGGCAACCAGTCGAGAGAAACGCATCGTGGCTCCTTTCCGAAGAAGACAAGGGCCAGGGAGGTTCAACTCGCTCGTACCCTCCCCCTCGGTGCAGTCGCGCCAAACCCGCGACGATTATGTCGTTATGCCGTTCGCCATCAGCGCGGCGCAGAGCGGAATGAAGACCAAGAGGCTGACTTGAATCCAGAGCAAGCCGCGCAGCCTGCGATACTCGCCGGCTTCCAGGACGATCGAGCCGTCCGCGCCGGCGCGTTGATTCCACCGGAGGTACTCGATTGTCGGCACGATTGAGACCAGCGCGATGCCGACAAACAGCGCCATTTTCGCCCAGAAGATGCCGTTGTGGGCGTAATACGCCGAGCCTTTGAGGCCGAAGAACACCAGCAATAAGCCGGTTACGATGACCAGGGCGGCGGAGATGCCGTACCAACGGTCGACGGACTGAAGCTGCGCGATCCGGGCGCGCGAGAGCGATCTCTTCAGCAGAATTACCTCTCCGGACAAAAGGCTGGCAAGTAAGAAGATGCATAGAAAGTGGGCGTAGTGGAGCAACGCGTCGCGCGCCATCATCGACATCTTTGTTGGCCCTCGGCTGTATTCGGTGCGGTTACGTTCGACTACGTTCCGCCAAGGCGGGCGGCCGCCTTCGTGAAGGCTCGCTCCCAGGCCGCATGGTGCGCGGCGTAGGTCCGGTAGTGAGGGTCGTCGGCCGTCAACCAGTCCTGGGGATAGATTTCGAATACTTGCGCGTCGTTGTACAACGCATACGCCAGGAGCTTCGGCAGCGGAAGGATGTGTGTTCCCGGTTGGAGCGTGAAGTTGATGGGCTGAAACTGAAGCGGCACCTGGCCGGCGTGTGCCATGAATGCCTCGCACCAATACTCTTGCGACGTACATTTTTCGACGACGGTTCCATATTGGCCCGACCCCAGATTCTCAGTGCCGAAGCCGACGCCGTCCGCGGCAGCAACGCTGGCTACCTCATTTTGAACGTTGAACGGTCGCTCGGGGTCGGAGAAGTAATTGAGCGCGACCATTTGCTGCGCGCTTGAATCGTCGCGGCGCGCGGCGGCGGCAATGAACCCCGTCAGTCGCGCGCTGTACTGCGCCCAGAACCTCGCCGACAGGCCGTACTTTTTGTGCCAGACGGGAAAGCAGTTGCCGTCGGCGCCGTGCTGCGGAAAGTCCTCGGCGCCGGCGCCCAAGCCAAAGCGCATGTAACCGACGTTCGGGTTGGCTCCGTAGCGCCGGATGACCGCAGCCACGAACTTGTGCCACGGCGTGAGGTAACCGAGCTCCCAATACACCGGCGTCGGCGGCACGACCACGCCGCCGCCTGGATCCGAGCACGGCACGAGATCGACGTGATTCGGACCGGTCTGCCCGAGCACCCACGCAGGCGTCGCGCGGTCGCTCGTGCCGACTTCGTCGACGCCGACGAGAAGCAGGTTGACGATCCTCCGAGCGGCGATCCATGGCTCGATCGCTCGTTCGATCGGATCGAAATCGTATTGCGGGTTGGCCTTCGGTCCTTTATCGATTTCCGACCACAGCACGACGATGCTCGCGCCGCACAGATTCGGATCTGCAGCTACGTATTTCAGAATGGCGGGATCGTTCTTCGTTTCGTCGACGCTGTCCAACCAGACCATCAGCCCGTGCACCGCGTCGGGGTCGGGAGCGCGAGGAGCCGGTTGCCGGCACGAGCGTAATGCGGTTCTCGCGTGGCCGGCGAACGCGACCTGCGCCGGGACCACCGCCGGACCCGACTCGGATCCTGAACAGCCGGCTATGCCGATCAGCGCGGCAGCCGCGAAGATCCCGGATCTCACGTTACACAACGCGTATCACGCCCATCATGCCGTGATCCTCGTGAAAGAGCATGTGGCAGTGGAAGACGAACGTGCCTTTGGGAACGTGCCGGAAGTCCAATAGCACCTTCGTAATGGACGGTTTAACGAGCGGATACTCCGGATCGTGCGGATTGGCCAAGAGTTTGCCGACCGGGACGAAGGCGGTGTCCAGCGTTACGGGCACGCCCATCGGGCTGCGTTCTTGCACGAATGCCATCTGATGGATATGGAATCCGTGCGCCTCCATCGTCGTGTTAATCAGAGACCACTCCTCGATGCTGCCCTGCTTCACGACGATGTCCGCCTGCAGCGGAACGGTTCCGCCGTCGCGATACGATGGCCAAAACGGATGCTCGTGAAAGTTCCTGTCGGTGATGTCGGTGATATAGTACGCCTGATGAGCTTTCGTCTTTCCGGACTTCGGGAAGGCATACTCGGTAAACGCAATGGCGCGCCGCCGAACCAGCTTAGGGTGGTCCCCGGCGAAGGCGACCAGCTTTGCAGCCGGCGTCTGCGACGCGGCCTCCGGGTGTGAAGCGAAGGCCGTGCCGGCACCGGCTCCTGCGACAGCCTGAATGCGAACTAAGTCGTGGTGCATCTCGAAGAAGGCATCGGCGCCACTGCAGTAATGCTCGATTGAGAGCGTGTACGTTGCCCCAGCCGGTACGGCGAGCAGGACGCCGGCACGCCCCATCGGCGTGAGCATGAGCTGGCTAAACGAGAGATAGCGCGCGAGCGGACGCTGCATGTCGCCGGAGATCGGAACGCCATCGAGACTCGCGACCTGCAAGGGCTGCGTATTCCCGTTGCTGTCGCGCAGCGCGAAGAGCTCGGCCGTATCGGAGGTGCCGTTCACGATGCGTAACCACTGCGTTTGGCCTGCAGGAACGCTCATCAGTGCCGGCACGTCGGTGCCGTCGACCTGAACCGCTACCTCGGAGCCGAGCCCCTCGCAACCGGACGGATCGAGCGAAACGCCCCCGCCGTGCATGGGATAGGTCACCGGCCACGGCGGCGGGTTGAAGGGATCGTACGGCACCGGTGAAGCCGGATCACGAGTCGCTTCGTGCTGCTCGGCCAGCCGCACGATCGCGCCTCCATCGTCGGGTTGGAATTTGTTGTCAAGCTCGAACGGAATCCGATAGCGGACGACCAGGACGTGCTGCGCGGAAAGCGGCAGCTCCGGCGTTTTAGGCTCCACGATCCACGCGCCGTCCAGCCCGCCCGCGACCTCGATATCCGACCCTCCGTGCGCGTGCGGATGATAAACGTAGGTTCCAGAAGGCTGAGTCGCGGGAATCGTAATATCGTATTCGCATGCGTGCATCGGCGTGCTGAGCGACGAGAGGAAGATGTCCTCCATCGACGCCGGCCCTTCGAAGCCGTGCAGGTGCAGATTGACGTCGAGCCCGGCGATCGGCATGCGGCGATCGTCGATGGTGTGGTTGAGATAGCCCACCCAATGATGGACAGGCGCGTCCGGCATCATCATCGGCTTGCACGGCGGCAGCGCCGTCGACGGCGCCGTCTCGCCCTTCGATTGCTCCACAATATCGTTGACGATGCGGATTGCAAAGCGTTCGCCGGGCTTCACACGGATCGTCGGAGCAACCGTCTGCACGGCGCCATTCCACGTGTAGCGGTAGCAATAGCGGTCGCCGTCTTTGTGCACGGCAAGGATGAGCTCGTGCAAACCGTGCGCATCGAGTGGCGCGTCCCACATCGGTACGTCGGGGGGCGGTTCGATCTCGTGTCCTGCGATGGGCGCGCCGCAGGCGTGCGCTGCAGCCGGACTCGACGAGCCGGCCGCCGGCGCAAAGGCGCCTGCCATTATAGACGCGACTGTAAATGCGACGAAGACCGGCCATGGCAAAAGCCGCCGGAAAAGGGACATGGCGCCTTCTTGCATGTCAGACGCCCGAGGACCTTTGCGTTCGCTACGGCGAAGCGCTGTGAAAGCGAGTGACCGCCGAACAACGCGTCCCTATACCAGGAACGCAGCGCACGACGTGGCCGGGAAGCCGCCAAGTCGAGCCGCTGGCGGCAGCCTCCGACGTGCTCTTGACCGCGTGGCTGAAACCACGCCGTGGCGGCGACCTCGATCGAGAACGCGCGCTGACGCTCGGCTCGACGCCGCCGTCGCAACGCACGTACGTGGATCGAAAAACGTTGGCCGAGCAAACCGGAGCAGATCCGGCTGACGTCGAGCTATTGCGCCGTTATTGCGACGGCTTCGGAATCAAGGTCGCAGGATCGCATTGGAGGTCGGTGACACTCGAGGGCCCGCTCGAGGGACTAATTTCCGCGTTCGGCGCGACGGTCGCGATTTTTGAAGACGAGATCAAACAACGCTTCCGGCATCGCTCGGATGCGCTGCGCGTCCCGCCGGAGATCGCGGCCGTCGTCCGCGGGATCTTTGGCCTCCATCAGTGGCCGCGTTCGCGCAAGCTCGGCGGGCTGCAACGGCATGCGCAGCCGCTGCTTGCGAGCGATGTTGCGGCACGCTATCAGTTTCCTTCGGCTGACGGTGCCGGCCAAACGATCGCAGCCGTGCAGCTGCGGGGCGAATTCAAGCCCAATGACTTCAATCAATGCATGCGCGCACAAGGAATCGCCTCGGCCCTTCCGATCCTCAAGCGAGTCGACGACGCGGCCGTCGCGCACGAGGTCGCCACGACGCACGATCTCGAGGCAGCGCTCGACGTGCAAATCATTGCATCGCTCGCGCCTGCGGCTCGCCTGGTCGTCTACGAGGCGCCCGATGACGAGCGGGGGTGCCTCGACGCCGTTCGCGAGGCCGTCTTCGACGAGGAATACATGCCGTCGGTGTTGTCGATTAGCTACGGCTGGCCCGAACATGTATGGACCCCCGTTGCGCTGGACATTCTTGACGAGCTCTTCGTCGCCGCGGCGCTCGTGGGAATGAGCGTCTTTTGTTCGTCGGGAGATAACGGGGCCGAGCTGAGTTACGACGGGAAACCTCACGTGCTGGCACCGGCTTCGAGCCCCTTCGTCATAGGTTGCGGGGCGACCGTCATCGCCGGCACCGGCTCGGACGAACAGGCGTGGGAGCGCAGCGGCGGCGGCTTCAGCGCCAGGGGCGCCGTTCCGCCGTGGCAGGATGTCGCGCGTTCCTCCGCGGCGGGCTACGGCGTATCCGCCGGGCGCGGCGTACCCGACGTTGCCGCGCAGCAATCGCCCGGATACTACGTCGTTGTCGACGGCGTCGAACTAGCGATGGGCGGAACGAGCGCGGTCGCGCCGGTATGGTCCGCATTGACCGCGCGCATCAACCAACGACTCGGTGTTCCGGTCGGATTCTTTGCACCGATTCTTTACGCGCCGGGCAGCCGGTTCTTCAGCGACGTCACGGCGGGAAGCAACGGCCCGTACCAAGCCGCTCAAGGATGGGATCCGTGTACGGGCCTTGGCACACCCGAAGGCACCGCGCTCGCGGCGGCTCTCGGCGCGGGGCCGCGTTAGCGCGCTAGTTCATGCACCCGAGCGCGTCGTCGCGGAACTGAACAAAGGCCGCCTTGTAGGTCGTCACGGCCGTCTGAAGACGTTCCTGATCGACGCCCGGTGTGGCGGCTAGTTTGCGGTGGAGCTCGTCAATCGTCTGTGCGTGCGCGTCGAGATGGTTGGACGCTTGATTCGTAGCAATGGACATTCAAGGTACTCCTATGCGTGCGACGACAACGGCTTTGCGCTACGGCTAATCGCCGCAGCGTGCTCCAGCGCCTGGTCGTCCTGTAAACGAGCCCCCTGATTCCGCCGCCGCGTCAACTCCTCCTGGTCGTAGATTTGCGACAGCAGGCCGACGAGCCGCTCGTAGCCCTGCTGCTCGTTGCGCTCGCGTTGACCCCTGTGTGTGTAGTGGGCCTCGGTAAATCCCAACAGGGCAGCGGCGAGCTCGTGATCGCCCTGGAGAACGCCCAATAGCGCGTGATGCTCCAAAGCGACGATCATCCATCGAGCCCCCGACTTTTTGAGCAGCCGCAGCGCCTCCCCGAGCAAGTCGCGGGCGGCGGCCAGATCGTCGACTGCCAGCGCGTAGGCGGCCAGGTTGCAAATAACCAGCGCGAGCGGCGCGGCGCGCAATCGCGCAAGGGTTTCTCTGGCTTTGCCCGCCGCCGCTCGCGCGGCCTCGACGTTGCCCATCGCAAACTCGAGCTCACCGAGATTCAGCAGCGCGCTGGCATGCGCTTCGCTTCCCGGACGTTCCCGTTCAGCGACTTCGGTGAAGCGCCGGCGTGCGGCTTCGAGATCCCCGCGTTGGAGATTCGCTACCGCCCAGTTCCGTAAGACGTGATTCAGTGTAATGGCTGAAAGCTGCTCCGGCGCTTGGTACGCCTGCGAAAACGTCGACTCGGCCTCGTCGTAGCGACCGGCGTCGCGGTAGCAACTGCCGAGGTTCGCGAGCGCGCGAGCGATTTCGTCCGGATCCGCCGACTTGCGCGCCACCGTGACTCCTTCTAGCGCCGTCTCTACCCGCTCGGAGATCGGGCGCCCGACCAGCCACTTCAAACGAACGAGATGACGAAGAACGCGGGCCCTGATGACGTCGTCTGCCGCTGCGTCAATCAGCGCGACGGCCGCTTCGAACCACGCGACCGCTTCCTGCGGAGTCGTTACGAGCTCCGGCCATTCGAAGTGTGCGAGGAGGTTGAGACCCGCTGCGGCGTCGTTGCGCGCGACGATCGCCCAGCTCACTGCCGCTCGCAGGTTGGCGAGCTCGGGCGTCAGCGCTTGCTGCCACTGGGCGTCGTCCTGTGATTCGACCAGATGGGCGAGCGCGGGCAGAAGGTCCGAGTAATAGCGGCCGTGTTTTGCGTGGATGGCGCCGGCTTCGTTCTCCTCCAGCAAGCGTTCGCGACTATATTCTCGGATGGAGTTGAGCATGTGATAGCGATGCTCGTCATCGCGCGGTTCTGTGACAACGAGCGATTTCGCAACTAAGCCGGAGAGCAACTCGAACACCTGCCACTCGTCGATGCTTTCGTCGGCGCACGCCGCCACCGCCGCCTCCAGCCTGCATCCGCCGACAAATACGGAGAAGCGTCTGAAGACCGCGCGCTCGTCCTCGGTAAGCAGGTCAAAGCTCCAGTCGATGAGCGCGCGCAACGTCTGCTGGCGCGGCAGCCGATCGCCCTTCTTTTGCACGAGCAGGCGGAACCGCTCGTTCAACATCTTCGAAAGCTGAGCTAGGCTGAGTATCGACATTCGCGATGCAGCGAGCTCGATCGCGAGCGGAATGCCGTCGAGCCTGCGGCAAATTTCTGCGATCTCCGATGCATTCGCATCCGTCAGCGCGAATCGTTTTTCGACTGCCGAGGTACGGTCGACAAAGAGCAGGATCGCCGCGGATTGCATCGCGTCGGCGGCTTGCAAAGGCTCTGCTTCATCCTCGTCCGGAACCCCGAGCGAAGGTAGCCGGTACAGCTGCTCGCCATCGACTTCGAGCGACTGACGGCTGGACGCGAGCACGTTAAGCTTTGGACAGCCGGACAGCAGCGCTGCGATCGCGCGCGCCGCCGGATCGACGAGATGCTCGCAGTTGTCGAAGAGGAGCAGCGCGTTCTTCTCTTTTAGAGCGCGCATGAGACTTTGCAGCGAGTCGTCTCCTTCGAGGGTGATCCCCATTGCCTGGGCGACGGCCAACGGGATGTGCTCACCGCTCGATAACGACGCGAGCTCGACGAACCACGCGCCATCATCCCAGTGGTCGAGCAGATTCGCCGCAGCTTGCAGCATCGTGCGCGTCTTGCCGACACCCGCGGCACCGATTAGCGTAACGAGCCGGTGCTGTTTGATGAGCGACTCGATCTGGCGGAGTTCGGTTTCGCGTCCGACGAACGACGTAAGCTGCAACGGCAGGTTGGTCGCGAGTGCGCTCAACGAGCGCAGTGGTGGAAGGTCGACGGCCAGATCCGGTGCGCTCAGGCCGTAGACACGTTCCGGCCGCGCCAGATCGCGCAGCCGGTGTTCGCCGAGATCGCGTAAACGCGTTTTTGGCGGAAGGTTACCCTGGACGAGTGCCGCCGTCGCACTCGAGACGAGGATCTGACCGCCATGCCCGATTGCCAGCAGCCGCGCGACGCGATTGACGGTCGGTCCGAAGTAATCGCCGTCTCGCTCGCTCGCAGTCCCGGTGTGGATGGCCGCACGCACCGGCAGACCGTCAAGTTCGGAAAAGTCCTCCTCGGCGAGCCGGCGCTGCACGTCGAGCATCGCGGCAATCGCGTCCTCAGCACGGGCGAACGCCGCACAGAATGCGTCGCCGACCATCTTAAAAACGTACCCTCCACGATCGACGATCGCTGCATAGACCAACGAATCGTGACGACGGACGGCGCTCTCCATGGCCGAGAAGCTGCGTTCCCAGCGCCGCGTGCTCTGTTCGATGTCGGTAAAGGCAAAGGTCACCGTTCCGCTAACGACCGGGGCTTTGCTACGATTCGGCGACCGTCTATTCACCTGGGTCCTGCGGCGTCGGGAGAGCATATTGGGCCGGAACCACGTGGTGGATTGCGACTTGGAGCAGATCGCGCGACTCCGACGTCAAGAGCGACGTCGCGATCGTTACGGCGACCGCCCCGACTGCGGCAAAATGACCGACGCCCACGATGCCGATGAGGTCGCGAACGTTGAGGCGCCGCTTCCAACGAACCGCGCTCAGCACATCCGTCGTCACTCCTAGGCCGCCGAAAAAGATCAGCCATCGCAAGATCTGTGCCAAATAATCCGGCCGCGAACCCGACATGAACTCGTACGGCAGAATCGAGAGCGCCAGCGCCAGGATTATCCAGAGGGCCTTCATCGTGCCGACCTTCCCTCGCACGTACGGATACACCAGACCAAATCCAAGGCCTGCGGCCATATATCCGATGACCGAAGAAACGACTTGCGCAAAAGCCACAAAGAACGGCGCGTGAGCCGCAGAAGCGTTGCCAATGACGGCTTGAGCCGCCAACGCGGTCAGGATCGAAGCCGGCGCGAGTGAGATCAGCGCGGTGAAGCGAGCGTTTGACACCAGGTCGTTTTCAAGCCCCATTCCGAAGGCAAGCTCCGTCGCATGCGCGCGCGTGCCGTCTTGCGAGCTCGTCTCCCTGCTGCTGATAAATGCATCGAGCTCGGCTTCGCGCTTTTTGTAATCATCCCAGGTCGAGTTTCCGCTAACGAATTGGGAAAGGAATCGCTCCTTCGTCTGGCGAGCCGCCGCGCACATGTCGATGTCATAAGCTTCCGCCAGCAAGTCCTCTCGCGTGCGGCCGCTATTCAGGTTTGCCGATATTGCCTCGTAATCTCTGTTCGGCCGCAAGGCGATCCAATAGATCGCGGCAAACGTCAGCAGCAACGTGACCGGGAACCCTAAGTATGCGTAGCCCGTCAGCACAACTAGGACGGCGAACAGCAAAGCTAGGTGCCCCTTATGCTTCGCCGTTTTGACGATAGCGCGGTTGCGAGAGCAAAGAAACCACAAGATCGGCACCACAACGGCCAACCCTGAGATGTAGTTGCCGGCCTCCATCACGACCATGTCGATACGGAATTCCGGTGCCGAGTAGTTCCCAGCAAAGTACGCCGAACTTGGCGCGACGACCACTGCCGACAGAGTCATGAGAGAGACCACGAGCCAATACACCCATGGTCGCAAAGAGCGGGCTACGCCGAAGAGCTGCATGGCCAGCTCCGGCCTGAATGATACCATCAGCAGCACGAACATTACGACCGCAAGGATCGCGTTGGAAGCAATGGTGAGCAGCGAGGAGTTAAGATTGTTGGGGTTACTTAGGGAGAGGTAGTGCTGGTGCAGCTCGACTGCACTATACAGTGAGCCTAAGAACGAAATGGTGAGGATTGCAAGTGCCGTGCCCAAGAAATAACCAACGTTGCTCGTTACTTTCCAGTGCCGCAACGCCCAAACGATCGCCACGATGGCGATCAGCGCCGCCAACTCGGCGGCGACGAACGTGGGTCGCAGATAACCCAATAAGAAGCTGACATTGCGCTGCTCTGCCGGCTGGAGGCCTCTCCCATTTACGAAAATGTAAAACCCGTACCTGGCTAACCAAGACCCTGCGTCAACCAGGACGCTTGCCAGCGCGGCCGCAGTGATGATGCCGCAATAGCGCTCGTGCTCGACATCGTGTTTCCAGAAGCCGGCGTAGACGAGTAGAATTGCAACAATTACAACGCCGATCAGGGCGTGGACCGCGTCAACAATCACCTGCAGTAACGGCGTGTCGCCCTTGGCTTCCGCCGCTAGAAAGTGGTGAACTTCACCCGGCGACGAGAGGGCGTAACCGTGTACGTCGATCTGTACGCTTTGAGGCGTTGGAGCAGCCACCGAAGTATACCAAACGTAGCTGCCGTCACGGTCCAGATGGTTGGGCGGCCCAAGCGACCGCGAGATCCCGAGCGTATCGCTCGGAAATGACGTGGCGTTGAGGCCGCGTAGGCGCACGACGACCTTGCTGTTCTCGTTTGCGGGCGGGTCCGAGTTACACTCGAAACCCGTAGCAAATGCGTCGTGCCTGACGCACGCCGCGCGCACGAGCTCGATCGGCGAGACGACGATGTTGATTCTCGAGCTACCGGCAACGGTCGCGTACGGATAGAG
Source organism: Vulcanimicrobiota bacterium (assembly GCA_030038215.1). Lineage (GTDB taxonomy): Bacteria > Vulcanimicrobiota > Vulcanimicrobiia > Vulcanimicrobiales > Vulcanimicrobiaceae > Cybelea. The sequence goes on along the minus strand of JASHPI010000100.1, from coordinate 10,314 downwards.
CTCGCCGCGAAGCGTCAAAAAAAGGTGATGGTTGCTCTCATACAGTTGCGGAGTCGGACTGCGCAGCGCATCATACAGTGGGTGAAAGTTGAAGTTGATGTTAAACGCTTCGCGCGCAAGTTGATCGAGCGACGACAGTTCGAGCGCGCTCGTAAGGCGAGGTTCGTCGCCGCTTAGTTCGAGGACCCCATAAAAGTTCGTGCGCCCCGGGCTAATCCAAAAGTGTACGGCTCGCGCCACGCCGCGGAAGAGCGCGTTCCCGGAGACATCGAGATTCTTGGGAACCGGAACCGCGACGAGCGCGCGGCTAACGAACGGGAAGCTTGGCAACGGACACCGAGCGAGTATCTGGTTTTGCGTCTCCCAGAGCGATTGCGGCAAGCTAAAGGTAAAGCGCGCGGGGAGCGGCGGAGGCGTTGCACTCGCGATCGGTGCTTCGTCCGCATACAGGGTGAGCGTGCAATGCGGACGCGTAACGTAGCCCGTGATGCCGATCCGTGGATCCATACCTCGCGCGGATGGTGCCATAGGGGGCGGACGTACGACCACTATATTTTGCGCGTTGACGCCGAACCCATAGTGAACGGCGCGCACGGTCGCGCCGGCGAGTGCGCAAATAGCGAACGCGCCGACGGTCAAGCCGGCCATACGCTGGGGCGTCACCAGGCAGGGTGGCTTCAGCCAGCCGCGCGCTTGCTCCTACCCAAACAGGCCGGCGACCGAAGGTACTCGGACCGAAGGCGATGGTGAGCGGCGGCGCCGCGTTTGATCGCCGCAAGCGCCAAAAACAGAGCCGCAAGCGTCAATAGGACGGCGGGCGCGCGATGATCTCGGTGTGACGCAACGGGTCGTCGCCCGCGTTCTCACGTTCGTGTTGGCGGCGACTGCAAATGCTCGGCCTCGTGATCTCTAGGCTTTGCCATTGCTCCATCACGTCCTCAGTTCAGTTTAGGACTCTAGCTTGCGCCTACCAGCCATCTTCGCGCCAGTAATCTAACGGTGTACTCGAGCGAAGAATTCCTATTCGAGATTGACCGGGGGAGGGACGGTGCCGCCCGGCCGGCAGGTGAAGGTTACTGCCTTCAGTGCGTTGTTAAGCGCGTCTCGGAGCGATAGCGGACGGGTCAGCGGCGGTGCCGGCTTCACGCCGCTTATGCCCGCGTCCATATTGGTTGCGACCGTCGTAAGGCCCGCGATCACGGCTTGCGCCGAGATCCCCGATGGCGGCTGCGGAGGAAATGCCGATCCCAGAATTCCATTGAGCTCGCGCAGCGTCCAAACCACATTGGGATCGTAGGTCCCCAGAAGCGGCTGACCCGTTAAACGGTTGAGGACGTTGATGGTCGTCCAAACCGTGTCCAATCCGATGCCGGAGTAAGCCTGCTTGTAATTCCTTTGAAGCGCGAGGTCTAACGATGCCGAGAACTGTGGCCAGAAGACGTTCGGATTTGCCGCAGGCAACGGAATCGGCGGGTAGTTCGAGATGTTGCTATAGCCGGTGTACGTGTGCACGACGCCATACTCTTGATTGTAGCCGTACTCCGGATCGACGTAGCCAGCGGCTTCTAATGGCACGCATCGCATCGGTACCGGACCTTGAGCAACGTTGCCCTGCCAATCGAGCACCGACGTCACGGCTTGGAAAGGCCCATGCCATTGATAAACATCTTGATCCGGTGGAATGCTTCCGCCCGAATATAGCTGGTCTATATACGGAAACTCTCCGGGCCCCGGTGGTTCGTCCGGCCCCCACATCGCCGATGTGCCGTAACTTTCGTACCACGGAACGTCCTGGCTGAAGCTCAAAATGCCCAGCTGGCTAGGCGTGGGTTTCTTGATCGTCACAAGGCCTTGCTTTGACGTGTTATAAGCCGTCTGCAAGCGTGCTGCGTAATTTTGCAGCGGAGCTTGGTAGAGCGTCGTGTAGTCGGCTTCGAACGCTGACGCGACCAGCATGAAGTCATAGAGCACGCGAAGGAAATCGGGAAGAACGTAGCGGCAACTGAAGACCGTTCCGTCGGCGTTGGGTGTTGGCGCCATGAGGCGCGCCCACCAGTCGGTCTGATCGGCAGCTGCGTCGGGGCCCCACGGTGAGCCGTAGTAAATCTCGTCGGCAAAGTTGGTCAGCCACTTATCGTCTTGATTGAGTTGTTCGACCGAGTCGAGGCAGAGTTGGATCTGCTGGAGACGATACTCTTCGTCGACCGGTGGCGTTTGGCTCAAGTCGGCCTTGAGATTATCGAGGACGGATTGCGCTTGCGCGAGGGCCGGGTCGAGATTGTTTAGCCGGTTGAGAATGTTCGCAGCTCGGGCTTCCGCGGCCACGGCCGCGAAGCCCTCTTGGATTTGCGTTTGAATGTTGTTCAGCTGGGTGAGAATTTCTTGGTCGTCATTGAGAAAGAGATCGATGGCGCCGACGACGAGGTTAAGCGCCCCGGAGATGTCGGCGAGCGAACCGATGACGTTCCCGGCGAGCGTGATCGCTCCGTTATTTGCCTCGGCGACGTTGTTCAGAAGCTCAGAGATGTTGCTCATGCTACTGCAAGGCGATCAGGATCGGAATCAGCCCTTGCTCGCGGTCCAGAGCGCTCAGCGCCTTTCCTATAACCGCTCCGAATGCTCTGTCAGGATCGACAGCCTTCATCGCATGGCCGGCCGTCGGAGACGTCGTGAGGAGATCGCCCACGGAGATCGCTCCATACTGCGCGTCCACCTTGCAATAAGCTTTTCCGGCCAGCGCGATTGACGTGCGCTTTTCGCCGGTTGCCCCAAGCAGAATACCAGGCTTGTAACATCCGGCGCCAGACGACGCCCGCGACCTTCTTGTCATAGGCTTGGTGACTTTCGCACAAAGTGCCCTCGCCGTCGATGACGACGACGCTCCCAGGCTCGATCCGGCGCTTTCCCGCGGTATCAAACTGCTCGGCGCAGTCGCTGCCCGTGAGGATGACGTCGCCGGCAACGGATACGTTGCTCCCGACACTGACGCTGCCGCTCACCTGCACGTCTCCCTCGAACTCACCCGCAAAATGACCCGCCGGGCTCGTCCCATACACGCCGCTGGCCGTCTTGCTCGCACCGTAAACGCCGTAACCGTTGTCGGACTCGCCCCAAACGCCGCATCCGTAGACCGGCTTCGTTCCGGTTCCGGCCCCGTTGACGCCGTGCACTCCCGACCCGGGTGCGCTCGTGCCGACAACGCCCCCGTGTTCGCCCTGGCCTAAAACGCCGCAGGTGAATGGGGGTGTGGATGTCTCTTCCGGCAAGTTGACGAGCGAGCCCTCGTAGCCCCAAACGCCGACGACGTTCCCTCCGCTCGAGGGTGTCGGGACGTTGAGCAAACCTGCGGTGACCGTCGCGGCGATGGGTGTGGGTGTCGGGGAAGGTGGGACCGGCCCAGTAGGCGCTTTCTCTGGCATCGTAGCCTCCTGTGTCAAAGAGCGCACCGCCGATGCGGGGAGCGCGCCGGAGACTTAGGTACGAGCGGTCACCGAGCCTTCGCGTCATCAACGATCAAGAACGTTTTTTCAGGCCTTGCCGTCGTCCGGTGATCGTGCTTTTCATGGTCTGATTCTGCGGAAGGATTTGGACCCTCGTATCGCGCCAATGCAAGAAAAAATGAAAGAGCCAATCGACCTGGAGCCGCTCTTTCCGGACCGCGCGGCTCGCGAGCCGTTGGAGGCGCAACTGGTCCGGCGCCTGCGAGCGGCGATCGAGAGCGGGTTCTTCCCGGCCGCTTCGCGGCTCTTTCCCAGCCGTGAGCTCGCGAGGCGGCTCGACCTCTCCCGCAATACTGTCACTTCGGCTTACGAGCAGCTCGTCGCCGAGGGTTACCTCGAGGCGCGGGTCGGCGCCGGCACGTTCGTCACCGCGACGCTTCATCGCGCCCGCCGCCGCCCCGCCGCACCGCCGCGCGAGCCGCCCGCGGTCGCCCAGAAGCTTGCGGCAATTCAGGAACGTCTCGACGCCGTCGGATCGTCGTTCGGACCGCTGCGCGTCGGCGCGCCGGATCTCGGCGCATTTCCGCTGCGAACGTGGCGCCGTATAGAGCGCGCGAATCTCGCACTTCCCGACCAGCATCTCGATTACGGCGAAGGCTCCGGATTGCGCGAACTGCGCGAAGCGATCTCGCGGCATATCGCGCAATTCCGCGGCGTCGTTGCCGATCCCGAGCAGATCATCGTCGTCGAAGGGACGCAGGCGGGACTGCACCTCATCGCCTTCGCTTTACGTCAATCCGGCGGCACCGTTGCAATCGAGGATCCGTGCTATCAGCTCGCGAGCACGATCTTCGCGGCACATGGACTCGTTCTCCATGGAGTTCGGGTCGACGCCGGCGGAATGTGCACCGGAGAGCTGCCACGCAAAGCGTCGCTCGCCTACGTGACGCCCTCGCATCAGTTCCCGCTCGGGGGCGCGCTGCCGCTGCACCGCCGCACCGAGCTCTTAAACTGGGCTCGGGACAACGACGCATACGTTGTCGAAGACGATTACGACAGCGAGTTCGACGCACATCCTCTGCCGGCGTTGCAAAGCCTGGATCGCGACGAGCGAGTGATCTATGTCGGGACGCTCAGTAAGACGCTGGCGCCCGGTTTGCGTTCGGGCTACGTCGTCGTTCCACGACATCTCGCGCCGACGTTTCGCTTTGCTCGCGCTGCTACCAGCCTGGGCGCATCCGCGCACCTGCAGAAAACGATCGCCGACTTCATTGCACTCGGTCACTTTAGCCGGCACGTGCGCCGCATGACGGCGATTTACCAGCGCCGCCGGCGGATCCTGATCGACGTGCTTTCGCGCAAGCTGCCGCCGAGCTTGCGCATCGGTCCCGCGCAAACGGGTCTGCACGTCGCGATCCGCGGCCCACGCGAGTTTGACGACGTTCGCGCCGCAAATTCCCTGCCGCAAGGGCATCGCGTGCTGCCGATTTCGCTCCTCTGCCTTCAGCGAGACGACTGTCGCGGTCTTCTCCTTGGATTCAGCGCCGGCAGCGACGAGAGCCTCGCGCAGGCCGCAGCGATGCTCGCGGAGTCGCTGACGCCTGGGTCGAAGGGACGGTAGATGCGTAAGATTCTCATCTTTATCGCCACGGCGCTTGCGTTTGCGGGTTGCGCGGGCGGTGCAAAGGAGCACAACGTGCAGAATTCGGCTCCGGATACCTATCGCGTCTTGTTCGACACGAGCCAAGGTCCGGTCACCATCGAAGTGGATCGAACTCTCGCGCCGGTCGGCGCGCAACGCTTCTACGAGCTGGTCAAGGCCAAGTATTTCGACGGCGCCCGCTTTTACCGCGTCGTGCCGGGGTTTGTGGTGCAGTGGGGTGCGGCCGCCGATCCCGCCGTAACCAAGAAGTGGGATGCGACGATAGCCGACGATCCGGTTAAGGCCTCGAACGTTCGCGGAACGGTGACGTTCGCTGCAACCGGGCGGCCGAACAGCCGCACGACCCACTTGTTCATCAACCTCGGCGACAACGCGCGACTCGATGCAATGGGCTTTGCCCCGTTCGGCCGGGTAACCAGCGGCATGGACGCCGTCGATCGCATCTACCCCGGCTACGGCGAACAGCCCGATCAGGCGCTGATCGCCGCACAGGGTAACGCGTATCTCGAACGAGCCTTTCCGCGACTCGATTACATCAAGTCGGCCCGCGTCGTCGACGATCGCTAGGCAGTCACCGCGAGATCGAACCGGTCCAGGTTCATGACCTTCTCCCACGCGGCGACGAAGTCGCGCACGAAGTGATCCCCTTCGACGGCGTAGACCTCGGCGATGGCGCGGAGTTGCGAGTTCGAGCCGAAGATCAGGTCGCAGTTCGTACCGGTCCAAGTCACCTCGCCGGTGCGGCGGTTACGACCCTCGTAAGTGAAGTCGCCCTTCGGCTGCCACTTGGTGCTCATGTCGAGCAGGTTTACGAAGAAGTCGTTCGTTAACGCGCCGGTACGCTTCGTGAAGACGCCGTCTTTGGATCCGCCGGCGTTCGCACCGAGAACGCGCAGACCGCCAACCAGTGCGGTCATCTCGGGGGCGCTGAGCGTGAGCAGCTCAGCCCGATCGATCAGCCGCTGTTGGGGCGAACGCGCGTGTCCCTTGCCGAGGTAGTTGCGGAACCCATCGGCAATCGGCTCGAGCACGGCAAAGGAGTTCGTGTCGGTGTACTCCTGCGTTGCATCCGTGCGTCCCGGCGCGAAGCCGACCTTCACGTCGTGACCGGCGCTTTTTGCGGCCTGTTCGATTGCCGCGCAGCCGCCGAGAACGATTACGTCGGCCAGTGAAACCTTCTTGCCGCCGGACAGCGAAGCGTTGAAGTCCGTTTGGACTTTCTCCAACGTTTGAAGTACCTTCGCCAGGTCCGCAGGCTGATTCACGGCCCAGTCCTTTTGCGGTGCCAGACGGATGCGCGCACCGTTTGCGCCGCCGCGCTTGTCGGTCCCACGGAACGTGGACGCCGACGCCCATGCGGTCGAAACCAGCTGCGAGGTCGTAAGCCCCGAGTCGAGGATGCGGCGTTTGAGTTCGGCGACGTCCCGCTCGTCGATCAAGGCATGGTCGACCGCGGGAACGGGATCTTGCCAAATCTGCGGTTGCGCCGGTACTTCCGGACCGAGATAACGCGAGATCGGACCCATGTCACGGTGCGTCAGCTTGAACCACGCCTTGGCAAATGCGTCGGCCAGCTCTTGCGGGTTCTCGTGGAAGCGCTTGGAAATCGGCCCATAGATCGGATCGAGCTTCAACGAAAGGTCGGTCGTGAGCATCGTCGGCGCGTGCCGCTTCGACGGATCGTGCGGATCGGGAACGGTATCGGCGGCCGCGCCGTCCTTGGGCTTCCACTGATACGCTCCGGCCGGACTCTTCGTCAGCTCCCACTCGTAGTTGAACAGGTTGTCGAAGTACAAGTTGCTCCACCGCGTGGGCATCTGCGTCCATGCGCCCTCGAGCCCGCTCGTGATCGTGTCGTCGCCGCTTCCGCTGCCGAATGTATTGCGCCAGCCGAGGTTTTGTTCTTCGATCGGCGCGCCGGCCGGTGCCATCCCGACGTACTTATTCGGATCGGCCGCGCCGTGCGTTTTGCCGAAGGTGTGGCCGCCGGCGATCAGCGCGACGGTCTCCTCGTCGTTCATCGCCATGCGCGCGAACGTCTCGCGAATATCGATCGCCGCGGCGAGCGGGTCGGGCTTTCCGTTGGGGCCCTCGGGGTTCACGTAGATCAGGCCCATTTGGACGGCGGCCAGCGGTTTCGCCAGATCGCGTTCGCCGCTGTAGCGCTTGTCCTCGAGCCAGGTCGTTTCGGGACCCCAGTCGGTGATTTCATCGGGTTCCCACGCATCCACGCGGCCGCCGCCAAAACCGAACGTCTTGAATCCCATCGATTCCAAGGCAACGTTTCCGGCCAGGATCATGAGGTCGGCCCACGAGATCTTGCGGCCGTACTTCTGTTTGATCGGCCACAGCAGATGGCGCGCTTTGTCGAGGTTCGCGTTATCCGGCCAGCTGTTAAGCGGCTCGAAACGCTGCTGGCCTGAGCCCGCGCCGCCGCGCCCGTCGCCGATGCGGTACGTACCCGCGCCATGCCAGGCCATGCGTATCAAGAGCGGCCCGTAGTGTCCATAATCGGCCGGCCACCAGTCTTGCGAGGTCGTCATCAGTGCGTGAAGGTCTGCCTTGACCGCCTTGAGATCGAGCATCTTAAACTCACGTGCATAGTTGAAACCGGCCTCCATCGGGCTAGAGCGGGCGGACGGCCGCTGCAGCACCGATATGTCAAGCAAATCGGGGAACCAATCGATGTTCACGCGAGGCCGAAACGGTACGTGTTTTTCGGGACGGCCTCGGTCGGCTTCGGACATCTGGACGATCGTGTTTTCCATCTCTACTACTTCTCCGATCCGCAGGAAAGGTGCGATTTGAGAGTGAATGTCAGTCTCACAATGGGCAGGATACCGCCGCAAACGGCTGCCGTCAATAGGAGGCAACGCGCTCGCGCACCGGCGTTACCAAAGAACTATCGACTCATCTACGAGATCGTCGAAGAGAGTGGGATCGGTTGCCATCTTACGCCTTCGGAAATCTACGCAAAGGCGCTCGAGCGACGGCCCGGCTTCGGTTTCTCGACCGTCTATCGTGGTCTCGAGCGCTTGCACGATCTCGGGTTGGTCTCCGAGATCCACGTGCCGGGCGGCGAGGCAGCGGCCTACGAGCCATCGGGTCCGCGGCACGCGCACTTTCGTTGCAGCCAGTGCGGCGAGATCGAAGACGTGGCTTACGCGGTTCCGGCGCGGACGGTCAAGGCCCTCGCCCTGGCGCACGGCTTCAGGATCGAGAGCGAGCGCGTGACGTTCGAAGGCCGCTGCGCTGCGTGCGGCGCTTCGTAAATTGTAGCCTGAGCGCGCTTGCCGCCGCGCTGGGCCTGGCAGCCTGCGCGTCTGGAACGCAGCCCGCAATGCCGTTCATGCGCAGCGATCGCGCCTTGCCGGCGCTCGCCCAAACCGGCGCGGGAAAGATCACGCACATCGTCTATATCGTTCAGGAAAATCGCAGCTTCGACGATCTCTTCCAAGGGTATCCAGGCGCCGACACCGTCGCCAGTGGTAAAGACTCAAAAGGCAAAACGATTCCATTGACGCCGGTGAGTCTTGCCCTCAAGTATGAAATCGATCACTCGGCGCAAGCGATGTTCGCCGCCTGCGACGGCACCGGGAAGCTGCCGGGAACGAAGTGCCGAATGGACGGATTCAATCGAGAGGCAACCTTCTACGCCCCCGCGAGCTTGAAGCATCCCCAATACGTCTACGTACCCCACTCTGAATCGAAGCCGTACTTCGACATGGCGCACGAATGGGTGCTCGCCGATCATATGTTTCAGTCACAGGTCGACGATAGTTTTGTCGCGCACCAATACATCATTGCAGCGCAAGCCCAATCGGCCGTCGACCTGCCGTTCGGCCAATGGGGTTGCGGCTACCAAGGGATCGACTTCGTCAGCACGCTGACCCAAAAACGCACGATCGGTCAGGGCGAACCGCCCTGCTTCGATTACCTCACGCTCGGCGACGAGCTGGACCGGGCGGGTTTGTCGTGGCGCTTCTACACCAGTAAGTACGGAACGCCGTCGAGCGACGGCGGCGCGTTCTGGTCTTCGTACCAAGCCGTCAAGCACATTTACGACGGCCCCGATTGGCGCAAAGACGTGATCGCGCCGCAGCAGCGCTTTCTCCTCGACGTGCCGGCGGGAAAGTTGGCCAACTTTACGTGGATCACGCCGGAGTGCTTCGACTCCGACCACACCAACTGCGGCGGCGGCGACGGGCCTTCTTGGGTTGCCGCGCTGGTGAACACGATCGGCAAGAGCAAGTTCTGGAATTCGACCGCGATCTTCGTTCAGTGGGACGACTGGGGCGGTCTCTACGATCACGTGCAGCCGCCGTTCGAGGATTACGACGGTGTGGGTTTTCGCGTCCCGCTACTGGTAATCTCGCCCTACGCGCGGCGCGACTACGTCTCGAAGACGCAATACGAGACCGCCAGCGTCCTGCGTTTCGCCGAGGATCTCTTCGGTTTGGGACGGCTGGCGGCCGCCGATGAGCGCGCGGCCTCGCCCGTCGACTGCTTCGATTTTCTGCAGAAACCGCGGAAGTTCGTCAAAATCGACGCGCCCAAAGGCAGGAATTTCTTTCTGCATCATGCGCCCGACTACCGCATACCCGACGAGGAGTGAGCGATGGGCGCATCATGCCGTCTTAGCGCGCTGCTGCCGGCCGCAGCTCTCTCGCTGAGTGCGTGCGCTTTCGGAGCTCGGACCGAAGTGCCGGCGATACAGTCCACGGAAGTCCGCGTCGAGCGCGCAAAGATCACGCACGTCGTCTACATCATTCAAGAGAATCGCAGCTTCAACAATCTGTTCCAAGGTTATCCGGGCGCGTATACCGTTTCGAGCGGTAAGGACTCAAAAGGGCGAACTATCAAACTCGCCCCGCTCAGCCTGGCATTCAAGTACGACATCGACCATTCCGCGAAGGCGATGTTCGCGGCGTGCAACGGAAGGGGACCCTTGCCGGGGACGAAGTGCCGGATGAACGGATTCAACCGCGAGTCGCTCTACGACGGGCCGCCGCACGGGCAGTACGTCTACGTGCCGCATCGGGAATCCAAGCCTTACTTCGATATGGCGCACGAATGGGTTCTTGCCGATCGGATGTTCCAATCGCAGCTCGACGAAAGCTTCGTCGCACATCAGTACGTCATCGCGGCGCAAGCACAGTCATCCGTCGACCTGCCGTACGGGCCGTGGGGATGCGAGCAAGGCCCCAGCGA
>JASHPI010000099.1 GCA_030038215.1 Vulcanimicrobiota bacterium | reverse complement strand
ATCGTATGCGGTATTAGCTAACCTTTCGGCTAGTTATCCCCCACACGGAGGTAGGTTGACCACGTGTTACTCACCCGTCTGCCACTGGGTATTGCTACCCCGTTCGACTTGCATGTGTTAGGCACGCCGCCAGCGTTAGTCCTGAGCCAGGATCAAACTCTCCATAAAAAATCTTATGGAGCTTTTGATCGGCTCCCGAAGCTTCGATTTTGCTCAGCTACAGGAGCTGAGCTAGATCAGCGCTTCGCAATCTTGTACTTGTTAACGAAATCTCGCGACTCAAAAGACATTGCCTAAACGACGTTGTCTTGATGACGTCGGAGACCCACAGACTATTTGCGCTGCTGCACTGTTCAGTTTTCAAGGAACGGACCCAAACGGCCGCGGCTCACCGGAGGCGGATCGGAAACGACCGTCTCTTCGGACCCGGCCAAGGCTTCGGCGGTTCGCCGCCGCGGGCGCGTAGCCATGCGGCACGGCGCCTTTTTCGAGACACGCGGGCCCAACCGACGCCCACGTCGATTGGACACAACGGCTATAGTATCGCCGCGCCCAGGGCGTGTCAAGCGGCGCTCTCGGACGATTTCTCGCACCGTGCCGCGCCTTCACCACCCCATAACCCATGCGCCGGCAGGAGGGTTGCGGCCTTAGCGCTGCCCAAACGGGGCCTCGGCTGCCTGCCGGCCGGCTCGCAAGGCCTGGAACGGTCGGTCGCCGTCGAACCAGGACCACATGCTATTCGACCACGTCGATCTCCGCGTCAGTGACTTCGCGAAGACGCGGCCCCTCTACGATGCGCTGCTCCCCGCCATGGGCTATTCGCAGCTGACCGAGACCGCCGACTGGATCAACTACGAGAGGCCCGGCGGCAACGCTACGAGTGCGTTCTTTGGCATCATGCTCGACGGCGGCCACCGCGCGAACGGCTCGCGGATCGCGCTGCGCGCCGATAGTCGCGCCGAGGTCGATCGTTTGGCCGCGATCGCGCAATCCGCCGGCGCGATCGCATTCGAGCCGGCACATCTGTGCGAAGAGTATACGCCTTACTACTATGCGACGTTCTTCGAAGACGCCGACGGCAACAAGTTGGAGATCTGCTATCGCGCGCATCGAATGTAGCCGAAGGGGACCGGCTCCCTCCGAAGTGGCTATACTTTGCGAGAGATCGTCTTGGCCTGCATAAAGAGCAGCAGGTAGTCGCGGCCGCCCGCTTTGCTGTCGGTGCCCGACATATTGAACCCGCCGAACGGATGCGCACCGACCATCGCGCCGGTGCTCTTTCGGTTGAAGTAGAGATTTCCCACAAAGAAGTCCTCGCGCGCCCGTTGAATTTTCTTCTCATCGCGCGTGTATAGCGATCCCGTCAAGCCGAACTCCGTATTGTTTGCGATCGCAAGTGCATCGTCGTAATCCTTCGCCTTGATCACGGCGAGCACCGGACCAAAGATCTCTTCCTGTGCAATGGTTGCGTCGGGAGCCACATCGGCGATCACCGTCGGCTCGATGAAATAACCCTGCTCACCGATGCGGCCTCCCCCCGCGATGAGGCGACCTTCCTGACGCCCCTTCTCGATGTAGCGCCCAATCGACTCGACGGCCCCTTCATTGACGACCGGTCCCATGTAGACGGCGGGATCGCTCGGGTCGCCTACCGTGATCTTCGCGACGCGCTCGCGCAGTTTCTCGACGAACTCATCATAGATGCTCTCTTCGACGATCGCGCGCGAGCATGCCGAACATTTCTGGCCGGAGAAGCCGAAAGCTGAGACTGCCACGCCCTCAACGGCTGCATCTAAGTCCGCATCCGCGGCAACGACGATCGAGTCTTTACCGCCCATCTCCGCGATCACGCGTTTGATCCACTTCTGCCCCGCTTGCGGTTTTGCCGCCAGTTCGTTGATCCGCAACCCGACCTCTTTCGACCCGGTAAAGGAGATGAAGCGAATCTGCGGATGCGTGACGACGAGATCTCCGATCTCGCTGCCCGAGCCCGGAATGAAGTTGACGACTCCCGGCGGAACGCCGACCTCGTGCAGCAGATCGACGAACCAAGCCGCGATGATCGCCGAATCGCTGGACGGTTTGAGCACAACGGTGTTCCCGCTGACGATCGCGGCCGCCGTCATGCCGATCATGATCGCACCGGCAAAATTCCAGGGCGGGATTATCGCTCCGACGCCGAGCGGAATGTAGACCAGTTCGTTGCGCTCCCCGGCGATCGGCACCACCGGCTGCGGCTGTGCGTAGCGCAACGCCTCACGCGCATAGAACTCGAGAAAGTCGAGCGACTCGCTGATGTCGCCATCGGCCTCCGCCCAGCTCTTGCCGACCTCGTACACGAGCAGCGCATCGTACTCGAAGCGGCGCTCGCGCAGCAGGGCGGCCGCCTTGAAAAGATACTCGGCACGCTCGGGGAGCGTCCGATGCTTCCATAATTCAAAGGCTTTGGCAGCTGCCTCAATGGCGGCATTTGCCTGCTCTTTGGTGGCGGCACTTGTCAGACCGACGACTTCCTGCGGATTGGCCGGATTAAGCGAACGGATCTTCTTCTCCGTCTCGAGCTTCCGGCCGTCGATGACTAGCGGATAGTGTGCACCGAAGGTTCGCCTGACGTTTGTCAGCGCGGCCCGCATGGCCGCGGCGTCGTCTGGATCGGTGAAATCCTTAACGGCTTCGTTTTTGAAGGGGGCGATCTGGCCGAGTGGCGTTAGCGTGGTCGTCATACGCCCTATTGTACTCTGAGAGCGCTCGCGCCGCCTCGCGGTTAGGTCGGGCTGGCCGTCGGACTCGTCGACGGACTGACGGACGGCGTCGGTGTCGGCACGGGAGCCCGGCCGACCGTGACCGTAGAGCCGGTCGCGTACCCTGCGATCGTGATGTTCCGGCCGCTCGCGCCGGAGCCGAATGTACGGACTCTCACGTACTGACCGCTTCCATTCGCTCCCTGGACTCCCGGGTTCCAGGTGTTTCCCAGCGCGCTCAAGGTTTCGTCCCGTCGCACCAGCCAGATCTCGGTCACTCGCGCGCCGATCAGGCCGTTGAGGCCGCTCGAGTTGGCGACGCCGCCGCCGAAGTCGACCGCGCCGGGAGATACCGGGACGATCGGCGTCACGTTGTCGACGTAGCCGTAGCGCGCCTGCTCGAACGTCGTTCCCGAGACGGTCAGGGTCACGCTCCCGTCGGTCGCGATATTATCTTCCTTAGCAGCGATCGTGCTGGCGCCCGCACCGGTCGCGCGGCTCAGCGAGATCGTGGGTCCGATGCTTGAGGGCGGTGGAGACGACGTTGTGGGCGGCGACGGGCTTGCGGTCGTAGGCGGCGACGTGGGCGAAACGGTGACCGAGAAGCCGAGGATGCCGGCGTCATTCCCTTGCAGCGCGCAGGAGCCGCAGGTAAAAGAGCCGCCCGGCACGATCACGCCCGTGACGCGACTCGACGCAGCTATGCCGCCGACACCAAAACTGGAGGTCGTCACGCTCACGGAACCCATTGCGTCGAACGATGCGTACGTGGCGCTCGCACTCGCGTGAAATGCCTTGGAAGCGCCGACGTAGATCGCATCCAGCGTAACCGTCGTGCCCGTCTGCGCTTCGAGCGTCGTGTATGCCGAGCGCGCTGCTCCGTGAACCAGCGTCTCTAATGCCTGGTCCTGCCCGTACCCGTTGATGAACGTCCCGCTTGCCGCCGAGATGCCGTAGTTGCTGCCCGTGATCGTGATGGGAACCTTTATGGAAAGTGGTATCGCGATCGGAAACTTCTCGCCGTTGGCCACGTCGTAGTTGCCGACGGAGAGATTGATCGCGACACCCGTCGTCGAGAGCGATTTCGCGGCCGTCAGCACCGCGACGGCCTTCGTCAGACTCTTGTACGGATTGCTTTGCGAACCGTTGCCGCTGGTGTCGCTGCCGGTCCTCGCATTCACGTAGATCGCCGAGAGCGGCGTCAACGTCGGCGGGATGGGCCCCGGTTTGCCGTAGCGCGTGCAGCCCACGCCGCTCACGAGCCCCGTGACGCCAACGGCGGCGACGACTAGGAAAAATGCGCGTGGGAGCCAGGCGCTGTGCATTGCATCGCCCTTTAGCCGCTGCCTGCGGCAGAACCTCGGGGAGTCGGCGCTCAGGCTCCGGAAGACATGAGATGATGGTTAAATCCACCCTGCGGGCCGAGCGTCCCGTCCGTTCGCTCGTAGCCGCGATCGCCGGCGCCGCGGGTCGGTGGAGCGATGCCGATTTTCAGCCGCGCGCGCAAGCGCTGGCCGCAGTCGCAGCGCGAACCGGATACTCGCTTCCCGTGGTCGGATTCGCGTTCGACCAGCTCTTCGGTTCGCTGCAGGCGCAAACCATCGAAGGCGTCATCTCGGACGAGCTCGGTTCGCTCGAAGCTCTCGACGGTTTCGTCCATAGACCCGGGCGGCCCCGGGCGCGCGCCTTGCCCGCCGGACGCGTCTGCATCGTCTCGAGCCGCACGACGATCGGCGTCGCCATCATTCCTGCAATCTTCGCGCTCTGCGCAAAGTGCGAGGTCCTCGTCAAGGATCGCGAAGACCATCTGGTCGCGGCTTTCTTTGCTACGCTCGCCGACGAGCTGCTCCACTTTCGCGAGGCGGCCCGCGCACAAACGTGGGACGGAGAAAGCGATGCTTTCGATCTCGGACGCTTCGACGCCGTCGTTGCGTTCGGGAGCGACGCCACGCTCGCGCAACTCGCGCGTGGTCTGCCGCCAACGACGAGGTTCATCCCCAACGCTGCCAAGGCGAGCGCGGGATACGTCGCACGCGAGATACTGTCATCACAAGCCGAGGCGCGTCGCATCGCCCACGCCGCGGCTCGCGACCTCGTACTCTACGACACCGAAGGTTGTTTGTCGCTTCACGCTCTTTTCATCGAGCGCGGAGGAGTCGTTTCGACGGAACAGTTCAGCCGCCTCTTAGGCACATCTATTGCAGAGGCCGCGCGAGCGTTTCCGCTCGGACGTCGTTCGCCTGAAGCGGCGGCGGGCCTCGCTCATGCGCGTGATCTCGCAACGTTTCGCACCGCCGGCGAGCAGAGCGTTTACTCCGACGAAGGATCGACCTATCTTGCGGTGCTCGATCCTCCGATCGACGCACCGCCCGCCTTTCTCCCGCGCGCGCTCGCGATTCATTCGGTCGATGCTCCGGCGCAAGCGGCCGCGTATCTAAACCATCACGCCATCGTGCTCGAAGCGCTTGCCGTTGCGGGCGGTCGGGCCGACATCCGCGATCTGGCGCTGCGCCTCGGTGTCGCGCGGATCACCCCCTTCGGCGCGCTGCAGAGCCCGCCGCTCGGCGTTTATCACGGCGGCCGGGCTCGCATCGCAGAGTTTGTGCGCTGGGTGACCGACGAAACGTGATGCGCGACG
The DNA here is from genome assembly GCA_030038215.1 of Vulcanimicrobiota bacterium. Taxonomy (GTDB): domain Bacteria; phylum Vulcanimicrobiota; class Vulcanimicrobiia; order Vulcanimicrobiales; family Vulcanimicrobiaceae; genus Cybelea. The sequence continues at coordinate 10,296 of JASHPI010000099.1, read as the reverse complement.
ATCTCGAGCACATCGTCGGCGCCATTCCAGGTCCTCAAACGGTCCATTTGCGCTCGCAGCTGCGGACGCTCGAGTCCCGCAACGTGACGTACCTCGGCACGGATTTCCCCGTCTTCTGGGAGTCGGGCAGCGGCGCGACGGTGACCGATGTCGACGGCAACCGCTACATCGATCTGACCGCCGCATTCGGCGTAGCCAATGCCGGTCATTGCAATCCGCACGTCGTCTCCGCAATCGCGGAGCAAGCGCGACGCCTGATGCACGGCATGGGCGACGTTCATCCGACTGCCGTCCGCACCCGGTTGCTCGAGCGCCTCGAGTGCGTCCTCCCCGCCGGTTTGACCAAGTCGTTCCTTGCGACGACCGGCTCCGAGGCCGTCGAGGCGGCACTCAAAACAGCGATCTTGGCAACCGGGAAGTCACGCTTTGCCTGCTATGACGGCGCCTATCACGGTCTCTCGCTCGGCGCGTTAGCCGTCGCAGGTATCGAGCGATTCCGGGCACCCTTCGCAGCATCGCTCGGCGCGCAAGCGGTGCTGCTCGAGTATCCGCGCCGCTCGTCCGGCGTCAGCGCCCTCGACGCCGCCGCGCAGGCCCGCGATGTGCTAGCCGAACATGACGACCTGGCCGCGCTCATCATCGAGCCCATCCAGGGGCGCGCCGGCTGCATCCTGCCGCCGCCCGGATATCTCGCAGCGATCCGCAACGTTTGCGAGCAGCTCGATATTTTGATGATCGTGGACGAGATCTTTACCGGCTTCGGACGAACGGGTGCCTGGTTCGCGATCGATCGCGAAAGCGTCGTTCCCGATATCCTGTGCATTGGGAAAGCAATGGGCTCGGGATTTCCGATCAGCGCCGCGGTTGCGCGCGCGCACATCATGGATGCCTGGCCGGTCTCCTCCGGCGAAGCGCTGCACACTTCGACGCATCTCGGAAATCCGATGGGTTGCGCTGCTGCGCTCGCCACCATCGACGAGTTCGAACGCATGCAGCTGCCACAGCGAGCCGAGCGGATGGGGGCGCGCGCGAAGGTCCGTCTGGAGGCCTTGCGCTCGCTCTCGGCCGTCGTTGACGTGCGGGGTTGCGGCTTGCTTTGGGCGGTCGAGCTTCGCGCCCCCGCGGAGGCCGCCGCCGTCGTCAAGCAGGCACTGGCGCGCGGCGTGATCGTGCTGCAATCGGGCGTCAAAGGCCAGACCATCTCGATTGCCCCTCCACTCGTCATCAGTGAGGAACAGCTCGATCGCGGAATCGAGATCCTCGAGTCCGCAATCGCGGCGGCTGCGTAGCGATGCAGAAGATTCGCATCGGCATCGTTGGCGCCGGCTTCGGCGTGAGCACGCATCTGCCGGCGCTTCAGGCCCATCCCGCTTTCGAGGTCGTCGCGCTCGCGTCGCCGTCGACGGCCGCGCAGATCGCGCGCGAGCGCGGCATCCCGCACGCTTTCACGTCGTGTCAAGCAATGCTCGCCGGCTGCGATCTCGACGCGGTGACCGTTGCCTCACCTCCATTCACGCACCGCGAGGATGTGCTGGCCAGTCTCGCGGTCTACAAGCACGTGCTCTGCGAGAAGCCGTTCGCGCTCGACGTCGCCGGTGCGCGTAACATGGTTGAGGCGGCCGCCGTCGCCGGCACGGCGTGCGGTCTCTCGCACGAGTTTCGCTTCGTCCCGCAGCTCGCGGCCATCAAGGAGCTGGTCGTGCACCGTCATCTCGATCCGCTGCGCGACGTCGAGATAACGCTGCTGCGCCGGATGCTGCGCCGCGCCGAGCAACGCGCGCGCGGTTGGTGGTTTTCCCGGGAGCTCGGTGGCGGCTACGCCGGAGCAATCCTTTCGCACGTGATCGATTTGGCTGACTGGCTGGCGGCGGAGAGCCCGCAACGCTCGGTCGGACTGTTGCGCACGGCCAATGTCGAGCGCCACGACCACGCGGGTGCGTTCAAATCAACCGTCGACGACGGCGCCTTCGGACTGCTCGAGTACCGCGAAGGTCTGGTTGCCCGCCTATCCGCCGACGCGACGACGGCCGTCGAATCCTTCACCTGCGCCGTCCACGGCGAAGATCGCACGGCCGTCGCCAGCGGCAACACCATCACCAATCTCAAGCTCTTTAGCATCGATGATGACGAGACCAGCGAGCTTGAGTGCAAGCCGTCACCCTATGCGCGTTTCGCAAGCGTCAATGCCAGTGTACCGTTGCTTATGGAGCTGTACGATGAGTTCGCAAAAAAGATCGACGGGAAAGCAAACGTGCTTCCGACCTTCGAAGAGGGACTCGTAACCCAGCAAGCATTGCAGTCGATCGGCTACGGAACATAGGTCCGCCCCCTAGCTGACCGGGGTGCGGCAGATAAAGGCGTTCGACGCCCGATCGAACCACCAGAGGCGTTGGAAACGATCGAGGATGGCACCGGAACGAAGCCCGTGAATCTCGCCGTATTGCGCCAGCCCATGAACGCCGCGCATATCGACTCTTGCGACCGACGAGCTATAGCCATCGCCGCTCGAGGCGCCGACCAAAATGACCACGAAGCGCGGCCCCGCACCGAGGATGCGCATTGCGCAGCCCGGCAAATCCCACAGCCGCAGGATCCGATTGGTACGCAAGTCGATACTGACGGCATGAGTCCCCGACGTCGCCCAGACTCGGTACCGATCCCGGCCACGCACGTCGACGGGAACGCGCAGCGTCGCCGCGGTATCGGAGAAGCACGCGTTGCTCGGCAGTTGAACGTACGCCACGTGGCCGGAGTTCCGATCCTTCAGAACGATCGAAGAGCCTAACTGATCGCCGACGACGAGAAACTTCTTCCCGTGCGGGCCGCCTGCAAGCGCTGCTGCGAATGGATCGACGCCGGCGGGAAGCCGTTCCGCGTACCATCTCCAGACGTCGGCCACCGCTAGGGCGTGCGGGGTGGCACGCGCGGCGACAATGTAGCGATGGGCATCGTCTGCCACGGCGCCTACGAGCGGAGTTACGTTCCGCGGAATTCGCACCGCCACCGCATGTCTGCGGCGAAAGACGCGTGTAAAGTGCATTCCGTCGCCGTCGAGCACGTACACCGCGCCGGCGTACCAGAAAATGGTCCCAGAGCGAACCCTTCTGTCGCGAATGACCTCGAAACGCTTTGGCTGCCACTGACGAACGATCTCGTCATCGTCGATGTACCAGAGCACGCCGGACGGATCGACCGTACGCGGATAGGACGCCGACGCGGTCACCCTCGCGACCGGAAAGCGAACGTCGAAGTATGGCTTGGGGCTAAGCTCATTGAAGGCCGACGTGCACCCGGCCGCAAGCGGAAGCGCGAATAGCGCGGCAAGGGACCGCGTCGTCACCTTTGGCCCTCCAAGTACCTCCAGATAATACCCAAGCCGATGGTCGTCGCGCGTCGCATAATCGCGGCGCGATCGCCCCGCAGCTCGTAGCGCCATGCGCCCGCGGATCCATCGCGGTCATCGAGCGCGAACCAGCACGATCCAACCGGCTTGTGCGGTGTGCCGCCGTCCGGTCCGGCGATCCCCGTTGTCGCCAATGCCAGCTCGGCGCCGAGTCGTAGTCGAGCGCCGCGCGCCATTTCTTGCGCCGCTGCTTCGCTGACCGCACCCTCGCGCTCGATCGTCTCCGGCTTGACCGCAAGCTGTTCGACCTTGACCGAATTCGCGTACGCGACGACGGCGCCGACGAAGGCCTTCGACGAGCCGGGGACGCTGGTGAGCTCGGCGGCCAGTCGCCCGCCGGTGAATGATTCGGCTAACGCGATCCGCTGGCCGTGCGTCTGAAGCATCACGTGGATGGCGCTCGCCGGCGTCGCTTCGTCGGTACCAAAGACGTAGCCCGCCAGGCGACGTTCGAGTTCGAGCTGGAGCGGACCGATCATCGCCTCGGCGTCAGCGGGCGAGTCGCTTTTCGCCGTGATCTTGACGTCGACGCGGAAATCGTGTGAAAGCACGGCGATCTTAGGATTGGCCGAGGTCGCGAAAAGATCGGCGATGCGGTAGTCGATCTCCGACTCGCCGAGGTTAATGGTGTGAATGACGCGCGTGTAGATCCTCGACTGCACCGCGAAGCGCTCGCGCAAGAATGGAACCAGACGCCCCGCTAGCATCGGCTTCATCTCACGCGGAACGCCCGGCATGCAGGCCACGAACTTTCCGTCCGAGGCGAAGGCGACGAATCCCGGGGCCGTGCCGTTGGGATTGGGGAGCGGGATGCTGCCGCGTGGAAGTTCGGCTTGTTTGCGGTTGTTGGGACGCATCGGACGGCCGACCGTTGCGAAAAACTCTTCCATCTGGCGCAAGGCCGGTTCGTAGAGTTCGACGCCGAGACCCAGAGCATCGCAGACGGCTTCCTTGGTGAGGTCGTCGATCGTCGGCCCAAGCCCGCCGGTGGTAATCGCGCCTTCGGCGCGTTCGAGCGCGCCGCGAATAGCCGCCGCGATCCGCTCGCGATTGTCGCCGACGACGTGCGTCGCACGCACGTCGATGCCGGCCTGCGCCAAGCTTTGTTCGATGAAGACCGTGTTGGTATCGATCAGCTGGCCCAGCAACAGTTCGGTGCCGACCGCGATCAGCTCGACCAAGGCGTCAGCCATCGCTCGGCGGGTCCCGATCCTCGTCGAACCATGGCGGATACTGCAACCGCACCTCGGCCTTGAAACCGCGCGCTGCAGCGATCATCGCACCGCGGCGTCGGGCTGAGTTCGCCGGCCCCGGGTTGGCGGCGTGCGTTTTCGCGCGGTTCTCGGCCAGACGTTCGACAAAACGCGCGAAACGCGCGTCCATCGCCCGCTGCAATGCCTCCTTGAGCGCCTTGCCGACGCGCGGTGCGAGCCCGGCCGTCCAGATTGCGACCCGTACCGGACCAGCTTTGGCGATCGCGCCCATCGCCACGAAGCCGTAGCGCGGCTGGTCGATGCAGCACAGAAGGAAGCGATGCCGATCGGCGAGCGCCCGCAACCGCGCCGAAAGTGCCTCGTCCTGCGGAGTCGAGATGACGAAGAACGCGTCGGCAACCTCTTCGTCGCGCAAGGTGGCGGCAGCGAGGACGCGACGCACGCGCGCGCCCGCTTCGCGTAACGCCGCTTCCTTCGCGACGGCCTCGCGATCATCCGCAGGCCCGATCACGACGCACAGGCGATCCTCCAAATTGAGACCAGCGGGAAAGAACGGTTTGCGCATCGGCTCGGAAGACTTTAGAAGTCCACCGGGCGCAGGTAAAACTCGTTGATCGCCGTGTTGCTCAACATCGCGGTGGTCGGCAGGTGGCGCTTCCAGTGCGTCGCGTCGACGCGCGCGCGCACCAGCGAGACTTCTCGGGCACTGAAACCGCGCTCGATCAGCTGCGAGTCGGAGTATCCCAGCAAAAGCTCGGCGAGAATCGCGTCGGCTCGTGCGTACGTGATGCCGAGGTCGCCTTCGTCGGTTTGGTCGGCTTCCAGATCTGCGGTGGGCGCCTTGTCGATCAGGCGCTTGGGCACCCCGAGATATTGCGCCAGGGCCCAGACTTGCGTCTTGAAGAGGTCGCCGAGCGGGTTCACAGGCGGCGTATCGTCGGCGTGCCACGTGAAATATCCCAGCAATCGCTCCGTCTTATTCCCGGTTCCGATCGGCAACGCGCCGAGCTTCGCGGATTGATCGAAGAGCACAACCATCCGGATACGCGCCATCACGTTACCCCGGCGGCGCGCGTCGGCACTCGGCTCGAGCTGGAGGTACCCGTCGACGGCGGCGGTGATATCGATCGTCCGCGTGTTGATCTGCAGCGCATCGACGACCAGCTGCGCGTCGGCGAGACTCGAGGGCTGCGAGGTTTTATAGGGCATACGGAACGCGTAAACGTTCTCCGGTCCCAGCGCGCGCGCGCACAGGAACGCAGTCACCGCCGAATCGACGCCGCCCGAGAGTCCCAGCACGGCGCGCGGGATTTCGCGACGCACGAGGAGCTCATCCCGCAGAAATGCGGTCAACCACTCCGTCGTGACCGCAGCATCGATGCCTGGAGGTCCCGGTATCACCGCCGGCGCTTCAACGATCGGGAGCGTCACGCACGCCTCGAGGCAATGGGAGTTCGTCGTCCAGCAAAAGATCCGGGAGCGCGGCGCTCAAGTCGCCGAGCAGAGGCAGCCCCGCGCGCGCGAGCTCGATTTCGCGCAGGTCAAGGTCGGCGCGCACGATGCACGCTTCAAGCGGCGGCGCCGCGACGATCACCTCTCCGCGTGGATCGATCACGCACGAAGAGCCCGTCATGCCCTTGCCGCCCTCGAATCCCGTCAGCCCCGCGTAGATTACGTAGACGCCGTGCTCGATCGCGGCCTGGCGCAACACCTCGCGCCATTGTGTGATGCTGCTCAGCTCTCGATCGCCCTCGATGCCGCGACCGGGCGAGGCGCTCGGCACGATCAGGATGCGCGCTCCTTTAATCGCAGCCAGCGTCGGCACGATCGCGTGCCACGCGTCCTCGCAGACTAACATCGACATCCGGCCGAATCTCGTCTCGAAGACGCCAAGCTTGCGCCCGCGCGACAGGAAACGCTCCTCGTCGAAGACGCCGTACGTCGGTAGGAACATCTTACGATGCAGGTGCACGATTTGTTCGCCGCCGCGCTCGACGCGCAAGTAGATGGCGCTATTGTAGTACGTCCCGTCGTCGTTTTCGTAGAACCCCGCCACGAGATCGACCGGCCGCTCCCCGCATGCCTCGCGCCACGCACGGGCCAGGTCGCGTGCAAAGCGTTGCGCGCAAAGAGCGAGGTCATAGACGGCGCCTTCGAGGAAGTAGCCGGTGAAGGCGGCTTCCGGAAAGACGATTAGGTCGGGCGCGTCGCCCGCCAGCTGAGCGAAGGCCTCGCGCGCCCCGCGCAGATTCTCGGCGTAGCGGCCCTTGACGGGTTTCGTTTGAACGATCGCGACGCGCAAACGGCGCGACACCTCAGCTGCAGGACACACTGGTCGCCAGCTCGAGCTGCTCGTCGCCGGGGCGCTTCTTGCCCAGCTGGGCTGCGCAGAGCTCGGCAGGATAGGTCCAGATTTCCGACAGCGTCGGGTGGAGGTGCGGTATACGCATGAACTGATCGACCGTCGCACCGTAATTCATCGCGACGATCACCTCGTGAACCAGCTCCGAGCCTTGCGCTCCGATGATCCCAGCCCCGAGAATTCGCCCGTCGTTGGGGTCGGCCATCATCTTTACAAAGCCCTTGGTCTTGGCTAAGCATTGGGCCTTGCCGTGGTCGGCAAAATCGTAGCGGCCCCGGACATACGCGATTCCTCTGCGCTTGAGCTCCTTCTCGCGCATGCCGACGACCGCGACCTGCGGGTCCGTGAAGATCGTGCCCGCGCCTACCAAACCATACTCCGCCCTCTCGTTTCCGCTCAGACACGCATTGCGGGCCGCGACCTCGCCTTGGTAAATAGCGACGTGCACGAGCATGTACTCGCCGGTTACGTCGCCAACCGCAAAAATGTTCGGTGACGACGTGCGGAGCGTTTCATCCACCGTGATACCGGACAGCTCCCCGTACTCGACGCCGGCCTTCTCGAGGTCGAGGTCGTCGAGGTCGGGCACGCGGCCATGCGCGTAGAAGATCTCGCTGGCTGCGACTTCGCGTTCTTCGCCGGCAACCTGATAGCGCACGACCTTGATCGTGCCACGGCGCTCTGCTGAGAGCAACGTGCTCCCGGTTACGACCTCGATCCCTTCCTCTCGAAAATACTCGGTCAGCGCACTGCCGATGTCGTCGTCGGCCTCGGTGAGCAAGTGCGCGCTGCGAATCAGGACGGTGGTCTTCGAGCCCATCCGAGCGAGGAACTGTCCGAGCTCGCACGCCGTGTACCCGCCGCCCAGGACCACGACCGATTCGGGGATTTCCTCTAAGTCGAGCAACGCGTCCGAATCGATGTACCCCGTCTGCGCCAGTCCCGGAAGCGCGCTCTCCCGCACGCGACTGCCGGTCGCTACGATGAACGATGGCGCTTCCAGCAGGAAGTCATCTCCCACCGCGAGCTCGGTCGGCGAGCGAAAGCGCGCGGCCCCCTTGTAGAGCGCGAACTTCTCGATTCCCTCAATTCGGTAGTCGGCGAAATCCTTCACGAGCCGGCGTTTGCGCGCGGCGATGAAGGGCATGTCGGTCGAAAGTCCCTGCGCGTAGACGCCGAGCGCGCGCGCCTCACGCGCATCGAACAGCGCGTCGCTCGAGGCCAGCAGCGTTTTACTCGGCATGCAGCCGCGCAGAATGCACAATCCGCCCAGCGGCCCCCGATCGACCAAGGCAACGTCACAACCGAAATCGCGCGCGGTGCAGGCCGCTGCATAACCGCCCGAGCCGGCCCCAACGACGACTAGACCGTGCGCGCGACGCTGCATCGTTGGAACTCGCCCGGGAACAGCACGCTATCGCCCGGCAGGGCGAGCACCGAGACGGTGAGTCGATTCGATAAACCGAACCGTTCCGCTGGAGTGAACCAGGATCGAGTGCGTTCGCGCTTGATTCCCAAAGAACCGCACGCCTCGCACCAAGTCGCCGTCGGTGATGCCGGTTGCACAAAAGACGACGTCGTCGCTGATCACCAAATCGTCGATCTCGAGTACGCGCTCGAGATCACCGAATCCCATCGCGACGGCGCGTTCGGCCTCCTGCTGATTGCGTGGCACCAAACGTCCCATGAAGTTCCCGCCCAAACATTTGATGGCGGCCGCGGCCAGGACGCCTTCGGGCGCGCCGCCGGTGCCCATGGCCACGTGAATGCCGGTGGATTCAATCGCGGTCGCGATACACGCGTCCACGTCGCCGTCGGAGATCAGCCGAATGCGCGCCCCCGCGTCGCGTACTTCGCGGATTAAATCCGCGTGTCTCGGCCGGTCGAGAATGATCACGCAGACGTCGTTCATCGGCTTCTCGAGAGCGTTCGCGACCGCTTCGAGATTCTCGCGCACCGGTGCGTCGATGTGCACGTAGGGTGCGGCTTTGGAGCCGACGGCGAGCTTCTTCATGTAAGTGTCCGGGGCGTGAAGCAGTCCGCCGCGCTGTGCGATTGCCATCACGGCGATGGCATTTGGCAAACCGTTGGCGACCAAGTTGGTCCCCTCGACCGGGTCGACCGCAATGTCGACGGGCTCTCCGCCGCTCCCGACTTCCTCGCCGATGTAGAGCATCGGCGCCTCGTCACGCTCGCCTTCTCCGATGACGATGCGGCCGGTGATCTCCATCTCGCCTAGCGCTTCGCGCATCTTCTCGACCGCCGCGGCGTCAGCGGCCTCGCGCTCTCCGCGTCCCATCCAGCGCGACGCCGCGAGCGCCGCGCTTTCGGTGACCTTTACGAAATCCAGCGAATGAACCGGGTGGTCCAGCACCGCGCGCGTTATAGGCCTAACCATGCAGGCTGCTAGCCTACAAGGGAAGCGGCGCATTTCCTTTTAACAGGTCACGCCGTGTCCGCCAGCACGCGCCTCGTGCGCAGCCTTCCGCAGCCGTTCCACCTCGAGGATCTTCTGATCCCGGGGTGGGCCCCGGTCGTTGCGGTTGGCCTGGCCGGGCTCACGCTCGGCTTCTTTACCTGGTACGCGTTGATCGTCCCGCTGCACCACGCGACCACCAGTCAGCTCGGACTTCTCTTGATCCCACCCGCCGGAATGGTTGCAACGCTGCTCGTCTGGATCGGCTATGCGAGGTACTTCGCGCACCGGACCGGAATCACGCTAATCCGATCGCTGCAGTATGACGCGCTAACGTGGCTGCCGTTTCTGCTTCTTTGGCTTACGTTCGTGTTTGCGCAGCAGGTGGCGCTCAGCGCGCGCGTCTTCCTGATCGCGCTTTCGCTGTTCGCCATCGGGAAGGTGCTGATTTACGCCCGTTTCAACCAAACGGTGCGCGAGGTGCTTATCGACTTCGTGGCCACGCGCGTGGCCATAGTCGTTATCGCCGAGCTGGCGGCAGTCATCATCGGACAGCGCGCCGGAACGCACGTCCAGGAATCCCAGAACGTATTGCTGCGGTCTGGGGACGTTGGGATGCAGTGCACTATCTCGACATCGCGACGCAGGGCTACCAGGGCACCAATATGGCGTTCTTTCCGCTCTTCCCGCTCCTGATCCGCGCCGTCGGGTCGCTGGCTGGAAACCATTTGGTGGCTGGGCTACTCATCTCCAACGTCTCGTTTTTCATCGCCCTGCTCTATCTCTACAAACTACTCCAGTACGAATACGATCGAGCCGTCGCCCGCCGTGCAATTTTCTACGTCTCGATTTTTCCGACGTCGGTCTATTTCAATGCCGTCTACACCGAATCGCTCTTCTT
>JASHPI010000098.1 GCA_030038215.1 Vulcanimicrobiota bacterium | reverse complement strand
ATGTATCCCGTTGTGCGCAGCCTCTCGAAAGCGTCTTCGCTCTCGTGATCCATCGTCCGTCCCGCCCGTTCGGGCTCGCGCGTGGCCTCCAGCTCTGCGATCACGTCGTCAAGCGTTTCGGCGCGGCTAGGAATCGGAACCGTGATATTGCTCTCACCGAGCGAACGAAAGCGCATGCCGTCCCGCGCCAGGTACAGCGGGACGTACGGAATGTTCTCTCGCCGTGTGTAGCGCCAAATGTCGAGTTCGGTCCAGTGCAGCAGCGGGTGAATTCGCACATGAGCTCCGTCGGGTACGTCATACGGGAAAAAGTCCCAGAGTTCGGGCGGCTGCGTGCGGGGATCCCACGAGCCGTCCGCATTGCGCGGGCTGAAGATGCGCTCCTTGGCTCGAATCGCCTGTTCGTCGCGGCGGATACCCAAGATGATTCCGCGGTAACCCTCACGAGCGATTAGCGCGCGCAGCCCGGCGGTTTTGCGAGCCGCGTGGCGCGCCGCCGGCGGCAGCGACTGGTCAACCGTGCTTTCAGCAGGACAAACCTCGTTGAGGGCCGGCAGATTCCATTCCCGCACTAGGCGATCGCGAAACGCATAGACCTCGGGAAACTCCATTCCCGTATCGAGCAGCACGACCGGAAAGGGCACGTCGCCGAGAAACGCCTTGCGCACCATCCACAACAGGGCGGTTGAATCCTTGCCGATCGACCACAGCATCGCGAGCGGCGAAACGCACGAGAAGGCCTCGCGCAAAATGTAGATCGTCCTCGACTCGAGGACGTCGAGGTCTGAGTCAGTCGCGGTTAGCATCAAGCTTGAGTACCGACTCGTTGGAGCGCTGGATCTCCTCGTAGACCTCGAAGCGATGGACCGGGACGTGGCGCGGCGCCTCGATCCCGAGCTTCACTTGATCGCGGTCGACACCGACCACCATCACTCGAGTGTCGCGACCGATCATGATGGACTGGTTGGTCTTGCGACTGAGCACGAGCATAGAAATGCCCTCCTTGGCTAAAGTCTACCGCTTCGGGTGGCCCCGTAAGGGCACCTTTGTTGCATCCAGTGTCTGCGCAAGATCAGCGATCAAGTCCTCCTCTTCTTCGATACCGACCGAGAGGCGCAGGAGATCGTCGCTGATCTCGAGTTCGGCCAGCGCAGCCGGGGAGAGCGATCCGTGCGTCATCGTGGCAGGGCTGCAGATCAGCGATTCGACGCCGCCCAGGGAGACGGCCAGGCTGAAGATCGAGGTGCCTCCTGCAATCGTGCGCGCTCGCTCGGCGCCCCCTGCGGGACGAAAGGAAACAATGCCGCCGAAGCCCCTCATTTGCCGGCGCGCCAGTTCGTGCTGCGGATGCGTGGGCAGACCGGGGTAGTGTACCGCTACGACGTCGTCGCGTCCGGCGAGAAACTCGGCTACCGCTTGCGCGTTACGCGAGTGCGCGCGCATCCGCAGCGCCAGCGTCTTTGCGCCGCGCAGCGTCAGATAGGCGTCCCACACACCCGGCACGGCACCCACGCAGTTTTGATGGTAGGCGATCCGCTCGGCGATCGCGCTGTCGTTGGTGATGACGACGCCGCCGATAACGTCGCTGTGTCCGCCGATGTATTTGGTCGTTGAGTGTACGACGAGATCCGCGCCGAGGTCGAGCGGCTGCTGCAAGAAGGGCGAGGCGAAGGTATTGTCGACCGCGAGGATGACGCCTTCGGGTTTTTTGCGCGCGACGGCCGCGATGTCGCAGAGTCTCAGCGTTGGGTTGCTCGGCGTTTCGAGCCAGAGCAGCCGCGTATTCGGCTTGCGCGCCGCCCAGATGGCTTCGGGATCTCGCGTATCGACGAAGGTAACGTCAATGGCGTAACGGGAGAGCACTGCGGTGAAGAGCCGATGCGTCCCGCCGTAGATGTCGCGCGTGGCCAAGATGTGGTCGCCGCTGGAGAGCAACGAGGCCGCGCCCGCGACGGCGGCCATCCCCGAACCAAACGCCGAAGCATGCGCTCCGCCTTCGAGTGCGGCGAGCTGCCGCTCCATGGCGAGGCGCGTCGGATTGGCGGTGCGCGAGTAGTCGAACCCTTTGGTAACCCCGACGCGTGCCTGAGTAAAGGTTGCAGTTTGATAGACCGGCACGATCGTGGCACCGGTTGTCTGACACGCGTCCTGTCCGCTCCAGATTGCGCGCGTCGAAAAACCAAGCGGTGCAGAGTGGCCGGACTTTCCGTTGTTCGGCATGAGTCACACTCCTTGCGGGTCTTGGCCCGCGGTTATGAAAAGCTCCTCACCTGTGGTGAGGAGCTCGGGTCATACTCTCGTTGAAGAATTTACGCCACGCTCAACCCCACGCATGCCCCTCAGCACGGGACATCATGTTGCGCATCTGCATGAAGAGAGACGACGGCTCAAGCATTTCCGTCGACCCTATCACGCGCGGATGGGCTTGTCAAACGTGTGGTTGGCGGCTGGTCGCGAACTGGGCAGCGTGGAGGCGCGCGTAGGCACCCCCACGAGCCAACAGTTCCTCGTGCGTGCCGATCTCGAGCACACGTCCGGCCTCGATGTACAGGACCTTGTGGGCGCGGCGGATCGTCGAGAGCCGGTGCGCGATGATCAGGGTCGTGCGGCCAAGCAACAGCCGGTCGAGCGCCTCTTCTATCATGGCTTCGGAATGGCTATCGAGCGCGCTGGTCGCCTCGTCCAGGATGAGGATACGGGGATCGCGCAACACGGCTCGCGCGATCGCGATCCGTTGGCGCTCTCCGCCGGAGAGGCGCACACCGCGCTCGCCGACTTCCGTTGCGTAGCCGGCCGGAAAGGTTCGAACATAGTCGTCGACGTTCGCGTCGCGCGCCGCTGCGTACACGTCGTCGTCGGTCGCACCGAGCCGCCCGTACCGGATATTGTCCAGAATGGAGCCGCGAAAGAGCTGTACGTCCTGCGGAACGATCGCGATCGCGCTCCGAAGGTCGGCCAAACGCACGCGCGCGATATCCATTCCGTCGATCAGCACGCTGCCTTCTTGCGGTGAGTAGAAACGCGGAACCAGATTGACAATCGTGGTCTTGCCCGCACCCGAGGGGCCAACCAGCGCGACGATCTCGCCCGCCGCAATCATCGCGTTGACGTGATCGAGCGCCGGCGGCTCTGCGAGTTGATAACGAAAGGTCACGTCCGCGAATTCGATGCTTCCGCGCACGGCCGGCAGGGCCAGCGCCCCGGGGGCATCGCGCACCTCGACCGGCAGATCGAGCAACTCGAAGACGCGTCCGGCGCCTACGATCGCTTTGCTAATGTCGCCGACGAAGGCGGCCACACGATTCATGGGATTCATAAGATTTACCAGCAGGCCCCAATACATAAAGACCTTGCCGGTATCCAGCCGGCCTACCAGCACCTCGCGTACCGAAAGCCACATGATCGCGACGACGGCAGCGACCATGATCGTTGACACAACCAGCGGTTGCGTTTGAATGAACTGAGTCAATTTCATATACGCGCCGAAGAACGCCTCGTTGCGGTTGGCAAAGCGTTGGACTTCGAATTCCTCGCGGCCAAACGACTTGACGACCCGCTGCCCCTGGAGGACCTCGGCAAGATTGGCCGACAGATCGGCGATGCGCTCTTGGGCGCGATGCGTGCTCGCGGTGATCAGCCGCTGAAACTTCGACACGGCGAAGGACACGACCGGTGCGACCAGGACGAGCGAAAGCGTCAAGAGCCAGTCTAAGTAAATCATCGTCGCGAACGACGAGATGAAGGTCGCTAATGCAACAACGAGCTGCGGAACCGAAACGCTCACTGCATCGATCATCATCTGCAAATCGGTCGAGAACCGCGCGATCAGCTCGCCCGGACGCCACTTGTCGAACTCGCCGAGCGGCAAGTTCAGCAATCGTCCGAAGAGCCGGACCCTCAAGCGGGCGACCAAGTGCTGGCCGCTCCACGCGGTCAAGTACGTCTGACCGTAGATGGCCGCGTTGGCTAGAATCAACGCGAGCGACGTTAGCCCGAGCGAAAGGTAGAGCGCTTTGAGGTCCGGCGAATGGCCGGCCGGAGGAACGAGCACCTCGTTGATGATGATACGAAAGGCTAACGGCGGAGCGATCGTGAGCACGCCCGCGAGCACGCCGAGCGACATCGCGATGGCGAGACGCCCGGAGTACGGGCGCGCCTCGCGGGCCAGACGAATCAGGATCGAGCGACGGCTCATCGGCGGCACGCTCTTGCGGCCCCTATCTAATGAAACCTCCCGCAAAGCCGGCCGGTACGTGTAAATGGATTACGGAGGGAGATCGCAAGAATCGTATGGACTGCTACTTTCACTCGAACGTCCCGTCGGTCGCGCCGTGCATCGAATGCGGTAAGCCCATCTGCGCGACGTGCCGCGACGAGCTTGGCGGCTGCCCGAGTTGCCGGCTAGCTGCTAAAGTCGAGGCCGCCACTGCGACCCGTCAACAGATTCCAGGGCAAGTTCCGCCGCGTCCCGCCCCCGCCAGCGTCCGCCCCCAGGCGACGGTCTCGGCGCCCGCCGATCCGGCCGAGTCGCGCGCACTCGTAGCGCTCGGTTACCCGCTGTGGCCGCTGGCCCTCCTCTCGCTCCTCGACCGTAAGCAGTCGCGGCATCTCCGCAGGCAAGCCTTCCAAGCTCTGGGCTTCAATCTCGGCTTCTTTGGGTTCTGGGGCTTATTGACGCTTCTCGCCCAGGTTCCGTTCCTTGGCTTTTCAGCCTGGGTGCTCGTTCCGCTGCTCGCCCCGCTCTTTCTGGTCGCCAGCGTCTACTACGGCGTCAAGGCTTGGAACGGCGACGACGTTCGCATACCCGTGGTCAGCAGCTGGCTCGACGACCGTCTGCCTCAGGGCGACACGAACGCGCGGTAGCGCGTTAGAAACTCGCGCGCGGCACGCTCGTGCTCGACAACGGGCCGCGCGTACGCGTCTTGGCTGAAAAGCTCGAGCGCGAGTTGCGGCGAATCGCCCGCCAAACCGTGCCAGGTCGCAACCGGCACGCCGCGCAGCTCGGGGATCCATCGGCGCACGTAGATTCCGTCTGGGTCGTGCCGGCGGCGTTGACGCTCCGGATTATAGATGCGCGGATACTGGGCTAAGTCGCCGCCGACGCCTGCAACCCACTGCCAGTTGCCGGTCGCGAGCGCCTCATCGTCTTCGATCAGTCGCCGGTCCCACTCGTCGCGTCCCACCCGCCAGTCGACGCCCAAATCGAAGCATAGAAACGATGCCGCCACGGCCCGAACGAGCGGATGCATCCATCCGGTCTGCTCCAACTGCCGAATTCCGGCATCAACCAGCGGATAGCCCGTAGCGCCCGCGCGCCACGCATCCAGCGCGCGATGGGATCGCTTCCACGCGAACCCACGCATTCGTTCTTGCAGCGGCTCGTCGCGCGTTCGTGGATAGAACCATCCCAACTGGAGGAAGAAGTCGCGTTGCGCCAGCGCGCGCAAGAAACGGCGATACGAAAGTCGCTCCTCGCTGAGAGAGAACGGATCCTCGAGGCGCTCGCGCAGAGCGCGCACCACTGTGCGAGCCGAGATCGTTCCAAACGAAAGGTGGGCCGAAAGACGCGACGTTCGGTCCTCGGACGGAACGACCGCCGCGACCGCGTAGTGCGCAGCATCCTCTCGCAAGAATCGTTCGAACGCATGCCGCGCGGCGCTCGCCCCAGCCCGGTCGGCGGCCTCGACGCCGCCGAACTCTTGCGGCTGCGGCAGC
Organism: Vulcanimicrobiota bacterium; assembly: GCA_030038215.1. Lineage (GTDB taxonomy): Bacteria > Vulcanimicrobiota > Vulcanimicrobiia > Vulcanimicrobiales > Vulcanimicrobiaceae > Cybelea. The sequence goes on along the minus strand of JASHPI010000098.1, from coordinate 8,328 downwards.
GGCTCGCTCTGCAAATCGCAAAGCGCAAAGCGGACCAGCAGCGGATGCTCGTGCGAACGGACCGGAAGGTCACGCCAGACGTCGAGATAGGGCGCGAACGCACGATAGCCCGAACCCGGAACGGAGTGCGCCGCGGCGCTTTCGTCGGGAGCGACCGCGGGCGCGTCGTGAACGATCGAAGCGAGGAGTCCCGCCTCCTCCAGCTCCGAGCGCAGCCGTTCGTCGCTGCGCATCGCCTCACCGTCGTAAGACGCGCTCCACGCGGCGCCCGGCGCGTGCGCTTGCGCAGCGAGCGATTTGATCGTTCCCGGTGCTGGCCCGCGCCGAACGATCAGCCGGCTTCCGCGCTCGCGCAATTCAGCATCGAGAGCCGCCGCGGCTGCGCAGAAGAATGCCGCGCGCCGCGGCGAGCGCGTCAGGCGAGCCTTGAGCGGAGCGTCGATGATGAGCAGCGCAAGCACATCCCCGTGGGATGCCGCAACGGCGAGGCCGGCGTGGTCGTCGAGGCGCAGGTCACGAGTGAAGCGATAGATGAACGGGCGCTCCGCCATGACCGGCTCGATTCGGTCGTCGAGTAGGCTTCCCCCCGACGCTAGCGGTTAGTTGCCGGGATTGGAACGAAACGTAAACGCGTCCCGATACGTACCCATCACGGCGTGGCCATCGACACGGCGCGGTGTGTAGCGTACGCGCATCGCGGCGCGGCAGACCGATTCGTCGAGCACTGGGGAACCCGAGCTCTCGGCAATCGTACATTTCAGCGGACGGCCGTACTGATCTACCATCACTTCGATCGCGGTGGTGCCGTCTGCATCCTGCGCGTACGCCGTCACCGGCGGATGCGGAACGATCGCGGCGTCGCCGCCGATCGGCATAACGTCGCGATTCGCGCTGCCGGCGGGCGTCATCGCCAATGATTCCGCGCGCTGCTCGGCTTTGGGCGCGCTCTGCGTTCCGATCGCTGCGATCGAGCGCTCATCGCGCGCTGACGGAAGCGTTACGACGTTGTGGACGACGACCAGCGCGTGCCCTGCCCCCGCACTTCCGCCGTGCCGCTGCTCGGCGAGGCGTTGTCCCGCGAACGACAGTATGGCGACGGCAGCCAGCGCGGCGGCCCAGCTCCAGGCCCGGCGCCACTGCGCCGGTGGATTCTGCGCCGGCGCGCGCAGGCGCGGTTCCCACCGCTCTGCGTTGCGCGCTTCTGCGACGACGGCCATCACTCGTTCGATCTCGCGCTCGCCGCCGAGATTCACCAGGCAGCGGGGGCAGCCGGCTAGGTGGCGCCGGTACGCATCGCGGTCGCTCTCGGAGGCTTCGCCCAGTGCCAGGGTGCCCGCCAAGATCTCCGCACGCGTACAGTCAACTCCGGTCGTCATCGCTCCATCCCCTCCTTCATAACGGTTCGCAGCGCTCGCATCGCCCGACAGACGCGCTGACGCACGGCGTCCGACGTGGTGCCGAGCAGCTGCGCCGCCTCGTACGACGAGTAACCCGCATAGCTCGTCAATAACAGCGCCGCCGACTGTTCGGGCGGAAGGCGCCCCAACGCCGTCTGCAGATCGACCGACGCCGCCGTGCGCTCGTCGACGCGCCAGTCGCCGCGATCCAGCTCGCGCTCGAGCGGGAGCATCCGCAAGATCTTCTTCCGACGCAGGAACGAGATCGCACCGTTGGTGGCAGCCCGGTAAAGCCAGCCTCCCGTCAGCTGACGCTGCGGATCGGCCCGCAGCATGCGGTAAGCAGAGAGAAAGACCTCCTGCGTCAAGTCGAGAGCCACGTCCGCGTCACCGACCATCCGCCGCAGGTAGCGCGCGAGCTTGGTCTGGTACTCGCGCACCAACCCTTCGGCGCGGGCTTGTGCACGTGCATCGTTGCCGGCGCTGACGAAGGCCTCATCCATGCCCAATTTCCTCTAGGTCTTCAACGCTGGGGCTAGGGCCGCCGTGACGGCCGCCGCCTCGACGCCACCGGGCAAAGCAAGCCGGCAGCCGGTTGAGGTCATTGGAAGATGCCGTCGGAGAGCGCCGGATTGAACTTGTAGTTGTCGATCGTCGAGCTGATGTCGGCCGTGTACCCGGGCAACTCAACGTGAGCGGTCTGCGACTCCACGACGACGTACCCGCCGACGTCACCGTAACGGTTCGTCATCTCGGCATAGCCGCCGTTCGCGTAGTTCCAGCGCATCGACTTGACGGTTGCGCTGGAGTCGTCGACCAGCGCATCGATGTGGTCGACGTTGCCCGCGGTGCGCGGCACGAGTTTGAAGGCCGTCGTGCTGCCGTCGTCCGAAACGGTCGTGACGGTATAGACCTTCTGCCATTGCGACGGACTCTCGATATGCGCATAGAGCTTGTCGAACTGCGCCGCAACGACGGGTACGCCGCTCGTGAAGACCACCTTGTTTTTATCCGGTTCCTTGTAGTAATAGGTGCCCACCAAGTCGGTTGCGAGGAACGGGAACGACTTCATTGCCACGTGCGCGCGGAGGGTCGCGCTAAACGCATGCAGGTTCGGATTGACTTGCGCCATCCGTACGAGCAGGCTTTCTGCCGCTTGGCTTGGGCGCGCCGCGCCAGTCAGACACCCCAACGTTAGCAGCAACGCACCTATTCGATGTCTCATACTTCTCCTACGCATCGACGCAATTGAAAGGTTCCAGTGCGGCGCGGATCTCCGCGAGGACCTCCTTTTCGCTCTCTATCGCGCATCGCTCTTGGAGCGCCTGCAGCGCTTTGGGCGAACCGATGCGTCCCAACGCCCAGGCGGCGTGACCGCGGACCATCCGATGCGGATCGCAGGTTAGGCTCTCGATCAAGGGGCCGACTGCCGATCGATCGAGCGCGTTGCCGAGCGCGACGGCCGCATTGCGACGCAGAACGGCCGCGCCACGCCAACCCATCGCAGTCCGGCGATATCGCCGCTTGAAGTCACCGCTGCGCAACTGTAGCAACGCAACCAGGGAGGGGCGGGCAAATTGCGCGTCGAGCGGCGCGTCTCGCGGCGAACCTACTTCGCCGGCCCGTCGCGTCGGCGGGCAAACCGTCTGACAGATATCGCATCCCCAAACCCAGTCGCCGAGCATCGGGCGCATATCACGCGGAATCGAGTCGGTGCGTTGCGTGAGGTCCGAGATGCAACGATTCGCATCGATCGTATAGTCGCCCCGCAGCGCGCGAGTGGGACATGCGTCGACGCACCGCGCGCACGCACCGCACGTCTTGCGCAATGGCGCGTCGACGGGAAGCTCAAGCGTCGTTACAACCTCGCCGAGAAAGACGAACGAACCGAGCGCCGATGAGATCAGGTTCGTGTGCTTGCCGACCCAACCTAGACCGGAGCGCGCGGCCAACGCGCGTTCGGCCAGCGGACGCGTGTCGCACGCAATAGCCGTTACGGGCGCCCCGGCAGCTTCGTCGATGACGCGCGCAACGGCCGCAAGGAGCGCGCGAACGCGCAGGTGATAATCCGGCGACCATGCGTAGTTCGAAACACGGCCACGCAGCGGAGCGCCTTGCTGGGGCACCGTAACGGCATACGGAACCGCGATGCAAATGACGGCGCGCGCATCGCGCAACAGCCTGCGCGGAGAGGTCGCCCGCCTTGCATAATCGTCGCCGTAGCCCCAGCCCGCAAGATCGCCGCGCGAAAAGGCCTCGCGCATCCGGCGCCGTGACTCGCGGTCGTCAAAGGCCGGCGCTACGCGAACATCGCCCGCGCCGAGCTTTCGCGCCGTCGCGACGGCTAGCTGCTTGATTCCCGCCGAGTCGACCACCATTTCCATCACAACATTGCGAGCGGGCCCGGCCGTCCGCGTGGGAAGGCGCTTTCGATCGCGGCAATGTCGCCCGCGTCCAGCGCCAGGTCACCGGCCCCGCCGTTGTCTTCGACGTGCGCGATGCGGGCTGCTTTGGGAATGGTGAAGAGATTCGGCTCGCGGGTCAGAAAGGCGAGCACCACCTGTCGCGCCGTTGCGCCGTGCTTTGCCGCCACGCGTTCCAGCGTTCCGCCGGCCGCTCGCCGATCGCGCGCGAATCGGCCGCGCCCGAACGGCGTGTACCCCACGACCGCGATTCCGCGTTCGCGTGCCAGTGGAATCAATCGGTGCTCGATGGCGCGCTCGCCTAAATTGTAGAGCACTTGGTTGCAGGCCAGCGGAATGCTGCCGAGGTGGGCGGCCGCCTCGAGCATTGCTTCCGCCTCGAAATTACTCACGCCCACGAAGCGCGTCTTGCCGCGTTCGACCAACGACGTAAACGCGCGCATCGTCTCCTGGAGCGGAAACGATCCGGACCAGTGCAAAAGGAAGAGATCGAGGTACTCGCATCGCAGCCGCTGCAGGCTGCGATCGGCGGCAGCAATCGTCCCGAGATAACTCGCGTTGTTCGGCAGAACCTTGGTCGTGATGAAGAGCCGCTCGCGCGCGATGCCGGCGATGGCCTCGCCGACCAGTTCTTCGACTCGCCCGGAGCCGTACATCTCGGCGGTGTCGAGGTGCGTCATTCCAAGCTCGATGCCGCGCCGAATCGCCTGTTTGGCCTCTTGCCGCCGCGAACCGCTCTCCGGCATATCCCATGTCCCCTGACCGATCACCGGTACGCGCGCGCCGGTCTCACCAAAAGGCTTCGTTTTCAAAAGAAATCGAACTCCGCGTGCCGCGCGGCGTACGCGAGCAGTCCGCCTTGCAAGTGCTGTAAGCGAGTGAATCCGGCTTCCCGCAAGCGCGCCACAGCCCACAGCGACTTAACCCCGACGCGGCACGCGACGACATAACTTCGAGCGCTGTCGAGCTCATGCATGCGGCCCTCGAGCTGCGAAGCGGGGATCTGCACCGCGCCCTCGAGCGATCCCAAAACCGCCTCGTGAGGCTCGCGCACGTCCAGCAAGAAGGCGTCGCGCAACACTTCATCGAGTGCATCGGCTTCAACTTCCGGAACGTCGCTTGTCGACGGCTCCTCATCGGAGACGAGCAACGGCCGGCGCCCAATCGTCGGTCGCACTCCACACGCCGTGCAGCCGGGATCACGATCGAAACGCACCGTTCGCACGTTCGCGCCGAGCGTGTCGACGAGCATCAACCGGCCTATGAGAGGTTCGCCGATCCCGAGCAGCAGTTTGAGAGCTTCGCTCGCCTGCCAGGTGCCGATGATGCCCGCCAACGCTCCCAGGACGCCGCCCTCCGCGCAACTCGGCACGCTTCCCGGCGGCGGCGCTTCCGGATAGAGGCAACGGTAGCACGGTCCCGACTCCGCTCCGAAGATGCTAACTTGCCCGTCGAAGCGGAAGATCGAGCCGTAGACGTCGGGCTTGCGCTCCAGCACACACGCGTCGCTGATCAGATAGCGAGTCGGGAAACGATCGGTACAGTCGAGGACCGCATCGTACAGGCGCACGAGGTCGCGCGCGTTGTCTGCTCCGAAACGCAGCGGCAACGCGTCGATCGCGATCAGCGGGTTGAGGCTCCGGAGGCGCTCCGCCGCTGCGACCGCCTTGTTCCGCCCCACGTCGCTCCCCGAGAAGATGGTTTGACGCTGCAAGTTCGTTTCGTCCACGCTATCATCGTCGATTACCCCGATGCGCCCGACCCCGGCTGCAGCCAAGTATTGCAGCGCCGGAGACCCCAACCCGCCGGCGCCGACGACCAGCACGCGCGCCGCCGCAAGCCGTTCCTGCCCGGCCAGGCCCACCTCGGGAATCAAGAGGTGACGGCTATACCGGCGCAGAGCGCGCGGACTCAATCGCGCGGATGACGTTCGTTCAACCATTCTAAGACCGCCGCCCGCGAATGCTCGGCCGCGTAAGTGTGGTCGCTTGAAATCACTGCGATCGATTTCGGCGCCGGCGCACGGTCGTAAAGCTCGCGCACGCTTGCGGCGCTCACCATCGCGTCGCGATCGGCCGCCAGGTAGAGCGCGGGCCGCCCGGCGAGCCGCGGCAGCAGCTCGACGTAGCGGGCGTTAACGCCCTCAAGCAGCTCCGGGAGCGTGACGCCAACCACATAGGACGAGCGAAAGTCCGTGGCCCCGGCTCGCGACAAAACGTCGAGCGCGGTCGGGCGCCCGTACCCGGTGGCGATCGCGATCGTACCGAGGATCCCGCCGTCGAGTGCCGCGACGAAAATCGCGGTCATCCCTCCCATGCTATGCCCGATTGTATAGTTCATTCGATCGCCGCGCTCGCGCGCGAACGACGTGACACACGACATCGCATCGATGCAGTCCTCGACGTTTCGCAGCTCGCCGCCGCTCGCGCCGAGCTTATGTCCCGGGAAGTCGAGGCTGTAGACGCCGAACCCGTGGCTCGCGAGGAACGAGCAGAGAAAGTCCAGATTCTGCTTGCTCGACGAATAGCCGTGACCCGCCACCAACGAGATGCCGCGCGAGCGCCGTGGCTGATACCACAGCACCGCTATTGCATTACGTTTGCACGCTACTCGATAGAGCTCAACCTTGCCCACGCCCTATCCGCCCCCGACCGGCGGGAGCAACGCGATCTCGTCACCATCTGCAAGCGGCGCATCGGATGGAACGATCTGCCCGTTGCGTGCAAAGCGCGTCGAGTTTGCAAGGTGCTCGAGCGCGGCGTGGCGGCCGGCTAGCATCTGCCACGCGTCGCTGACGCGCGCTCCCGACGTTAGCTCTAGGGTGAGCTCCCCGGAGGCGAGCAGTTCGCGCAGTCGCGCGAACGCGAGCACGCGCACGCGCACGGGAGCGCTCTCAGGGACGGGTACTGCAGCGCTTAGAGCCGAAGGTGATTTTTCAAATGGCACGGGCGCTTGCGGTCTTCATCATCTTGGCGGCAACCACCGCTGTCGCCGCCGCGGATCCGTGCACTCAGGAGGTTCTCAGGGTCCAGGGCGTCGCGGTTACGCTCGGGTACTGCATCAACGGCGTGCCTCGTGCGGACGGAGGCGACGAGATGATCGTGCCGGTGACCGAAGCGTACGCGGCTCCCGGCGGGACGATCCGGCGTCTGCGGCAGCTGCATTTCGTCGCGGGGGAGAGCACCTCGCGCGTGCTCGAAAGCCTGGACCTGACTCAGTTGGGCCTGAGTGGGACCTTACACCTCACGCTCGCCTACTCGCGGGGCGTCGTTCAGGTAGAGGGAGCTCTATTGACGCCCGGCGCCATTACCATAAAGTAGGAGGCGCAACCTTCGGCAGGGCAGGGCCCCTCTAGTGAAATGCATGCGCCGGCTGTATATCGCCTTTAACAGTTCCAAGATCCCCGACGGCTGTCGATAGAGGAGACTGCCACTTCATCATGCCTTGTACGGCTACCGTCCCAAATCTCACGGCTCGTGAGCAAGCGCACCACCTGTATGAAGCGATACCGCCCGGCCTCTTCCGGGTTGAGAACGAAAGCGACCGTATCGCCTGGCGCGTCAGCCCCGAGCCGTTTGCATTGACGGCCGAACAAGTTAGTGAGATCGAGCGGCTTGGGCGCGATCTCCTACGCTTTAACCGAGCGCTCAACAATCTCTACAATCGCAGCGCGCGCGGTTCGGCGCCGGCCTTCATCGCCGAGTACCTCGATCACGGCAAGCCCGAGCAAATCGTGAAGCTGGCGCGGCAGAATCGCTTCAAGCAAGATGTGCCGGGCATCATTCGTCCCGACTTAATCATTACCGCCGAGGGGTTCGTCGCGACCGAACTCGACAGCGTTCCCGGAGGAATGGGCTTTCTGGGCGCAATGAGCGAGGCGTATTGCCAACTCGGCATCGAGAGCGTCGGCGGTGACAACGGAATTCCCGCCGGTTTCGCGGCAATGCTGCGCAATCTAACGGGCGTCGATCGCCCGACGGTCGCGATCGTCGTTTCCGAGGAATCGGCCGCGTACCGCAGCGAGATGGCGTGGCTGGCCGAGGCGTTGCGGCGGCTCGCTCTCGCCGACGCGTGGCTGCGCGCGCCGCAAGAGATCACCTTTACCGAAGACGGTCTCTTCATCCGTCTCGAGGATGGACGCGAGACAAAACTGCACGCGGTCTACCGAAACTTCGAGCTCTTCGATCTCTTCAACGTACCCAAGCAGGAGCTGATGCTGTATGCCGCGCGGCACAACCGCGTCAAGATGACGCCGCCGCCAAAGGCAACCCTGGAGGAGAAACTCTCCTTCGCGCTGCTGCACCATCACGCGCTGGCCGGACTCTGGCGCGACGAGCTTGGAGCGGAGACCTTCGAGCGGCTTACGCGGGTTCTGCCCCAAACCTGGATCGTCGACCCGCGCGCGCTCCCGCCGCAAGGCGTCATCGCCGGACTGGATCCTGCCGGCCGGCCGATCTCGGATTTTCGTCAGCTGATCGATTTAAGCAAGAGCGAACGCGCGTACGTTC
>JASHPI010000097.1 GCA_030038215.1 Vulcanimicrobiota bacterium | reverse complement strand
GCGATCCGGTCCAGTCCCTCGAAGTGATAGGCGATCTGCGCCAGCGTGCCTTCGGTCGTAGCGCGGTAGTTCAGCACGTCGGCTGCCTTACGCACGGCTAGCTCCCGCGGTTTGCCGTCCAGACCGACGCGATTCCAGTCGAACATGCGATAGGTCAGGTCGGAGGCCTGTTGTGTTTCGTAGACGGCGATGCCGGGTCCGATCGCGTGAACGACGCCGTGGGGCACGTAGACGGTGTCGCCGGTCTTCACGTCGATCCGACGAAGGATCTCGCCGAGCGTGCCGTCGGCAACGCGGCGCTCGTATTCCGCGCGCGAGGTGTCGCGGGTCCATCCGTATACGATTTGCGCGCCGGGCAGCGCGTCGAGGACGTACCAGCACTCGGTCTTTCCGAACGGCTGATGCTCGACCCGTTGCGCGTAGGTGTCGTCGGGGTGCACCTGAACCGAAAGCCAGTCGTGCGCCGTGATAATCTTTGTGAGGAGCGGGAAGATACGCTTGGCATCGAGATCACCCAGCAGTTGCGCGCCCAGCTTGGCACGCAGATCCGCAACGGTGGAGCCGGCCAACGCGCCGTTCGTCACGCGATCGGCGTCCCAGCATTCCCAGGATTCACCGAGCTTCATGCTGGGATCACCGTGTTTGCCGTAGATGGTGACGAGCTCGTCGCCGCCCCAGACCTGCGTGGTCAGTTTCGGATCGAGCAGGTACGGATAGATGGATTCATCCGATGGCGGCACTCATGAACTATATCCGAATTCCCAAGCATAAGCTACCGGCAGGCGCCGTCCGAACGGTTCTGGCTCGTGCGTCTAGAAGACTCACGGGAAGTGCACGAGATCTACATCGGAATCGGCTCGAATCTCGGCGACCGCCAAGGCAACATCTTGGCGGCCCTGCAGCGCTTGCGGGCACGCGCGCAGATCGTCGCCGTTTCCTCCTTCTACGAGTCCGAAGCGGCGCATGGAGCTGAAGGGCCGGCCTACCTGAATATCGCGGCCGCGCTGCGGACCGAGCAGGAGAGCGACGCGTTCAAACACTTTGCGCGCGACGTCGAGTTGGCCGTCGGGCGGGCGCGCGGCACGCGTCGGCTCGCGGCTCGACCGATCGACATCGACGTGCTCGCCGTCGACGGGGCGATCGTCGCGCCCAACCTCCAGGCGCGTCCGTACAACGTCTTGCCGCTCGCCGAGATCGCGCCCCACCTCGTCGCGGCTCCGCCCGACGGCAACGTGCGGCGGCGCGAGCGCAGCCTGCATTTCGATACCGATCGCCAGGACGAGGAGCCTGAGGTGCGTCTCTCGCTCAATCGCGCCGGCGTCTCCGGGGTGCGCCGCATCGTGCATCTGGAAGTCGACGGACGCCAGCAGGTCTATAACGGCGAGTTTACGATGGTCGCCGACCTTGCGTTCGACAAAGCGGGCGTGCACATGTCGCGCTTCGCCGAGATCCTCGAGGAGGCAACGCTCGATGTGCTCGCTCGCGACCAGAAGCCCGCGCGCATCGAGCGCCTAGTCGAAGCCATCGCGCGAGAGATCGTGCGCAGCCAGCGCGCAATTCGCGCCGACGTGCGGTTGCGCGCCGAGTTCGGCCTCGAACGTTGGACGCCGGTGAGCGGTAAGCGCGGCGAGGAAACTTACGCGCTGATTGGGATCGCGCACGCCGACGAAGAGGGCACGCGCCGCGTCGTCGGGGTCGAGGCGGAAGGAATGACCGCCTGTCCGTGCGCTCAGGCGATGGTGCGCGAGCACTCGCTGCGCGAGCTGGTCGAGGCCGGCTTCAGCGAGAACGATGCGAAGCGCGCGCTCGATGCGCTTCCCGTGGCGACGCACAACCAGCGTGGGCGTGGTGCGATTCTCCTCGGCGTCGACGACGCGCACGCACACGCCATTCGCGCCGAAGATCTCGTCGAGATCGTGGAGAATTCGATGTCGAGCGAGACCTACGATCTGCTCAAGCGACCCGATGAATTCTTCGTCGTCAACAAGGCGCACTACAACCCGAAGTTCGTCGAAGACGTCGTGCGCGGCATCCTCTCACGCGCACTCGACATGTACGCCGACTTAAACGACGAGACGTTCGTCTTTGCGAGTCAAGTCAACGAGGAGTCGATCCACAAGCACGATGCCTTTGCCGAGGGGTTCGGCCTGTTCGGCGAACTGCGTGAGGAACTGCGAACCGGCCGCGTTGTCGAGCCCAAAACCGACTTGGCGGCTTGGCTGCGCACGCGTCCTTCACCGGTCCTCGTCTAGCGCAAGGGCTCCGATTCGCGCCCGAAGCGAGGGGTGCGAGGCGAAGAAGAGTTCGTACCAGGGCGGCGGATCTTCATCGCTGAAATTTTGATCGCGCAAACGCCGGAAGGCGCGGGCGCCGGCGGCCGCATCGTCGGTGGCTGCCAGCGCGAAGCGATCGGCCGCCCATTCACGCGAGCGCGAGAACGCGAGCAGCAGGGGCCGAAGCACCTGTGCTGTCGCCAGCATTGCCGCGTAGATCCGAATGAGCAGAAGCGGGCGATCGCGGAGCTCGTCTCGCTCCGAGCCCGGGGTCACTGCATTGGCGACCAGAAAGAGCGCGGTGGTCAGCGCTTCGCCGAGTGCAATCGACCGCCACGTGTCCTTGGTGACGTAGTGTCCCAGCTCGTGCGCGACCACAAACTCGATCTCGTCCTCGGGAAAGGCTTCGAGCAGGGTATCGCCGAGCACGATGCGATGCGTATGGCCGAGGCCGGTCACGAACGCGTTGGCCTTGCGCGTCTGCCGGCTCATGTCCATGCGAAGGATCTCCGCATCGCCGACTCCGAATCGGGCTGCGAGCTTTCGCAAGCGCACTTCGAGGGTACCGGTGATAGGCTCGAACTTGTTGAACAGCGGGAGCACGTAGAGCGGAACGATCAAACCCGAGAGCACGAACAGGGGCAGGGCGCCCAGGGCGGCCGGCAACGGCCACGTGCGCGGCGCGCGCCGCACCGCGGCGCCGAAGAGGGTTGCGACGATGGCCGCGACTGCCGCGGCGATACCGGTACTCTTGGCATAGTCGCCGAGCCACGACTGCGGCGTCTGTTCGCTCAAGTCAAAGCGCCGTTCCAGTGCGTATTCTTGCACGAAGGATGTTGGAAGATCGATCAGCGCCGATGCCACGGAGAGCGTCGCCGCGCAGAACGCGGGCCGAAGCCAAACGGGTCCGCACGCCGCGCGGTCGACGCCCCGCGCCAGAGGTCCGTACGCGAACGCGAGTATCGCGACGGTGCCCCGCACGGTGTCAGCCACTTCAAATGCCCGACGCGTTCGCGCATATGCGGCCGCGTCTTTTGAGCGCGCCGGTGAAGGGTCTCGCCAGTCGCGAACGGACTCGATCGTTCGGACCAGCGCATATGCGGCAGCATATCCGGTTCCCAAGCCCAGCAGCAACTGCCGCATCTTCATGCCGCCGAGTTCGCCGCATCGCGATTGGCTCCCTGACGCGATGACGGGCTTGTACGTCTTCGGAGCGATGCCGCGCGGCGGAATTGCGATCGTTGGAAGCCGCACGCCGCCAGCGAATGCGCGGGCATTCGCATACGAGCTTGCGTCCCGTCTCGGGCAACCCGTCATTGCGGGTCTCGCGATGGGCGTCGACGCGGCAGCGCATCGGGGCGCGCTGGCGGCTCGGGTTCCGACCGTTGCGTTCGTCGGGCACGGTTTCGGCTGCACCCACCCGCCCGAACACGTCGCACTCGAGCGAGCGATCGTCGACGGCGGCGGCGCGATTGCCACGCTCGTTACGCCGGGGACAGCGGTCTCACGTGACGCCTTGATCGAACGCGATCGCCTTCAGGCCGAATATGCGCGCGCGGTCGTCTTGGTCTGCAGCGAGCTCGGTGGCGGCGCGATGCACACGATGCGGTTTGCGCGCGAGCTCGCGCGCCCGCGCTTTGCCGTCGCGCCGCCGCCGGGCGAGCACGGCTCGCCGCCGTGGGCCGGCAACCTTCAGGCGCTGCTCGAGGG
>JASHPI010000096.1 GCA_030038215.1 Vulcanimicrobiota bacterium | reverse complement strand
GAAGCTGCACTTCGGCATGCTCGAGCAATCGAACGTCACGATCGTCGATGCGATGATGCAAATTCTGACCGCGCAACGCGCGTACGAGGCCAACGCCAAAGGGGTGCAAGCCGCTGATGAGATGCTTCGCATCGCCAACAACTTGCAGCGTGGATAGCGTCGCTGCCCTGCGCGCCGGGCAAATGTTCGAGGCGATGCTGCTGGTGCCGGTGCTCCGGCCGCTCGTCGACGGGGAGCCGGTGCTAGGCGATTACGAGCTCGACCGGCTGGCGCAGGAGATTGCCGCGCGAGACAGGGGCGGATTCGCCGCGCTGATCGCCGCCGGTCTGCGCGCATCGTGAACGACTCCAGGCGCGAGACTGCGATTCGCGACCTGCTCCCGCTCGTCAAGCGCATTGCGCGGCGCCTGAAACGACTCGTCTACACCCTCGATATCGACGATTTGGTCGGTGATGGCTGCGTCGGCTTGATTCGGGCCGTCGACTCGTACGATCCGCTGCGCGGGCCGACGCTGGAAACCTACGCCCGGCGCCTCGTCGTCGGAGCGATGCTCAACGGGATCCGGCGGATGGATCCGGTTTCGGAGCGCGCTCGCCGGCTCGTTCGCGACGGTGAGAATCATCGTTACGCGCTGGCAGCCGTGCGTGGCGAAGTTCCGAGCCTCGCCGAGATGGAAGCCCGCTTTCCGGGCTACGTGCGCTCGCTGGCTGCAGCTCACTGGGGCGTGCCGCTCTCGCTGGACGCCCCGTTACCGAAGGGCGAAGCGCTTCCCGACGACCCTTTGGGGGATCCCGCCGATATCTTCGAACGTCGTTCCGAGCGCAGCGCGCTCGCATCGCAGATCGCACGTCTTCCCGAGCGGCAGCGCGAGGTCGTCGTCCGTCATTACTTCCACGGAGCGTCATTGCGCGCGGTTGGCCGGCGGTTGGCGATCTCGCCGCAGCGCGCTTCGCAGCTGCACTTGACGGCGATAGCCAAGCTCAGAGGGAGCACCCATGCTGCGCCGCATTGAATCCGAGGAGAGCGCGGCCGCCCTCACGCTTCAAGCCGGCGCGAGCCTTTCGGAAGCGATCGTCCCGGCCGTCGCCGACGCCGAGCTCGAAACGGCGCTGTTGCCGCGCGAGCATCCGCGATGGGTGCGCGATGCGGTGGCCGTCTCGCAGCGAGCCCGCGAGGTGATCGCCAAGCTCAAGCCGATCGTCATTCGCATCCTCTCGTTCTGGGATCATCGCATCCGTTCCATCGTCGTGGGCGACCGCCGCGTGGACGTGGATCCGGCGGGCTGCTACCGCGTCGATGCCTGGTAGCATCGTTGCGATCCTCAGTAAATGTGCGCGGCGAGGGCGATGGCGACTGTAGCGGCGCCGATGAAGACGAAGTAGATCAGGCCTTCGGCCAGCAGCAAGACATCGCGGGTTTCATTGAAGTCCTTGTGCATTGGAATCGATCTCCTCTCTCGCCCTTACTCTGACATGCGAGGCTGGTAATCGACCTAAAGGAGCCTGTGACTCCAATGAATTTGATGAATCTTTAATCAATGCAAGAGGCTCTTACCGGTCATCCGCTCGGGAATCGGCAACCCCATGATCGTGAGCAGCGTCGGGGCGACGTCGCCGAGTCTGCCGCCGCTCGCAAGGGTTCCGGGCGAGCTGCCCGCGATCAAGAGAAACGGCACCGGATTGGTGGTGTGCGCCGTCAGCGGACGATCGTTCTCGTCGAGCTTGTCTTCGGCGTTTCCGTGGTCGGCGGTGACGGCGAGCAGGCCGTGAGCGCGCAGCGTGGCATCGGCTAAGCGGGCGAGAGACTCGTCGAGCACCTCGAGACCCGCGATCGTCGGCTCCCATTTTCCGGTATGTCCGAGCATGTCGGCGTTCGCGTAGTTCAGGATGATGACGTCGTAGGCGCCGCTCTCGATGGCGTCCACCGCCGCCTGCGTGATCTCGCGGGCGCGCATCGCCGGCGCGAGGTCGTAGGTCGGCACCGAGCGGTCGGAGGGAATCAGGCGCCGGTCCTCGCCTTCGAACGGCTCCTCGAAACCGCCGTTAAAGAAGTAGGTGACGTGCGCGTACTTCTCGGTTTCGGCAAGCCGCAGCTGACGCAAGCCCGCGCGCGAGAGGACCTCACCGAATGTATCGTATTGCGTGCGCGGTCCAAAGAGCACCGGATTGGTGTAGGTCTCATCGTAACGCACCATGGTGGCGAAAAATGGATTCTCGTAGCGCTTGGACGTGAAGACCCCAAAGCCGTCGTCGTAATAGATGTTCGTGCCGGCGTTGAATGCGGTCGTCAGCTGACGCGCGCGATCCGGGCGAAAGTTGAAGAAGATGAAGGCGTCGCCATCTTCGATCGGCCGAGCCTCGCCCACCAGGGTCGGGACGACGAACTCATCGTCTTCGCCCCGCGCGTATCCCGCCTCGAGGGCTGCGAACGCGTCCGGCGCATGGTACTCGGCGTCACCGTTGGCAAGCAGGTCGTAGGCGCGCTTCGTGCGCTCCCAACGGCGATCGCGGTCCATCGCGTAGAAGCGCCCGCTGACGCTGGCGATTGCGCCGCTCCGGCTGACGGCGGCGAGCTTGGCTTCGAGTTGTTCGAGATACTCGCGCGCCGAGCGCGGTGGCGAGTCGCGGCCGTCGAGAAAGGCATGGACGGCGATCGGAACGCCGGCGGCGACGGCCGCATCGATCAAAGCGAAGAGGTGTTTGATCGAGCTGTGCACCTTCGAATCGGAGAGCAGTCCCATCAGGTGGAGCGTTCCGCCGGAGCGGCGCACGTGCTCGATCGCTCGCGCGAGGGTTTCGTTCCGCGCGAACTCTCCCGAGGCAATCTCTTGATCGATGATCGTCACACCTTGCGCCACCACGCGCCCGCTGCCGAGGTTGAGGTGCCCCACTTCGCTGTTGCCGATGACGCCAAGCGGCAAGCCCACCGCTTCGCCGGACGCCGCGAGCGTCGTCCACGGGTAGCGTTCGAAGAAAGCGCGCCAATGCGGAAGGTCGGCGGCCGCGATGGCGTTGCCGTGCCGCTCTTCGCGACACCCCCAACCGTCGAGGATCGCGAGCACGATGGGACGGTAGTTCATGAAAACACGGAGGCGGCGTTGGCGATCAGATCCGCAAAGGCGTTGGGATCGAGCGATGCGCCGCCCACCAAACCGCCATCGACGTTGGGGCATGCAACGTACGAGGCTACGTTAGCGGCGTTCATGCTGCCGCCGTAGAGCATCGCCGTCGCCTCCAAACCATCGAGCGCGCTCCGGATGAGCCCCATGACGCGGTCGGCCTCTTTGGGGTCGCAGTTATTGCCGGTCCCGATCGCCCAAATCGGCTCGTACGCCATCGCGACGTTCGCCAACTCGTTGCGCGCGATGCCTTCGAAGGCGGCGCGCGTCTGCGCGGTGACGCGCTCGTCGCATTTGCCGGCGGCGCGCTCCTCGGCCGTTTCGCCGACCGCGACGATCGGCGTCAATCCCGTGGCCAACGCGGTCTTTACCTTCAAGTTGACGGTGCGATCGCTTTCACCGAAGAGCGCTCGCCGTTCGGAATGGCCGATGATGACGTGCGTCACGCCGAACTCGCGCAGCATCGGCGCGCTGATCTCGCCGGTGAAGGCGCCTTCCAGCTCCCAGTGCATATTTTGCGCTCCAAGGTATACGCGCGTCCCACGCAGCACGTGCGCGGCCGTCGGTATCGCGGTGAAGGGGGGAGCGACGACGATCTCGATCGCGTCCGACAGCGAGCGCGCGCGCGGCAGAAAAACGTCGAGAAAGGCCTGCGTCTGCGCCGCGGTCTTGTTCATCTTCCAGTTTCCGGCGAGGATCGTTCTAATCGCGCTCAAGCGCCGCCACTCCAGGGAGCACTTTGCCTTCGAGATACTCGAGCGTCGCGCCGCCGCCCGTCGAGACGTGCGTCATCTGCCCGGCGAAGCCGAGCAGATGTGCCGCCGCGGCCGCGTCGCCGCCGCCCACTACGCTGATCGCGCCGTGGACCGTGGCGCGCGCGATGGCCTCGCCGACGACCTTGGTTCCGTTGCGATAAGCCGGCCGCTCGTAGACGCCCATCGGCCCGTTGAAGACGATCGTTTTGGCCCGCTCGACCGTCCGTGCGTAGGCTTGTGCCGTCGCGGGGCCGATATCCGCGATCGCGTCGTCGCCGACCGCGTCGATAGGAACGACGCGCGCGCGATCCTCGGCCTCGATCGACGGGGCGACGACCGCGTCGATCGGAAGCGCAAACGCGACGCGCGTCTGCTCGGCTTGCGCGAGAATGCGCTTTGCCGGTTCGAGGTCGTCGTCGCGCAGCGACCGTCCCACGTTGACGCCTTTAGCTGCAAGAAACGTGTTCGCCATGCCGCCGCCGATGCAGAATGCGTCGACCAGCTCGATCAAGCGCGTAAAGACTCCGATCTTGTCTTTGACCTTGGCACCTCCGATGACGCAGACGAAGGGTTTGGCCGGTTGGTTCGTCAGCCGCGCGAGCGCCGAAAGCTCGGCCGCCATCAAAAAGCCGGCCGCGTGCGGCAGCAGACGCGCGAGGCCTTCGGTCGAGGCATGCGCGCGATGCGCCGTGCCGAACGCATCGTTGACGTAGAGATCGCCGAGCTGCGCCAGCTGCGCGGCAAATGCGGGGTCGTTGCGCTCTTCGCCCGGGTGAAAACGCACGTTTTCGAGCACCAGCACGTCGCCGTCTCGAAGCTGCGCAACGGCGCGGACGGCGCCTTCTCCGATGCTGTCCGGCGCGAACGCAACCGGAATGCCGAGACGTTGT
>JASHPI010000095.1 GCA_030038215.1 Vulcanimicrobiota bacterium | reverse complement strand
GGGTCGACCGGTATGCAGTGACCCCCGACGCCCGGGCCCGGCGCAAGAATATTTACGCGCGGATGATGGTTGGCCAGCTCGATCGTTTCCCACACATCGACGCCGAGCTCCTCGGCGAAGATTGCAAGCTCGTTCGCAAACGCGATGTTGACGTCGCGGAACGTATTTTCGACGACCTTTACGAACTCGGCAACCGGCAAGGACGTAACGGAGATGGGACCCTCGCAAAAGGAGGCGTAGAGGTCGCGGACGATGCGGGCGTCCTGCGGCGTCCGGCCGCCGACGACGCGCGCGTTCGCGCGCAATTCCGTCATGATGGCGCCGGGAATCACCCGCTCCGGGCAATGAGCTACGTGAAAGTCGCTGATCCGCTTTCCGGCGGCGGCGAGCGCGCTTTCGATGACGCGTTCGGTTGCGCCCGGAGGCACCGTCGATTCGAGCACGAGAATCGCGCCGGGGTCGGCGACCCCGGCAACCGCTGCGGCGGCCGCCTCGACGTAGCGCAGGTCGGGTTTCCCTTCGTGCGTCGGCGTCGGCAGGCACATGACGTACGCCTGCGCGCTCGGTATTCGATCGAGGACGTGCAGGTGCCCGTCGCGCAGCGCGCTGAGCACGGCATCGCGCACCGCTGCCTCCATCTCTGGAAGATGCCCATGCTGCAAGCCGTGACGCAACGGCGCGTTGACGTCGTACCCGTAAACTCGATGCCCGCTGGCCGCCAGCAGCGCGGCCGTCGGCAGACCGATGTAACCCAAACCGATCACAGCGATATTCATGTCCTAACTCCTTTCGCCCACGGCGGCCGCGAGCTCGCGCATTTGGACGCGCACGTCATGTTGGGCGGCGACCCGGTCGTAGGCGCGTCGCGCGCGCGTCTGCGCCGAGTCCGGATCGAGATAGATGCTGAGAAGCGCGCGGGCCAGTTGCTCCGCATCCCCGGCGCGCACGATCCGCCCGCACCGGTTGTCGAGAAGCTCGCCGATGCTCCCGGAATCGGAGGCAACGACCGGCACACCGAAGGCCATTGCCTCGATCAGCGTCGAGGGCACGCCTTCCATTGTTTTCTCTCCCGCAAAGCGGCTCGCGAGCACGACGGCCGCAAACCGTCCGCCGCGATACCACTCGTGCAGGGTCCGTTGCGGCACGAAACCGGCGAACTCCACGCAACCATTGAGATGAAGGCTGCTCGCAGCCGCCTCGAGTTTTCGCTGCAGCGGACCGGTTCCGCAGAGGATGCAGCGCACCGGCACACCCCACTCGCGAAGGCGTGCCAGCGAAGCGAGCAGCACGTCGTGCCCCTTAACCTCCACGAGCGCCGCGGGGCAGACGATGCGGAACTCGTCGCCTGCGAAACGCTGTGAGGAAGGCGCGGGCGGAAGCGTGGTGCCTAGGCGCAGCTCGAGAACGCGGTCGTGCAGGCGCGGCATCCGCCTCGCGAGATCGCTCGTCCCGCGGGCCGAGATCGTGCGAACGAATGCTGCCGTCCGTTGCTTGACGTCGAAGGCGTTGCGCTCGTAGATGTCCCAGCGATGGGCCGTCGCGCTCCAGCGCACTCCGCTCGCCGCAGCGGCGACCATCGCCACGGTTGCCGGCGTCGACATCCAATAGGCGTGAATGTGGTCGAAGCGGCGCTCCCTGATCCATTGGGCCAGCGCCAGCGCCTTGACGGTTACGGCGAAATTCTTGACGTGTCCAGGATCTCGGGAGCGTACCAGCTGTGCGATTGCGCCAAGCGCGCAAGACGGCGCCGCTCGCAACACTTCCGCCGCTCGTCGCACGACTTCCGCGCTAAACAGCGGCCATCGAATCACCTCGACGCCGTCGGGCAGGTCTTGTCTGGCCGGGGCGGCCGGCGTGCGGACCGGCATGACCGCGATGCGCTCGAAATGCTTCACGAGCTCGCCGAGTTCGGCGCTCAGGTACGCCTCCTGACTGCCGAACGGAAAGCGAGACGTCACGATGACCAGCCGTCCCGCCCGTGCGCTCATGAGGCCCTGCCTTGCAACTGTAGATACATTTGACGATGGGCGTCGACCATGCGCGCGAGGTCGTACGTTTCGCGCACGTAGCTCGAAGCTCGCTCGGCGATGGCCCTCCGTATTCCTGGATACCTCACCGCCCGCTGGATCTGGGCGGCCACCTTTGCGGGCGTGAAATCGGCGGTCAGGAAGCCGTAGCGACCGTCGCCGAGCATGGTCCGAGCGCCCAGCCAGGGCGTGCTCACGATCGGAACGCCGGCGATCATCGCCTCGAGCAGCGCCAGCGGCATACCTTCGAACCAGGAGGTCATCAGGAGAAGGTCTGCGCCGGGCAAGAGCGCGTGCAGGTCGGTCCGATAGCCGAGAAAGCGAACGCGCTCCTCGATTTGGAGGGCGCGCGCGAGACCTCGGAGCACGATCTCGTTTTCGCCCGCGCCGGCGAAGAGGAGCACTGCCTTCTCGCGGACGTCCGCGCTGATCGCAGCAAATGCTCGCATCGCCAGGATGTGATTCTTTTGGAACTCCATGCGGCCGACGACGATAATCGCGAACTGACCCGCGGAAAGTCCTAAGTACCGTCGGGCCGCGTTCCGGTCGCCGGTCGTCTCGGGGAAGGTTAAACCGTTAGGAATGAGGACGAGCTTGCCTGCAGGGAGATGCTCGAACTCGCGCAACGCGGCGCCCTGCTCGCGAAAAAAGGTGACGACGCGTGCCGTGGCGCGATGCAGCAGACAGTCGGCGACCCGTTCGAGCGGCGTGCGACGGAAATCGCATGGATTGTGCTCGGTGTGAACGATGCGGGTCGCACCGGCGAGCAAGGCCGCCACGCGCCCCCAATACTTGCCGACGTGGGTGTGGGTATGAACGATGTCCGGTTTCAACCGCCGGATCTCGCGAACCAGCCGCCAAAGAAAGAGGCGGTCTCTGCGGTGTTTGCGCCCGGCGTGCGCGATGCTGAAGGGCAGCGTCTCACCGGCGTCCGCAGGCGGCGAGTAGATGGTCAATAGCGACGCGTCGATCGCCGGCGAAGAGAGATGCTTGAGGAGTTCTACGATGAGACGCTCCGCACCATAGCCGCGAACCGAGGGCAGGATGTGAACGACGCGCACCGGGTTCATGCCGCGCGGTGGAAGAGAAACTCACACAACGTCTGAAACAGCACGGCGACGTCCAGATAGAGTGACCAGTTCTCGAGATATTGAAGGTCGTACTCGAGCCGCTCGGCAGCGGCCGATGTTGCCACATTGCGCTTCATGTGCACGTGCGACCAGCCGGTGATGCCCGGACGAACCAAATGGCGCTCGTCGTACCGTGGAAGCGTCGTGCGAAAGAGATCGACGAAGATCGGGCGCTCCGGGCGCGGTCCGACCAGCGACATGTCCCCGCGGAGGACGTTGAAGAGCTGAGGAAGCTCGTCGATGCTGAAGCGGCGCAGAAACCCGCCCACGCGGGTCTTGCGCGGATCGTGCTCGGTAGCCCAGACGGCGCCGCCCTCGCGTTCGGCGTCTTGGCGCATCGAGCGGAACTTTAGGATGTTGAACGGCTTACCGCCGGCCCCGGTGCGCTCTTGCGCGAAAAGAATCGGCAATCCCGAATCCAGATAGACGGCGATCGCCGCCAGTACCATTACGGGAGCGAACAACGCGAGCGCCACGCAGGCGAAGACGATGTCGGCCAGGCGCTTTAGGAGTTGCGCCCGAGGCGTGCAAGCGCGCAAGCGCGCCGGAACGATCAGCACCTGTCGCCCATCGGTACGCAGCGATAGGTCGTAGGCATAACGGGCGAACCGTGGCGGCGCAAAAGCCAGGCGAATGCGTTCGCGCGCCGCGACTTCCAACACATAGCCCAGCAGGTGCGGCGGGAGCATTTCCGCCAAAATCAGGGCGTCGCAGCCCCACCTGCGCGCGTGGTTGAACCACTCGATGCGGTCCAAGTCGGCATCTCGACTCAAGTCGATTCGCGCGACGGTTTCATTGATGTCGTCGACCGTGATCAGGAGCGTCTCGGAGTCGTCGGAGAGCTCTAGGCTCTCCAGGACCGAGGAGACCCCTTCAGTCGTACCGACGATGCAGATCCTGCGCTTACCCTTGACCCATTGAATCTGCCGCATACGGTGGAAGAGCGCGCGCGACGATCCTACCAGCACGATCGAGAACGCCAGGGCGTAGATCAGCGCAATACGCGACGTTGAAATGCCCGGATAGATAGTGAAGAGGACGAGTTGCGGGATCGTTCCCATGATCAAGGCCGCTACCGTATAGTACAGCTCGTCCTTCATCGAGAGCGCGAAGGTCCGGCGATAAAGACCGAGCCGATCGAAGACCAGCACCCACAGAGCGACGTAGAGTACTTCGGCGATGAGCAAGTGCCCGAGGATACGCGGCGAATTCCAATGATGGAAGCCGATCAACGCGCCTAAGCCCGACGCCACTACGAAGAGTACGACGTCGCTGGCCAGGAGAATACCGATCCATCTTCTCGAATACGGCTTCGGCGCATTTCGAACGGTGGGTGTCCGAAGTTGCGCCGGCCGCTCGATGATACGCGTGGCCATCCGCGTACAATGATACGCGCCCACCACTGCTCGGCCGCAGAGTCGTAAGCCCCACGCGGCGTGACTCGGGTCGTAAAGGCAATGGGTCCCTGCTGCGAAGGTCCCATACGGTGAGCAGTCCTGTCCTTATCGGGGCGCGCCCGGAAGCGGTAGCATCGTAGTAACTGCGATGTCACTTCTAACGCCGTATAACGGCGAGGGCATTCTAGCGTACGGCGAGACCGCGCAAGGGCGCTCCGGCGACGCACAAACCCTCTCCCGCGTCTACTCCGCCCTTCGCCGGCGCTGGCGCCTCTTTTTTGCGGTGGCCGGGGGCTTCGTCGCGCTGGTCGCCGTTGCCACGATCCTAACGCCGAAATCCTACACGACCACGGTGCGCCTGCTGGCGGGACGGCCCGATAGCAGCACCGCCCCGCAAGAGGGCGACACCGCGCTGCCGGTCCTGAACGCGCTGGTCTTACAGAGTGGCGTGCAGTCGGCGGAGACGCTGGCCGAGCTCGCGCAGCAGCGCGATCTCGCAGCGCGCGTCATCGCGCAGCTGGGTTTGCAGACGACGCCCAAGGGGCTGCTTGGGCGCGTGAGCGTCCAACCGGTCGTCAATACCGCGCTGCTCAACCTCAGCGTTAGCTGGAGTACGCCCGAGAAGTCGGCCGAGATTGCCAACGCGTTCTCGAACGCTTTCGTCGACCAGGAGCGCGACTTCGTCCGATCCGAGGCAGTCGCCGCCATCGGTTTTCTCTCCAAAGAGCTGCCCAACGCCGAGGCCCAGATGCGCCAGACGGCATCGCGACTGGCAGAGTTTCAATCGAAGAACGGCTACATGGACGCGACGACGCACGAACAGGATGTCGTCTCGCGCGTGGATTCAGTCGATCAGCGAATCGACCAGCTGAAGGTCGACAGCGGCGAGGCAACCGCGCTGCTGGCCAGCGTGACCAGCCAGCTGGCGGCCCTTTCGACCACGGTGGACAGCGCCCAGCAAGTCGACCGAAATCCGGTCACCGCCGATTTGCGAGGAAAACTCGCCGACGTCGAGACGCAGCTTTCCGAAGCCGAACAGAAGTACACGCCCGCACATCCGGCAATGATCGCGCTGCGCCAGCAGCGCGCGGCGCTGCTGGCGCAGATTGCGGCGCAGCCCTCCTCGGTCGTAAGCCAGACGACGGTTGCGCCCAATCCGGTGCACGAGACCCTGGAGCAGCAGGCGGCCACCTATCGCGCGCGCATTCAGGGCGACCAAGGGGACATTCGGGCGCTCGAGGCCGAGCGTTCCGCCTATCGCCCCGCGGTCGCGGCAATGCCCGACCAAGCCATGCAGTTTGCCTCGATTCAAGAGGATGCCAAGCGCGCCGCCAACGTCTATAACGCGCTCGAGCAGAAATACAGCGATGCGCTGGTCGCAAACACGACGGCGATCAGCGACATCATCGTCGTGCAGCCGGCGAGCGCCGACGCGGCGGT
>JASHPI010000094.1 GCA_030038215.1 Vulcanimicrobiota bacterium | reverse complement strand
GTCGGCGGCGGTCACGCCGGCGTCGAAGCTGCGCTCGCCTCGGCACGCTTGGGCGTCCCCACGCTCCTGCTCACCGGCGACGAGGCGAAAATCTGCACGCTTCCCTGCAACCCGTCGATCGGCGGGAGTGCGAAGGGACAACTGGTCCGCGAGATTGATGCGCTCGGCGGCGCGATGGGGCGCTTGGCGGACCGCTGCAGCCTCCACGCGCGTTTCCTGAACGAAAGCAAGGGCCCGGCGGTGCGCGCGCTGCGCCAGCAAATGGATAAGCCGGCCTACGCGCGCACGGCGCTCGCGGAGCTGCGTGCGCAGGCGAATCTCGCAATCGAACCCGGCATGGTCGAAGATCTGATCGTCGAGGGCGGGGTGATGCGCGGCGCCGTCACGACGGATGGCAAGGCTTACTACGCCCGGCGGATCGTCCTCGCGACCGGCACCTTCCTCGGCGGCAAGACCTTTCGCGGCGGCGTGGTGCAGGCCGAGGGGCGCTATGGTGAGCCGCCGGCGACCGGATTGGCCGAGGCGTTGCGCCGCCTGGGCTTCCCGACCAAACGGTTGAAGACCGGGACGCCGCCGCGCATCGACAAGCGCAGCGTCGACCGCGGCGCGATGGGGATGCAAGCACCCAGCGACGTGCCCCTGCTCTTCTCCTATGCTAGCCCGGTGCGCTTCGCCGGCCCGCAGCTGCCCTGCTATCTCACGCAGACCAACGCGCGCACGCACGCGCTGGTGCGCGAAAATCTCCACCGCTCGCCGCTCTACGGTCTCGATCTGATCCGCGGTATCGGTCCGCGCTACTGTCCGTCGATCGAAGACAAAGTCCTCAAGTTCGCGCACAATCCAACCCATCAGATTTTCATCGAGCCCGAAGGCTGGGAGGAGCCGACGCTCTACGTGGGCGGTTTCTCAACCTCATTGCCGGCGGAGATTCAGCTGGAGATGCTGCACACGCTCCCCGGACTCGAATCGTGCGTGATGCTGCGCGCAGGATATGCGGTCGAATACGACATGGTGCCGCCGACCGAGCTCCACGACACGCTCGAAACGCGCCGCATCGCGGGCCTGTACCACTGCGGACAGCTCAACGGCACCTCGGGCTACGAAGAAGCTGCTGCGCAAGGCTTGATCGCCGGCGTGAACGCCGGTTTGGCCGCCTGCGGACGTGAGCCGCTGCGCCTCGCGCGCAGCGAAGCGTATATCGGCGTACTGATCGACGATTTGGTCACCAAAGGCGTCGACGAGCCGTATCGTATGCTGACCTCGCGCGCCGAGCACCGCGTTGTATTGCGCCACGACAACGCGGATTTGCGCCTCACGCCGCGCGGTCGCGCGGCCGGATTGATCGACGACGCAACGTGGGAGAGCTTCGAAGAGCGGCGCGGCGCATTGCGCGACGGCATCGCGCGCGCCGAGCGCACGCGCCTCGGCGTCGAGAGCGTCGGCACGGAACGATTCGACGCCGGCGCAACCGTTGCCGATGCGTTGCGCCGTCCGCAACTTGCCTTCGACGACGTTGCCGCGCGATTTTCCGACGTCTCGACGCAGATCGGCGAGCGCGTTGCAATCGAGATCAAGTGCGAAGGGTACGTGCGTCGCCAAGAGTTGGCAATCGAAAAGGCCGCCAAAGCCGATCGCATCACGATACCAGAGGATCTCGATTACAGCCGGATTCGCGCGCTCTCGCGCGAGGCGCGGGAGAAGTTCGCACGCCAACGTCCGCGGACGCTCGGCATGGCCGGCCGTATCCCCGGGATTACGCCCAGCGACGTCGCGATCGTCGGCCTCTTCGTCCACAAAGGGTGAGCTCGCTCGAAGTTCGACTCGAAGCGGCCGGCGTGAGCGCGCCGTTGGCTGCTCCGTTGGCGCGTTATGGAGCGCTCGTGCTCGAGGCGAATCGCCGCTTCAATCTCACCGGCGCAACGACCCTCGACGAACTACTCGCGCAACTGCTCGATAGCCTGACGGTCCTGCCCTACATCCAGGCGCCGTACGTCGACATCGGCTCGGGCGCCGGCTTTCCGGCCATACCGGTCGCGATCGCCCGCGCGATTCCGGTCACCCTCGTCGAGGCGACCCGCAAGAAAGCGCGCTTTTTGGAGTCGGCGCTCGCCGAGCTCGACGTGCCCGGCGAGGTCATCACCGAGCGCGCCGAAACGGCCGCCCACCAAGGACGGCTGCGCGAACGCTTCGCCAGCGGAACGGCGCGCGCCGTCGCCACGGCGCCGACCGTCGCCGAGTTGCTGCTGCCGTTCATCGCCATCGACGGCGTCGCGATTCTGCAGCGCGGCCGGGACGACCGGCGCGAGGAGATCGCACTCGAGGATGCCGCGCTGATGCTGGGAGGTCGCCGCGAGCGCGAGGAGCTGCTCGGCGAAGGACGCCGCATCGTTATGATCCGCAAGACTGCAGCGACGCCGTCGCGCTTTCCGCGGCGGATCGGCGTCCCCGAAAAGCGCCCGCTCTGTCTAGCATAACAAGCAAGCCATGTTCCCCGTGAAACATTGGGCGCTCGAGCCGGATGCGGTAGGATGGAGGCCGATGACCGCAGCGCACCCACTCGACGCGAGGCTGGCGGCCGTCCTGCCGCCTGGATCGCTCTACGCCGTCGGCGGGCGCGTCCGCGACGAGATTCGCGCCCAGTTCGAAGGCCACGAAGCGCCGCTGGCCGACTCCGACTACGTCGTGACGGGGGTGCCGCTCGACGACTTGCTCGCGCGCCTGCGGCCGCTCGGGCGACTCGATCTGGTGGGCGCCTCGTTCGCCGTCATCAAGTTGACGGCCGATGGGAAGACGGTGGACATCGCCTTGCCGCGCCGCGAGCGCTCGGCTGGGCCCGGGCACCGCGACTTCCTCGTCGAGGGTGGGCCCGGCATCTCGCTCCACGATGACCTTGGCCGGCGGGATTTTCGCATGAACATGCTGGCCCGCGCGCTGCCCTCGGGCCTCCTCGTCGACCCCTATGGGGGCGAGGGCGACATCCGCGCGCGGCGGATCGATATTCTCACGCCGGAGGCCTTCCGGGAGGATCCGCTGCGGATGCTGCGCGCGGCGCAGTTCGCGGCACGCTTCGAATACGCGCTGACGCCCGCCACGCTCGCCGCCATGATCGAGGCGGCACCGCTCGTGACCACCGTCTCGGTCGAGCGCGTCGCCGATGAGCTCATCAAGCTTTTCACGAAGGCGCGGCGCCCCTCGGTCGGCCTCGAGCTGCTGCGCGAAACCGGAGTGCTCGCCTTTATCTGGCCGGAGCTGCTGGAAGGCATCGGGGTCGAGCAGAACGAGTGGCACGCCTACGACGTTTGGAATCACGGCTTGGCGACGCTCGATGCGACCCCGCCCGGCGGTCTCGCTCTGCGCCTGGCGGCGCTGCTTCACGATATCGGCAAGCCTCGAACCAAACAAGGCTCGCATTTCTATCGGCACGAGACGGTCGGAGCCGAGATGGCGGACGCCATGCTCCGCCGGCTTCGCTTCTCCAATGACCTCATCGAAGTAACCGAGCACCTGGTCCGTCAACATATGTACGTCGCCGATCCGGAGCTCAGTGACGCCGCCCTGCGGCGTTTCATCCGCCGAATTCAGCCCATGAATATCGAACATTTGTTCGCATTGCGTGCGGCCGACATCGCCGGCAGCGGGCTTCCGAAGCGCGACGATAGCAACGAGCGCTTTCAGGCGCGGGTCTGGGAGGAGATCGCGCGCAAGCCGCCCTTCTCGATCCGCGATCTTGCCGTCGACGGCGATGACGTAATGGCGGCGCTCGTGCAGCGCGGCGCTGCGCGGCCCGGTTTCCGCGGTGACGAACGCGTCGGCGCGGCCTTGCATTGGCTCTTCGAGCAGGTCACCGACGAACCAGAGGTTAACGAGCGCACGTCTTTGCTGCGTCTTCTCGAAACGTATCTCGATGAGGCGCCCGCGATAAGCGCGTCCGAGACGTGAGATAGGACACTGACCTGGGCCGGATCATTGCGCTGGTAAACCAGAAGGGCGGTGTCGGGAAGAGCACGACGGCCGTCAATCTCGGCGCGGCGCTGGCCGTCTTCGGCCAGCGCGTTCTGGTCGTTGACGCCGATCCGCAAGGCAACGCGACGACCGGCCTCGGGATCGATAAGAGCCGTATCGCACGCGACATTTACCACGTGCTCATGCAGGAAGCGGCATTGGACGCGGTCGTCGTGGCGACGGAAATTCAAAACTTGTGGCTCGTCCCGGCGACGATCAACTTGGCCGGCGCCGACGTCGAGCTGGTTGCGGCGCTCTCGCGCGAGACGCGTCTGCGCCAGGCGCTCGCGCCGATTGCCGATCGGTACGATTTCATCTTCATCGATTGCCCGCCGTCGCTCGGGCTGCTCACAATCAACGCATTGACGGCCGCCGATGACTGCATCATTCCGGTGCAGGCCGAATTCTACGCGTTGGAGGGATTGGCACAGCTGACCAACGTGATCTGGCGCGTGCGCGACGCGCTCAATCCGACGCTGCACGTTGGCGGCGTGCTGGTGACCATGTTTGACGGGCGCACGCGTCTAGCGTTGGAAGTGATCGGCGAGCTCGAACGCTACTTTCCCGAGCAGATGTTCAAGACGCAGATCCCGCGCAACGTCCGTCTTTCCGAAGCTCCTTCGTACGGCAAACCGGTGATTCTCTTCGACGTCAAAAGCCGCGGCGCGCAAGCCTACCTCGCGGTTGCGCGCGAGATGCTTGCGCCGGTGGAAGCCCGCGCATGACGACGCCCAAACGCGGACTCGGGAAGGGTTTGGCGGCGCTGATCGGCGACAGCCCGATCCCGGTTGCGACGCAGCACGAGATCGTACGCGAAATTCCAGTCGGCGAGATCACGCCCAACCCGTTTCAGCCGCGCCGGAGCTTCGAGCAGCAGAGGCTCGACGAGCTGCAGGCCTCGATCGAGGAGTACGGCGTCCTGGTGCCGATCATCGTGCGCCGGCGCGAGCATGGCTACGAGCTGATCGCCGGCGAGCGGCGATGGCGCGCCTGCGCGGCACTGGCGCGCGCAACGATTCCGGCGATCGTGCGCGCCGGCAACGATCGCGAGACGCTCGAGTTCGCAATCGTCGAGAATCTGCAGCGTGAGGATCTCAATCCGCTCGAAGAGGCGGCGGGCTTCGCCCATCTGATCGAGGAGTACGGTCTCACGCAAGACGAGGTGGGGCGTCGCCTGGGACGCAGCCGTCCCGCCGTCGCCAATACCCTCCGTTTGCTCGCCCTGCCCGCGTCGATCAAAGCGATGCTGGTCGACCGGCGTCTTTCGGCGGGACACGCGCGCGCGCTGTTGGCCGCGCCCGAAGGTGTCCGCGTCGCGCTGGCCGAGCGCGCCTCCAGCGAGGGTTTGACGGTGCGGAGGCTGGAACGCCTGGCGGCCGCGAGCTCGATGCCGCCGGCCGCGCCGAAGCTGCGTCCGCTGACGGCCGAAGAGCGCGACTTCGAGTCGCGCTTGCGCGAGCGATTCGGCACCCGCGTCGTCGTCGCGCGCAGCGGCAAAGGCGGACGGATCGAGTTTCGCTTCACCAGCGAGGACGAGTTGCTCCGCCTCGGCGACCTGCTGCTCGGCGAAGAGCGCTAGTGTTCTTTCCGTTTTCGCGCATCATCGCCATCGTGATGTCCGGCGTTCTCTGTTTCGGCCTGCTGGTGCCGCTCGCGCTCGCGCGTCATTTGCCTGCGCTGGCGGCCTTCATCGCGGCGCTCTTCTTGATGTATCTGGTCGCCAACATCTGGTTATGGCGGCGCATGCGTCCACGCGTGTGACGCGCGCGCAGCGCGCCGCACGCTTACGCGGAGTCTACGGCATCGTAAACGAGAGCGAGCGCGCGCTCGAGATCGCGAAGGGCGTCCTGGATGCCGGCGTTTACATCGTGCAGTATCGCGCCAAGCGGGGCGTGATCGCCCAACGCCTTGAAGCGCTGCGCGCGCTCACGCATCGGTACGATGCGCTGTTGATCGTCAACGACGACGCGCGCGCAGCCACCGATTTTGCCTGCGACGGCGTGCATCTCGGACCGGGCGATCCCGGATTTGCAGATCCCGCAGCGCTGCGCGCGTGGCTGGGCGAACTGCTGATCGGCCTCTCTTGCGGCACCGTCGAAGAAGCGCGGCTCGCCGATGCTGCCGGCGTCGATTACCTCGGCGTCGGATCGGTCTACCGTACCGGTTCGAAGTCCGATGCGGGCGACCCGATCGGAATCGAAGGATTGACGCGGGTTGCAAGCGCGACGTCGCTACCGGTCGCGGCGATCGGCGGCATCGGCGTTGCGAATCTGCGGCAGATTCGTCGCTCCGGCGTGGCGATGGCGGCCGTCATCTCGGCGATCGCGGGCGACGACCCCTATCGCGCTGCGCGCGAGCTCGTCGCAGGGTGGAACGCGTGAACACGATCGTCCTCTCGCTCGGCACGACCCATCCGTGGAACGTGGCCGGCGTCGGGCGCGATCTGATCGTCGGCGGCGAGTTGGGCGTTCGAGTCTTCACCGCCGTGGCGGCGGTCAGCGCGCAAGACGGGCGCGGCGTCGCTGCGCTCCACGCGATTCCGTCGAACGTCTTCGCCGCGCAGCTCTCGACGCTGCCGTGGGCGTCGGCCGGCGCAGTTCGCATCGGCGCGCTCCCCACGCTGGGCGCGGTTCGCGACGTGGCCGAGCGCCTGCGCGCGCATCCGACGCTCTTTGCGGTCGTCGATCCGGTTTTCGCCGCTAGCCGCGGCGGCGAACTCTCCGACCAGGCCGCGCGCTACGGCGTGCGCGACGAGCTTGCGACGCTTCCCAGTGTCGTGCTGACGCCCAACTTGGCTGAGGCGGCGGTGTTGCTGGGGATCGCGGGCATCGAGCGCGACGCGATCGGCGAGGCAGCGCTAACCCTGCGCGCGCGCGGCGCCTACGCCGTGCTCGTGAAGGGTGGCCATCTCGAAGGCGACCCGGTCGACGCGCTCGCGACCGCCGAAGGCGTCGAGCTCTTTGCGCAGGCGCGTATCGCGGGCGAGATGCACGGCACCGGCTGCACGCTGGCGATGGCGCTGGCCTGCGAGCTCGCGGCGGGGCGGCCGTTGCCCCATGCCGTCCGCGCGGCCCGCGCCTACACGCGCGCCGAGCTCGCAAGGCATTGAGCTTGCGCATCTAACACTCACGCGCGAATGACGATTACGACCGCAAAGAAGCCTCGCGTGATGTCGGGCATGCGCCCGACGGGCGACCTGCACCTCGGCCACCTCGTCGGCGTGCTGACGCAATGGGCCAACTATTCCGACAGCGCCGACGCGTTCTTCGAGATCGCCGACTTGCACGCGTACACGACCGAGTTCGACGATCCAGCGAAAATCCGCGACGCGCGCGACACGATGGTCGCCGCCTGGCTGGCCGCCGGCGTCGATCCCAATAAATCGACGATCTTCCTGCAGTCGGCGGTTCCCGAGATCGGGGAGCTGCACGTGCTGCTCGCGATGATTACGCCGGTCTCCTGGCTGGAGCGCGTGCCGACCTATAAGTCGCAGATCGACGTGCTGGGCGGACAGATTGCGACCTACGGATTTCTCGGCTACCCGCTGTTGCAGCTCTGCGATATCGCAATCGTGCGCGGCGAGTACGTGCCGGTCGGCCGCGATCAGGTTGCCCACCTCGAATTCGGGCGCGAGGTCGTGCGGCGATTCAACTATCTCTACGGCGATGGCAAGGAGATCCTCGTCGAGCCCCAGCCGA
>JASHPI010000009.1 GCA_030038215.1 Vulcanimicrobiota bacterium | reverse complement strand
CGGCTCGCCGCGCAGCCGCCCGAGCACGACGAGCTGCCGGCTTCAGATCCGATCGAGCGCGACCGGGTGCGTTCGGCCTTGGCCGGCCTGCCGGTCGAGCAGCGCCTTCCGCTGGAGCTCGCGTATTACCAGGACAAGACGCACCGCGAGATCGCCTCGGAGCTCCAGCAGCCGCTGGGTACCGTTAAGAGCCGCATCGCGATGGGTTTGCGCAAGCTCGCGCAAGCGCTGCAGCCCGCCGCCCCGGCGGATCGCCGATGACCGCTCACATTAGCGACGACACCGCACTCTACGCGCTCGGTGCTCTGAGCGACGGGGAACGCGCTGCGATCGACGCCCACGTGCGCAGCTGCAGCAGCTGCGCCGCATTGCTCGGTGCGGCCGAGCAAGACGTTGCCTTTGTTGCCTCGATGGAACCCCAGCATGAGGTCCCCGTGCTGCTGGGCGGGCGCATCGCGCGCACGCTCGATCGAAGGTCGAGGCCGCAATGGCAGCCGTTCGCCGCTTTGGCGGCGGCCTTCGTCATCGGGCTTCTTCCCTCCGCGTACTTCTGGCAGCAGAACCAGTCACTTCACTCGGCGATGAGCGCCCAATCGGCGGCGATCCAACGCGTTGCGAGCGCGCCGCATCGCATGGCTCACTTTCAGGGCATGAACGATCGCGGCTCGGCCAGCGTCATGTATGCGCCCGATGGGTCGTGGTACGTCGTCCTCGTACGCGATGTTTCGAAGAGTCTCGAGGTCGCGTGGATGCATGATGGCGAGAAGACGATGCTCGGCACGGCCGAACCGCACGATGGCATCGCCATGCTCTATCTGCCACAGAGCCATCGCATGGACCAGCTGGCGCTCATGGACGGCGCGCGCACGGTCGCCGTCGCCGACTTGTCGTACTAGCGGCCCATTACTAGTCCCCGCCGAATGCGCTCGGCGGCGGCGTCACCTTTCCCGAGAGGATGTCTTGGACCGCAATTTCGGGATAGCCCACCGATTCGTACAGACTGTCGTCCCATGCCAGCACCACCAGATCGCGCAGCTGGCGCGCGCCGTCCGCGAGACGCGCCGTCACGAAGTCAACCGCCTCGGGGCTTGCATCGCGAAATCCGCCACGCTTCTCGATTTGATAGAGCGTCGGCACTTGCGAGGCCGTGAGTCCGAGATACTCGCTGATCGCAGTGAGAATTTCCGACTGCATCAGCAGGTGATCGGGCGACCGTGGACCGCCTGCCGGAACCAAACGCGCGACCGCGTCGGCACGCACGTGGTCGCGCACGAACTCGCCTTCGAACGGGGCGTGAATGTGCGCCTGCGTGTAGTGATTGGGATTCGGATACCTGCCCCAGCCGTTGAAGTGGATGCTCACGTGCAGCGGCTGACTTCCATCGCCGACGAAGTGCGCCCAGACGCCGATGTCGTGAATGATGAGCTCTTCGCGCAGCTTCAGCGCAGCCGTGAAGGTCGCCCGTGCCTCGGGCTGCGCGGTGTGGCGGGAAAGATAATCGAAGGCGCGCCAATAGGCAAAATCTTTGCGTAGCTGCTCCCATCCGTCCGCGATCGCGTAGGGGAGATAGCCGGCGCGGTACGGGTCGCTATCGGGCGCCAAAGCGGCGGCGTAGGCCTCCATGTCCTCGGGCAAGCGGCGCAGCGCCACTCTTCCCGCAATCGTGCCGTCGTCGCCGACGTCCACGTAGTGGGCCGGATCGTCGTCGCGATCCCAGGATAGTCCGGCGCCCTTGAGGACATCCTCCTCCGGACCGAGCGCCTCGACGGTGAGCACCGCTTGATCCGTCTGCAAGAACGGTGGCAGATCGCTGGGCAAAGCGTGCATGGCGACGAGGTTGATCATGCGATGTCCGGTCGTTCCCCATGCCAGCGCGACCTCGCTGGTGCCTGCGAGCATTCCGATCCAAATCAGCGCCGGCAGCGCGCGTTTCATGCGATCCCTCCCTGCGAAAAGAACGAGCTCAAATCGTCAAGCGCCTCGATCCGCGTCGCCGGAGGCAACGCCGAGAGAATCGTCGCCCCGTAACGCGTCGATAGGGCACGTCCGTCGAGCAACGCCACCACGCCGCGATCGCTCGCGCTGCGAATGAGGCGGCCAAAACCCTGTTTAAGCCGCACGGTGGCGGCCGGAACCATGTAATGATCGAAACCGTCGAGTCCGCGCGCTTCTAGGGCGCGCAGTCGCGCCATGACCAGCGGATCGCTGGGCGAGGGAAACGGCAGGCGGTCGATGATGACGCAGGACAGCGCTTCGCCAACCACGTCGATGCCCTCCCAGAACGTGCCGGTCGCAAAGAGCACGGCACCCGGGGTGCGGACGAACCAGTCGAGCAGGTGCGCGCGCGGGAGTTCGCCTTGAAGCTTCGCGGGGAAGGCCAGACGTTCACGCACCAAACCGTATACCTCGCGCAAGCGCGCGTACGAGGTGAAGAGCACGAAGGCGCGTCCACGTGTGCGATCGAGGCACTCCTCCACCAGGGGCGCGGCGTGCCGCGCGAACTCAACCGACTTCGGATTGAGGTGCGGCGGCGCAATGAACAAGCGCGCCTGGCGCGCGTAATCGAACGGCGATGGCGCAATCAGCTCCTGCGCGTCGTCGATGCCAAGCGACCGGCGCACGAAGGCAAAGGATCGCTCCGTCGAGAGGGTCGCGCTCGTGAGAACAACGCTTTGCGTGCGCGCGAACAGGGTTGCCCGCAGAAACTCAGCAACCTCGCGCGGGGCGGAGTTCACGGAGTAGCGCCGGTCCGAGTCGGCGCGCTCGATCCAGGCGATCGCCTCTTCTGAGCCTCGCTCGATGCGATCGATGACGGCTTCGTTGGAAAGGACGCTGCGCAAAGCAAGATCCCGCCGGCGCTCCGCCTCGGCGTCGTTCTCAACTCGCCTTTTCAACGCTCGGTGCCAGTTGGCGAGAACCCAATTTTCGGTGCGATAAAGGACGTCGCGGACGCCCTCGAGCGCGGGCCAGGCGTCCTCGTTGGCGGCCAGCGGATAGCGTTCGCCGGGCACGCGGGCGAGGGCCGCTTCGAGCTTCGCGATGCCGGCTTCGAATTCACGGTCGAAGGCGGCTGGAAACTCGTAGACGCGGTGCAGCTTGCGAAGCATTCGCCCGATCGTCGCGCCGGAGAGCGTGGCGGTCAGCGCATCGGTCGCCCATCGCTCGCATTGGTGCGCCTCGTCGAGCACGGCAACGTCGTACGGCGGAAGCAGCCCGCCGCCGACCGCAAGGTCCGTAAAGAAGAGTGCGTGGTTAACGACCACGAGATCGGCGTATCGCGCCTCGTCACGCTTTTTGAAGAAGAAACACTCGTGAAAGTGCGCGCAGATTTCGCCGACGCAGTCGTCGGCGTCGGCGTCGAGTTGCTCCCACTCCTCGGGATAGGGTACGAAGGCGAGTTCGGACCGGTCGCCGTTTCGCGTGGCCGCCGCCCACGCCCAGATGCGCTCCATCGAGCGCGAGGGCGCTACCAAACGATCGGCGCGCATCCGTTCGAGCTTTTGACGGCAGAGATAGTGGTTGCGCCCCTTGAGGAGGGTGACGCGAACCGGAACGTCGAGGGCCGCCTGGACCAAGGGAATGTCTTTGGCGACCAATTGTTCCTGCAGTGCGATCGTGCCGGTCGAGAGAACGACCTTCTTCCCGCTGCGCACGGATGGAATCACGTAGGCGAGCGATTTTCCGATGCCGGTTCCGGCCTCGACGATCGTATGCAAACCCTCGAGGATGCCGCGCTCCACGAGCTGCGCCATCTGGAGCTGCCCGGTGCGCGGCTCGTAGCTGCGCAGCACCTTGGAGAGCGGGCCCTCCGGCGCAAAGATCTCGTCGAGCCGGTCGGTCACGGCGTGCGGTGTTGCGGATCGACCGGTGTTTGGTATTCGGTTTCCAGCTCTCGCCCGGTGTTGTTGTCGACGACCACCGGAGCGACTCGGCGCGGGGGCGAGTAGATCGCAAATGTCAGCACGAAGCCGGCCAGCAACCCGGTTACATGCGCTTGCCACGAGATTGCCGGCACGGTGAACGTAATGATGAGGTTCAACACTAGGATTCCGACGTTCGCGCGCACGAGGTCCATTCCGGGTTTTCCGAGCTTGAATCCGATCGCGAAGAGCGCGCCAAAGAGCCCGAAGATTGCCCCGCTCGCACCCACCGTTGCGACCATCGGGTTCGTGCTGAAGTAGACGACGCCTAATCCCGAGGCGATCAGCGAGACCATGTAGACGACGAGCATCCGCCACGATCCAAGCGCGTACTCGATGAAGCGTCCCAGAAACCAGAGCGACATCATGTTGACGCCGATGTGGAGCAGGCTGCCGTGTAAGAAAGCGCCGGTTATGATTCGCCACCACTGTCCGTCTTGCAGGACCAAGACCGGAATCAATGCGCCTTCGTTGAGGACACGCTCGATGCCGGCGCCGTTGCTGCCCAAGCCGCTGAGCAACTCGCCACCGCCGACCGAGATCTCCCAAACGTAGCCGATGACGTTGAGAACGATGAGGAAGCGGGTGATCATTCCACCATCACCATGCGCGCGAGCTCGAGCGAGATCGCATGCCGCTCCCCGGCGAGGTCGATCGTCAATGGGCCGCCGAGCGGCGCCTTCTCCTCGACCCGCACGCGGGCGCCCGGACGAAGCCCGACTTGGCCGAGATAGCGCAGAATCTCCGGCACCTGTTCGGTCACGCCCGAGACGGTCGCGCTTTCACCGGCCTCGACCTGAGCCAGCGGAATTCCCCCGCGTACGGGCTCGGTCAAATCTTTAGGTGGAATCGGGTGACCGTGCGGACAGGTCTGCGGGTTACCCAGCGCCGCGACCAAACGCTCCTCGACGCGGTCGGTGATGGCGTGCTCGAGAATGCAGGCTTCGGCGTAGACCTCGTCCCAGGGCATGCCGAGAACGTCGGTCAGCAGACGTTCCGCCAAACGGTTGCGACGCACCACACCGACGGCAACCTCGAGCCCTTTTTGCGTCAACTCGATGTCGCCGCGAACTTCGTGCTCCACGTACCCCTCGTTCACGAGCTTCTTGAGCATTCCCGAAACCGATGCGGGCGCGACGCCCAGCTCGGTCGCCAGAGCCGACGTGGTAACGCCCGGTCCCTCGCGTTCGAGACGATAGATCGCCTTCATATACATCTCGAAGGACTCGGCGAAATGGCTGTGAGAGTGCCCCGGCACAGCAGTTCTAACCCCCGGTGAGGGGTTGGAGTTCCGCACACGCGGTCGTCACCGCTGCGTGCATCGCTTGTTTGTGCTGTTCGTCGGCAAAACTCGAGTCGACGGCATTTCGCACGTAACGCTCGAGCGCGGCGGAACCGGCGACGTTCTCGACGATCGTGTACTCGTTGCCGATCGAAGTCTTGAACAGCGATGGATCGTCGGCATCGATCGTCACAACGCAGCCGGCCTGGTCGAAATCGACGTAGGGGCGCGGGAAATCCGGCAGAGCCGCGCCCGTTAGCCGTTCCGAGGTCGGGCAGATTTCCAGCGCAATGCGCCGGCTTGCCAGGAGCTCGACCGTCGCGCGGTCTTGCAGCGCGTGAATCCCGTGGCCGATGCGCTCGGCCCGCAACAGCTCGACGGCGTCGCGCACGCTTTGCGGTCCGGCAGCTTCGCCGGCATGCGCAACGCAGTGCAGCCCCTGTGCCCGCGCGTAGGCAAACGAGTCGACGAAGAGTTTGGCCGGGAAGCGCGCTTCGTCGCCGCCCAACGAAACGCCGATTACGTCCAGCTCGGTCATGGTCGCAATCGCCCGCGCCGTCTGCATCGCGCTCGCTTCGCCGAAGTTGCGCGTAAGGTCGGGGAGGAGCTTGAAGATCGCGCGTGGCTGGGCCCCGCGTAACTCGTGCACGATGGCGGCTAAGGTTTCGCGCACGTCCAAGCCGCGATGAAAGTACGTCCACACCGATGGCGAGACG
The DNA here is from genome assembly GCA_030038215.1 of Vulcanimicrobiota bacterium. GTDB lineage: Bacteria > Vulcanimicrobiota > Vulcanimicrobiia > Vulcanimicrobiales > Vulcanimicrobiaceae > Cybelea. The sequence goes on along the minus strand of JASHPI010000009.1, from coordinate 183 downwards.
AAGAGCTCCCCGTAGATGACGTTCTGCACCAACGCGTCTTCGACGAACTCGCGCGCCAATCGCGCATAATCGTCGGGATCCTGCAGCGATCGGCTTACGGCGGCAAAGATCAGCAGGAACTCCTCGAAATCTTTGAACCGGTATGGATCCGAAGGGTCGACCGGTGTTTCGGGTTCATCGGTG
>JASHPI010000093.1 GCA_030038215.1 Vulcanimicrobiota bacterium | reverse complement strand
TGATGACCTGTACCCAAATGATCATCCAGAGTCCCTGCGGCGCGCACATCGGGATAGCGATGACCTCGGCGATCAGCATGCCGATGACCGGAATGGCATATGCGACCCCGGAGATCAGGCCCAGAATCAGCGAAAACTTGAAGCCGATGATCGCGCTTAGAGCCGCGATGACGGCGCCGGTGATCGCGCTTACGATGACTTGCCCGGAGATGTAGCTTCCGAAGACTTCCGTTACTTCCGACGCCAGCTGACGCGCGGTTGCGCGTTTTCGCTGCGGAAACATCGAGGCGAAGCCTTCGACGATCTGCGTGTCGTTGAGCAGGAAAAAGAACGACAGCACGATCGCCGAGAAGGCGATGAAGAACGCGGTCGCGGTGTTGACGGCGATGGCGCCCAGCGAAGCGACCGCGCCGGTGACGACGTTCGCCAGCTGCGCGCCGCCGATCTTTCCGATGTTGAACCCGTTGGCCGGTAGATTCAGGGTCGGAAAGCGCTGCTCGAGAGAGCCTTCGAAGCTGCTGATCCACCCTTGGACGGCGGTGGCGTAGCCGGGAATGTTCGCCACAAGGAGCTGCGTCTGTTCGATGGTCAGCGGTATGACGATCACCAAGAAGACCGCAACGATGATCAGCAGTCCGAAGAAGACGATGGAGATCGCGAGCGGCTTGGGCATCCGCCGCTCGAGGCGTCGCGCGATCGGGCCTACGCCGAATGCGATGAACGCCGCGATCACGAAGATCGAAATCGTCTTGGGTATGTGGTAGGCGAACCATAGCGCGGCAATGACGAGCACCGCCCCCGCCGCGAGCCAGCCGGCCCGGCGCCAAGCGCCCGAACCTAGAGCGGTTTGCACAGCAGACGCCGTTCGGTCAAATAGCCGTGGTCGTCGTAGAGCGCACGGGCCGCAACGTTCTCGTCGGTCACCATCAAAGACATATACGGTAAACCCCGACGTCTTGCCTCATCCTCGGCCGCCGCGAGCAAGGCGGAACCGACCCCGCGGCGCCGGCAACCCGGTTCGACCGCCGTATATGCCAGGAACCCTTGCGGCATCAAGGTCACCTCGTCGGGAAGCGAGTCGAGCAGCAGTAGGAAGCCGATGCGCGTGGTGCCGCGCTGCGCGATCAGCATCGCGTGCGACTGGCCCTCGACCAGATCGCAGAGCCGCTCGAACGCAACACGTACCGCCGTCTCGGGAGCCGGGCGGACGGAAGCGACGCTCGTCATCGCGGTCCGCCTTCCCAAGTCTCTGACGAAGGCCCAATCCGCGGCCCACTCCGGCGCGCTGCGTTCCCCGAGACGAACGCTTACCTTCACGAACGGCGCGAACCAGGTTCGGTGACCGGCTCGGCGGCGCGGCACTGTGGACAATCGCTCGGATCGTAGGACTGCATGGGTAGGTGCAAGAGCGCATAGGTCGGCACTCCAAAATCGGCCTCACCCCGCAGGACGGCAATTCCGACGCCGGCAATCGACGCGCCGCTCTGCGAAACGAGCGCCATTACCTCGCGGACGGAAAGGCCGGTGGTTACCACGTCTTCGACGATCAGCGCGCGATCGCTCGCTGAAAGCGCAAAGCTGCGACGCAGCGCCGGCACCCCGTTCTCCTTCTCGACGAAAATGGCTTTAGTGCCCAGGTGCCGGGCAACTTCGTAGCCCAGGATGATCCCGCCAATCGCCGCGCTGACGACGACCGTGGGCCGCTGCGCGCGGAATTCGTCGGCGATCGCGCGCGCCAGCGGTTCAACCAGCTCCGGATCCTCGAGAATCCGGAACTTTTGCACGAAACGATCGCTGTGACGTCCCGAGCTGAGGCGAAAGTGCCCGCCCAGCAGCGCGCCGCGCTCTTCCAGCAGCGATTCAAGATCGATCTTCGCGTTTGTCATCGCTAGCGCGTCGTACCCGAACTCGCTTCGACGGACATCTCTTCGAGAATCGCACGTGCCGCCGCGAACGCGTCGGGGGCTTCGACGATCGGGCGCCCGACGACCAGATAATCGGCTCCGGCCGCAACCGCTTGCGCCGGCGTGGTGACGCGCTTTTGATCCCCGTGCGCGCTCCCGGTAGGACGGATGCCGGGCGTCAGCGTGAGAAAATCGTCGCCGAAGAAGCGCTTGAGGTCGCGTACCTCGTGGGCGCTGCATACCACGCCCGAGCAGCCCGCATCCCGCGCCAGCGCCGCCAAACGAATTGCGTTCTCACCCGGACCGCCTTGCAGGCCAAGCTCGTTGAAGTCCTCGGCGCCGATGCTGGTAAGAATCGTGACCGCGAAAATGTGCGGGGGCGTGATGCCGAGTTCGGCGGATCGCTCGCCCGAGGCATCGACGGCGGCACGCATCATCTCGAGACCACCCAGGGCGTGCACGTTGATGACGTGCACGTTTGGGCGCACGAGTTGCTTGATCGCGGCTCCTACGGTGCGCGGTATATCGTGCAGTTTCGCATCAACGAACATGCGCACGTCGCGTGCTTCGCAGTACGAGAGGATCCGCTCCGGATAGCCGTAGAGCGCTTCCAGGCCGATCTTCACGAGTACGTCGAGCTCGCGGAGCTGCTCGACGAGCTGCTCGGCCTCTTCAGCGCTCGGCACGTCGAGCGCGACGATCAGTTGGGTCAACCTTCGTCTCCCCCATATTGATAGGCGGTCGCGAATCCCACGTTCGCCTTTCCAACGATCTCGCCGATCGAAGCCAGGTTTCGACGCGCGAGGTAATCGCGCAACTCGGTTGCGATGCGCACGGGAATGCGCGGATCGGTGAAGTTCGCCGTGCCGATCGAGATCGCCGTCGCCCCTGCCAAGAAAAACTCGAGCGCGTCGGTGAGGGTCTCGATGCCGCCCTGACCGACGATCGGAATCCGCACGGCTTGCGCGACCTCATAGACGGCGAGCACGGCGATGGGACGGATTGCGGGGCCGGAGAGCCCGCCCGTAACGTTTCCCAATCGGGGCCGCCACGCCTCGACGTCGATCGCCATGCCGCGCACGGTATTGATCACGCCCAGCGCGTCGGCTCCGGCCGCCTCTGCCTCGCGCGCGATGACGGCAATGTCGGTTACGTTGGGCGAGAGTTTGACGATCAGCGTCTTGTCGGTCGTCCCCCGCACGGCGCGCACCACCTTGGCGGTCAGGACCGGATCGCAGGCGAAGGTCTCACCTTCGCTGGCGACGTTCGGACAGGAGGCATTGAGCTCGATCGCCGCGATCTCGTCGCGCGCCGCGAGCCGCTCGCAGGTGTAGGCATAATCATCGAGCGAGAATCCTGCCACGCTGCCGACGATTTTGCACGGCCGATCGGCATACTTATGAAGCTCGCGTGCGAGATACCACTCGATGCCGGGATTCTGCAAACCGATCGCGTTCAACATTCCGGCCGGGGTGTGAACGAGGCGCGGCGTGGGATTCCCGAGGCGAGGCAAACGCGTTACGCTCTTGAGTACGACGGCGCCGATCTTGGAGAGATCGACATATGGCGCAAACTCCTCACCCGAACCATAGCAACCGCTGCCCATGAGCGTCGGAAATGCCAGCTCGAGCTTGCCGATCTTGGTTGCGAGACTGGGCTGCGCCGTTACCATCGCAGCTCGTCTGCCCAAAAGACGGGGCCTTCTTTGCAGACACGCGCGTAGACAACATCGCTTCCGCCAAGCTCCGCCGGCGGAAAACTGGGCGCCTGCGCGCTGTTCGCGACGAGCGGGACGACGCAGCCCCAGCAGGCGCCGACGCCGCACGCGAAGGTCTCTTCCAAGGAAAGCTGCGCGCGAACGCCGAGCTCGTCGGCCACTCGCGCGACGGCGCGCAGCATTGGAGACGGACCGCAGGCGAGAATGAGCTCGGGACGCTCGGCACGCGCCAGCGCTTCGGTGATGAATCCAGAGTGTCCGAGCGAACCGTCATCGGTCGCGCAGACGAGCTCGCAACCCGCGCTCGCAAAGCGTTGTGCGTCAACCAGCAGGGCTGCCGTTCGCGCACCGTAGTAAAGGCGCACGCGCGCCTCGGCGCGCACGAGCGCCTGCGCGACCAGCAAGACCGACGCAATACCGACGCCGCCCGCGACGATCGCGACGTCGCGCGCGTCAGTCGAGAGATCAAAGCCGTTGCCGAGCGGTCCAAAGACGTCGAGCGCGTCGCCCGGGCGCAGCTCCGCGAGCTCTCGCGTGCGCTTGCCCGTTATAAAGAAGAGGATGCTTGCGTGCTTGCCTTCTGCTTCGTAGATGCCGAGCGCGGTTGCAGCCGCCTCGCTGCTAGGCGGAATCGCCATGAGAAACTGCCCTGGCCGCGTCGCGCGCGCGAGCTCGGGTGCGTAAAGACGCACGACGACGACGCCGGCGGTAAGCTCGTGACGCTCACTCACGATCGTCGCGTGCACGCGGGCGGCCCCGTCAACCATGTCACCGTCCTTTCTTCAAATTTTTAGGAAATTCTTGGAAAACGGGTGAACTGACTTGCGACAAAAGCCGTTATACTGTATAGAGAGCAGTAAGTATCGAGGAAAGGA
>JASHPI010000092.1 GCA_030038215.1 Vulcanimicrobiota bacterium | reverse complement strand
TGCGCAATCTCCCAGTACGGCGCAATCTCCGCCGGATTGACGTACTGATAGGGCCTCGTTCCGGCCGGCCCGGGAGCACAGTTAGAGCTGACGCCCTCCAAGTTGAAGCCGTCCATCTCTCCGCCATCGTAATCCCGCAGAAAGCCGCGTCGGGAGTGCCCGAGATCGCACGGGTACGCAAGATTGACCTCCTTGAGCGGAACCGTCACGTCCCCGTTGCTGGTCTCTTCCTCTCCGCTGGTCGCGCCGTCGGCGCCCGGAAAGGTCGCGAAGAAATCGTCGAAACTCCGGTTCTCCTGAATCATCAAAACGATGTGCGCGAAGTGGCCGGCGGAGCTGCTGGAAGCCGGACCCGCCACCGCCGGCAAGGCTGACCCGCGCGCGCCGCCCGCCGAGGTCGCCGGGCTTCCGCCGGCGCATCCGTTGAGCGCGAGAGCGACGGCCAGCGCGACCAGCGGGAGGCGATCGTTCACAGATCGGTGTCGACCGGCAGATACGACGGCGGCTTGTTCAGGAAATACGAGGTGGGATACTTGGCCGCAATCTTCACGAACTTGCGCGGCTTCTGCGAGTAGTCGAAGCAATCGATGATGCTGGTGGCGCGCTTATCGCTGGTTCCGATCCGCCCCAGGCCCCAGTTGTCTTCGATATATCTGAGGATGCTGCCGAACTCGTACTGGGTTTTGGCGATGTAGCCGCGCTTCGCGTACGGCGAGACGATCAAGGCCGGCACGCGGAAGCCCAGACCGCCGTAACCGAGCTGCTTGGGGTTGAGATTGTCGTAGAAGCCGCCCCAATCGTCCCAGACGATGACGATCGCGGTCGACTTCCACTCCGAGCTCTCGCCGATGGCGTTGACGACGCTGGTGACCCACGAGGGTCCGGTGTCCGAGCCGGTGCCCGGATGGTCCGACTCCGGTTCGTCCGGCACCAGCCAGGAGACCGCCGGCAGCGTCCCATTCTTGATGTCCTTGAAGATGTTGGTCTGCGGCGTCGAGACGTTTTTGGTCCATTGGGAGCCGTAGCGCACGGCCTTGATTGCGTCGAAGGCGCTCATCTCCTTGCCGAAGATCGTGCAGCACATCGGCGGCACATAGTACTTCCAGGAGACGTTCTTGGCATCGAGCACATCGCGCAGCGTGCGGTAAGTCAGGCACGGAAACGGACCCTGCCCGCCCTGAAAGACGCCGTCTTTGGTGACGAGCGAGGTCGTCGTCCCGCTGGGCGCGTCGCAGCCCCAGGGATATGCGGACGGCAGGTTCACTAGCGCTTCATTAGGCTCGACGACGGTACCGCCGGCGATCAGATCCTGATGGGCCGTGAAGCTGCTGCTGCCTTCCGTCGTGAACATATGCTCGGCCAGCACGTACTGCTCGGCCATATCCCAATACGGCTTGATCTGCGAAGGCTTGGTGTACATGTACGGATAGGAGCAATCGGCTCCGGTCGTTCCGGGAACGAGATCGAACCCGTCCATCTTCCCGCCGTCGCGCGACGTTACGTAATCTTGGTAACTGTGTCCGAGGTCGGCGGGAAGAACCAGATCTCGCGCTTGCAGCTTGATCGTCGTCTCTTGGTCGAAACCGCAGGACGCGGCTTTCTCCGCCTGGCCGCTCGTCGCTCCGTCGGCGCCGGGGAAGGTCGCGAAGAAATCGTCGAAGCTGCGGTTCTCTTGGATAACGATCACGACGTGACGGATTGGGCTTGCAGCCGGCGGTGGCTCCGAGTTTTGACTGGGAGGCATCGTTGCGGGCAGCGAGCTCGAACCGCCGCCGCAACCTGCAACGATCGCAGTCAAGAGAAGCAAGAGAAAGAGCAACCGGCCATTAGCACGTGCCACTACGCGGTGATTGCCCGCCGCCACTGTCGCGACCTCCCGCACGGATGCGCGCGGTTACGCGCCGTTTCGATGATGACCTCGATCAACGAAGCGGCGCGCGCTTGCTCATTGCTCGATAGAGCAGGTGGTGGCGCAGCCGATGACCGGGCGCGAAGGCGGGATGCTCGAAGTCGTCGGCCGGATCGCGCGTCATCCCAAGGCGCTCCATCACGCGTTGCGATCGCAGATTCATCGCCGCGGTGAACGCGACGACCTCGCGCCAGCCCAGGCGCGTGAAGGCAAAGTCGAGGGCCGCCGCAGCGGCCTCGGTCGCGTAGCCCTGCCCCCAGTGCTCGAACGCCAAACGCCAGCCGATCTCGCTCGCCGGCGTGAAGCGCGCTTCGAACGGCACGTCGCGCAAGACGATCGCACCGGCGAAGCGTCGTCCGTCTTTGATCTCCGCCACCCACCAGCCGTATCCGTTATGCTCGAGCTCCGCCCGGATCACGGCAGCTCTCGATACCGCGGCCTCGCGCGTAAGCGATTGTCCGAGGAACTCGGTTACGCGTGGATGCGCATTCATGCGCACCCACGATTCGACGTCGGCATCGCGCCAGCCGCGCAAGGTCAATCGCGGCGTTTCAATCGTCGGTACGCTCGGCACGTGCAGTGCCCGTCCTATTCGCGCAGCTCGATTGCACCGACCGTCGTCGAGAGGCGGATCTTGGCGCTACCGGATCCTACGTTGCCGGCAGCGCGTGTCCCGACGACGTTCTCGCTGCTTTGTGAAATCTCGGGAAAGCTGCTCGAAAAATTACCGACCGTGCTGGTAACCTCGACGCTCGCGCTGCTATCGCGCGCGATTGAAAGTTCGATCGCGCCGGTTGTCGCGCTGAGCGTAATCGAGCGATCGCCCTCGACCTTGCCGAGCGCCGCGGTGATTCTGCCGGCCTGCGTGCCGACGACGACGTTGCCGCCCACGCCCGCCAGGTCAACCGCACCGGCTACGTTTTGGACGTGAACCGAGGCGCGCGCCGGCACCGAGATCTGGTAGCCGACGCCGCCTTGATGCGCGCCGCCGCTGTATCTCGTCGCGATGGTAACCGCGTCACCTTCCTGGTGAACGTCGATGGTAATATTCCGCAGGTCGTCGATATCGTTGCCGTATTTCGTCGCTACAACGTCAACGAGCGGCTTTTGCCAGGTGTCAATTCGGACGGCGCCGGCGACGTTCTGCACGCTGACGTTCGGTGTATCACTTACTGAAAGCGTTCGGTGTATTTGTTCGCGCACGCGATCGCCGCCGGTGCACGCAACGAGCGCAAGGAGCAGGCCGGCGTACGCGAATCTCCGCATCGTGCCACGCATGCCACATCTATGCGCGTATCCTCCTCCGGCCCCTGCAGACCCCCGAGGAGAAGGTCCTCGCGCCCCGAGTCGTCGGCCTCATTTTTCTATGCCAGGCGGTCCGCGCAGAGGGAGGCAAGCGCGCTCGAAGACAATTGTGCCGGTCTTATGAGATCTCGATATCTCGCGTTTGGTCTTTCCATAGCTCTGACCGCTTGCGGCGGCGGCGCCGTTGCGCCTCCGATGTCATCTGTTGCGGCCGCGTCACGGCCGGCACCGATGCGCAGCATGTCTACCGGATCGTATATCAAGCACGTCGTCATCGTAGTTCAGGAAAACCACAGTTTCGACAACCTCTTTGCAACGTTTCCGGGCGCCGATGGAACGACGCAGGGCTACATGTACGGTGAGAAGCCGATCAAGCTCAAGGAGAGCGATCTGTACAGCCCGCTCTTGATGCCGAATAGCCATCAGGCGTTTGTCTATGACTACGACGGCGGTAAGATGGACGGCTTCAGCCAAGTCTACGTCGATTCGCAGCTCTGCCCGAAGTGCGCTTATCAGTACGTCAACCCGGCGCAGATTCAACCGTATTGGGACATGGCCAAGCAGTACGTGCTCGCCGATCACATGTATCCGACCGAGAGCAGCGGCAGCTTCACCGGTCACCAAGACCTTATTCGCGGCGATACGGCGCTCAACGACCGGGAGAGTCTGATCGACTTTCCGTCGCATGGGCCATGGGGTTGCGACGCGCCGCCGGGCACGACCACGCCTCTCCTAAAGAAGGGCGACCCCAACGTCGATCCAAACGGGCCGTTCCCGTGCCTCACCTATGCGACGCTGCGCGATCTGCTCGATGCAAAGCAGGTCTCCTGGAAGTATTACACGCCGTCGTTGGATGACGGAGGTCTGGCCGGCGCATATTGGGATGCTTTCGATGCGATCAGCGCAGTGCGCTACGGCTCCGAGTGGGGCACGAACGTCGTGACGACGCCGCCGTACGAGAAGACGATTTTCAAGGACATCAAAGCCGGCTCGCTGGCGGCGGTCTCGTGGGTGATTCCCGACGGCGTCAACTCGGATCACGCCGGCTTCGCCAAAACCGACACTGGGCCGTCGTGGGTCGCGAGCGTCGTCAACGCGATCGGCCACAGCCAGTACTGGAGCTCGACCGCGATCGTTATCACTTGGGACGATTGGGGCGGCTGGTACGACCACGTTCCTCCGCCACAGCTCGACTACGCCGGACTCGGCATTCGCGTTCCGATGATCGTCGTTTCGCCCTACGCCAAGGTCAACTACGTTTCGCACACGCAGTACGAGTTCGGCAGTATTTTGAAGTTCATCGAGGGCGTTTGGGCACTCGGCTCGCTCGGCACCTCGGATAAGCGCTCGACCAGCATCGAGGACGTCTTCGACTTTACGCAAAAGCCGCGAAAGTTCGTTACGATTCAGGCCAAGTACTCAAAGTCGTTCTTCGAGCGCCAGCCGCCCTCCGACGAGCCGGTCGATACGAACTAGGAGCCCGAAACTAGACGCGCGCGGTCCAAGCCGCTGGAACCTCGACGAAGCTTGCGTTCAGCTCCGTGACGTCGTGACAGCCGAGCAGGCGCAGCGTACGGACGATGCCCGTGCGCAGGATGTCGAGTGCGCGCGCGACGCCGGGTCCGCCGGCCGCCGCCAGGCCGTAGGCGTAGGCGCGGCCGACTAAGACGGCTCGCGCGCCCAAGCAGAGCGCCTTCACGACGTCGCCGCCGCGGCGGATTCCGCCATCTAGCAGCACTTGCGTTTGTTCGCCGGCCGCGACGACGACTTCGGGAAGAGCGCGCACCGTCGCCGAGACGCCGTCGAGCTGACGTCCGCCGTGATTCGACACTACGATCGCGGCGGCGCCCGCGTCGACGGCTCGCCGCGCGTCCTCGCCGGTGAGGACGCCCTTGATCACGATCGGACCGTTCCACGCGTCCCGTATCCAGCGCAGATCGTCCCACGATACCGTCGATTGCTCGAGGGCCGGGCCGATATCGAGGTAGGGCATCGGCTTCGAGTCGGGCGAGGCGATGTTGGGAAACTCCATCAGGCCGCCGTCGCGCAGAAAGGCCAACAGCCATCGCGGATGCAGCAACAGCTGCGGCGAGTAAGGCAGTATCGCCAAAGGCTTGCGGGTCAGCAGCTCCTTGGATCCGTTGCGCACGTCGCGCTCGCGAAGTCCCGCAACCGGCGTATCGATGGTGACGACGAGCGCCGAGAAGCCCGCCGCGCGTGCGCGAGCGATCGCATGCATCGCGACGTCGCGGCCGCCGACCAGATAGAGCTGGTACCACATCGGGCCGCTGGTGTCGGCTTTGACCTCCTCGAGGCGGCACCCCGAGAGCGTCGAGAGAACGGCAGTCGTGCCGGCTACACCGGCCTCGTGCGCGGCGACGCATTCGCCGCGCGGATAGAAGATGCGTTGGCTGCCGACCGGCGCCAGCATCACCGGCAGCTCGATCGTCTGGCCGAGGACGCTAGTGCGCAAATTGCAAGGCGCATTGGCGATCGCATTGCGCGGGCGAAAGATCACGTCGTCGAATGCACGGCAGTTTTCGCGCAGCGTCACCTCGCCGTCGGCCCCGCCGTCGATATAATCGAAAACGACGCGCGGCAGGCGGCGTTTGGCCATCTTCCGCAGATCATCGATGTTTACCGCGCGCGCAATTTTCATGCGCAGACGCTTCGCGCATCGACCGGCCCAGGCCCCCACGCGATGCGCAGAGGCGCGTCGGGCCGAGCGTGGAACGACCACTCACCATGAGGAGCGGCCGATGACGTTCGAGGAGTTTTATCCCGAGTATCTAGCGGCGCACGCCGACCGGCGCACGAAGGTCGTGCACACCCTCGGCTTGGTGAGCGGACTTGCCGTCGGCACGACCGGCATATTGCTGCGGCGTCCCGTGGTTGTGGCCGCAGGCTTGGCACTCGGATATTTGCCGGCCTTCGTCTCGCACTGGATTTTCGAGAAGAATCAGCCGAAGACGTTCGAGCATCCCGCGCTGTCCTTTTGCGGCGACTTCGTGATGGTCTATGAATTCTTGATGGGCAAGCTCAATCAAACGCAAGAGTAATACCCTCCAGCTCGCATGAGTCGCTATCTTGCATTTGCCGTTCTCTCATCACTGCTCGTCATGACCGCGAGCGCCGCAGCGCAGACCGCGCAGGGCGGCGCCGATGCCGGCGATCCGTTCCTCTGGCTGGAGGACGTCCACGGCGCGCGCGCGACGGCGTGGGTCAAGGCCGAGAACGCCAAGACGCTGGGCGTCTTGCAGACGGATCCGAACTTCCCGGCCTTGTACGCCGACGCGCTGAAGATCGCGCAGGCCAAGGATCGAATACCTACGCCCGAGTTTATCGCGCGAGCGGTCTACAACTTCTGGCAGGACGACGATCACGTTCGCGGCATCTGGCGCCACACGACTCCCGTCGATTTTGCCGGCCCATCGCCCACCTGGACGACGACGCTCGACCTGGACGCGCTGGCCAAGGCCGAAAACGCCAATTGGGTTTGGAAGGGAGCCGATTGTTTCTGGCCGGCGGAGAATCGCTGCCTCGTCAGCCTCTCCGACGGCGGAGAAGACGCGGTGACGGTCCGCGAGTTCGACCTCGCGAGCGGAAGCTTCGTCTACGGCGGATTCGCGCTCCCGCGCGGTAAGCAGCGCGTCGCGTGGGAGAACGCCGATTCCATTCTGATCTCGCGCGAATGGTCGCCGGGCGATCTCACCAGTTCGGGCTATCCCTTTATCGTCAAGCGCCTGCAGCGCGGGCAGCCGCTTTCGAGCGCCGTCGAGGTCTTTCGCGGCGCAAAAACGGACGGCGGTTACGGCGTTCAACCGCTGGCGCTGCACGACGGCGCCGGCCACTATGCGATCCTCATCGCCCGTCCAATCTCCACCTTCGAAACGGAATACTACCTTCTAACGCGCAGCGGCCCGCAAAAGCTGAGCCTCCCGCTCGAATCGCAGCCGAGCGGGCTCGTGGCCGGGCGTCTGCTGTTTAGCCTGCAAAAGCCGTGGAGCGCGAACGCAACGACCTTCCCGGCGGGTTCGCTGGTCTCGGTGGATCTCTCCGCCGCGACCTCGCAACCGCAGCATCTGACGCCGGCGCTCGTCTACGCGCCGGGCCCGCGCGAAACGCTCGAGGGCGTCGACCAGACCAGCTCGCAGCTACTGTTGACGACCTATGAGAACGTGCGCGGCCGAATCTGGCTCTACACGCCCACCATCGAAGGCGGCTGGTCGAAGCAGCGGCTCGATCTGCCCGACAACTCGTCGCTGATCGTGAACGATACCGACCAGCACGGCGAAACTGCGTACATCACGGCGACGAGCTTTCTGACACCTCCAACGCTGTGGCAACTCGACGCCGGCGACCGGAGCCTAAAGATCATCAAGACCTCGCCGCCGCGCTTCGACGCCTCAAAGGACGTCGTCGAGCAGCGTGAGGCGACCTCGAAGGACGGAACGAAGATACCGTATTTCATCGTGCATCCGAGGAACATGATCCTCGACGGCAACAACCCGACGCTGCTCTACGCCTACGGCGGGTTCGACATTTCCGAAACGCCGAATTACAACGGGACCCTGGGGAAGCTATGGCTCGAGCGCGGCGGCGTCTACGTGCTGGCAAACATCCGCGGCGGCGGAGAATTTGGACCGGCGTGGCACCAAGCCGGCCTGACCACGCACCGCCAGCGCATCTACGACGATTTCGCGGCGGTTGCGCAGGACCTGATCGCGACCAAGGTGACGAGTCCGCGCCGGTTGGGAATCGAAGGCGGTTCGAACGGCGGCCTGCTCATGGGCGTCGAGTTCACGCAGCACCCGGAACTCTGGCATGCGGTCGACATTCAAGTTCCGCTGCTCGACATGCTTCGCTTCGAGCAGATCGAAGCGGGCGCGTCGTGGACCGGTGAATACGGCAGCGTCTCGAATCCCGAGCAGCGGGCATTCTTGGCCTCGATCTCGCCCTACAATAACTTGAAGCCCGGCGTGACCTATCCCGAGCCGTTCATCTGGACGACGACTAAAGACGATCGGGTCGGCCCGCAACACGCGCGCAAATTCGCCGCCAAGCTGGCGGCACTCCACGACCCGTATCTGTTTTACGAAGTCGTCGAAGGCGGCCACGGCGCAGGCGCCAATCTACGCGAGCGCGCCTTCACCAGCGCGCTCGAGATGACGTATCTGGTCCGCAAATTGATGTACTAGCGTCCGAAAATCACGTACTACACGTACTAGGAGGAGCGAACATGCATTTCACGGTGCGACGGTTCCTGGCAGCCGCATGCGTTGTCGCTTTGGGCGCCGCGCTGGCGGCACCGGGCAGCGCTCAAACGCCGCCGCCGACCGCGGCCCTCCCGTCGACGGTTTCGTCCGACTCCGCGCTGGTCGGCTGGGCTGTCGGACCGGCCGTGGCCGCCGAGCTCGATGCAGAGAAGACGATGATGGCCGTGCCGAGCGCCGCAAACGCGATGGAGATCGAACGCCATCTCTCCTCGGTTCCGCACCGCGCGGGCTCCGCCGCGGATTATGCGACGGCGCTTTACGTCCAACGGCGTCTGGAAGACGACGGTTTCACGACGCGCATTCAAGAGTACGAGGTCGAGTTCACGGGACCGCTCGAGCAGAGCCTGACGATGCTGTTGCCGCGTCACCTGAACTTCGATCTCCTCGAAGGGGCGCCGGGCCATCGTACCGAGTGGGAACGCCTGGCCGGCCAACCATTTTTGGAAGAGTCCGGAGACGGCGACGTCACGGGACCGGTCATCTACGTCAACACCGCCTCGAAAGATGACATGGCCGAGATCGACGCCGAGCACGTTAGCCTCAAAGGGGCGATCGTGCTGGTGCGGTTGAGCGCGCCGGGCGGCGGCGGCATTCGCGCGATCGATCCCAGCTACAACGCCTACAACGAGCTGCGCAAGCGCGGCGTCGCCGGCATCCTCGAGTTCATGGATCCGGCGCTAAGCGGTTATGGCGGCGGCGCGATGTGGCCCGACGGCAACTTCAAGAACACCAACATGGCCGAGCGCATGGGCGGTTTGTCGCCGCGCGGTTTCCTCGCGTATCCGCCCGGCGACCCCACCAGCCCCGGGAGCGCGCCGGTGGTGGGAGCGCCGCATAAGAGCTGGGAGCAGATTCCGCATGCGACGATTCCCGAGCTGAGCATCACGCAGCAAACGGCGCGCACGCTCCTGGCCGGCCTCAGCGGTAAAGTCGTTCCGCAAGCATGGCATCCGATGTTCGAGTTCGTGCAGCATTTTGGTGGAAACGAGATCGCGCGCGTGCACGTGAAGTTCGAGCGCGAGCTCAAAAAGATCTGGCTGGTTTTTGGCGACATGAAGGGAAGCGAACAACCGAACTCGATCGTGATGATCGGCAGTCACCGCGATGCGATGACCTTCGGCGCGATCGATCCGGGAAGCGGCACTACCGTGCTCCTGCAAGATGCCGACGGGTTTCACGCGCTCGCGCAGCAAGGTTGGAGACCGAAACGAACCGTCGAAATCGCGTCGTGGGACGGCCACGAGTTGGGGCTCTATGGCTCGGCCGCGTACATTTACCAGTACGGACCGCAGCTGCGTAAGAACGTCTTCCAATACATCAACACCGATCAGCTGACGACGGGGGATCCCTTTGTCGTGAGCGCATCGCCGGGGCTCTACGCATTCATGAAGCAGATCTGCGACGTCGTGCCGGCCGCCGACGGCAAAGGCATGCTCGGCATGCGCGACCAACGCGAAAGACCGCTGCTCAATCCGATCGTCGGCGGATCCGATCATCAGAACTTCGCTTATATGTTGGGCGTGCTTAGCACGTCGAACGGCTACTACGGTCCGTTCGGAGCCCATCACACGGCCGAAGACAATCTCGACGGGCTGCGCACCTATGATCCCGGCATGCGGGAGGCGGTCGTCACCGCGCAAGTGACCGGCATTCAAGCAATGCGCGCCGCCAATGCCACCGTTGCACCGTTGCGGATCGAAGAAATTCCGGCGCAGATGCTCGAGGATCTGCTTCCATTACAAGTCTCCACGCTCGAGCGGACCAACGGCGCGGTCACTCTTGCGGAGCTGCGAGCTGCCCTCGATGCTTATCGGGTGCAGGCGCATCAAGCCGATCTTGCGATGCAACAAGCCGAAACCAAAGGGGACGTAACCGCCATGCAGTCCCTTGCGGCGCGCGAGCAAGCCTCGCGCGACGCCTTCTTCGCTGAAGACGGCCTGCTGCAAAACGCTTACTACCATACGATCGATCGCGTCTACACGAGCTTCCCGGAGATCGTCTTCGCGAGTGGCAAACCGGAAACGCTGCAAAAGGCGCTCGCGCGCATGATGGCTGCTATAAGAAATGCGACCACCGCACTAAGCTCCCTTGCCTCCCAATGAGGAGGGAACGGTTTAGCGAGTTCGTAACAGTCGCGAGCCATCTGCTGCGTCTTGGAGGTTTGCGCGTGATTCGCTTTTGGAGCAAGTCGGTATTCGCTGCCCTCACATCGAGCCTCGCCATCGCGATGGCGGGCTGTTCCGCAGGCGGATCGGTTCCGTCCGTCACCGGCGTTCCAACCAGCGACGTCGTTCTCAGCCGGCTGCACGGGCCTCGCTTTACCGTCGTCAAACAGCAACCGCCGGCGCCGATGCAGATTGCATACTTGATGACCGACGGTTCGATTCTGGCTCAAAGCTACAGTTCGTGGAACGAGTGGTTCGACTACGTTCCCGATGCGAAGGGAGACTACTCCGACGGAACTTGGACGCAGGTTGGGTCGCTTCAGGCAGGCTACGCTCCCGACGCCAACGCCTCCGCGCTCATGGCCGACGGACGCCTCGTCATTATCGGCGGCGAATATAACCAAGGTGGTCCGTACGACCTGCAACTCGTGAACCTCGGCGCCGTCTACGATCCGAAGACCGCCACGTGGACTCCGCTCGGCCACCCGAACCATCCCAAGCACTGGAGATGGATCGGCGATTCGCCGAGCAGCGTTCTGCCGAATGGCCGTTACCTTTTGGGCGATAAACTCCACACCTGGGACGCTTATCTCGATCCCAAGTCGCTGCGATGGCACGAAGTCGGCGACGCGGGGAAGGCCGATTGGAACGCGGAGGAGGGTTGGACGCTCCTTCCCGACGGCCAAATTCTCACGGCGGACGTCCTGGATGCTCCCAACTCGGAACGCTACAACCCATCCACCGGAACCTGGACGAGCGCCGGCTCGACGGTCGTCGACCTGCGCTCGCCCTCGCCTTTTCACTATTGCTTAACGTACGGACCGAAGCCCAAGGACTGTTATCTTCCGCCGGGCGAAATCGGCCCGGCGATGCTCCGCCCGGACGGGACGGTTTTCGCTACCGGTTCTGGAACGGGTCCCAGCGGCACCGGCGACGGGAACACCGCCATCTACAAAATCTCCGGAAGCTCGGGAACGTGGACGGCCGGGCCCGACTTTCCGAATGACGACAACGCCGGCGACTCGTGGGCAATGCTTGCGCCGAGCGGGGACGTTTTAGTCATCGGCGTGAGCGGCGCGCTCTACGACTTCAACGGGAGCACGTTCACCCAGGTCGGTTATGCCAGTGGGGTTCCGATTCTGTTGCCGACGGGTCAGATCCTGATGCTGGGCACGACCGCCACGCTCTACACGCCGACCGGCAAGCCCAAGGCGAGCTGGGCGCCGCACATCAAGACGTTCCCCCCGTCTCTATCGCCGGGAAGCACGTACAAAATCTCGGGAACGCAGTTCAACGGGCTGTCGCAGGCCATGGCATATGGCGACGAGTTCCAAAATGCGACCAACTACCCGTTGGTGCGGATCACGAACACGAAGACCGGCGACGTCTTTTACGCGAGAACGCACGATCATAGCTCGATGGGCGTCGCCACCGGGTCATTGATCGTGTCGACTCACTTCGACGTTCCGGCAAAGATCGATTCAGGCGCAAGCCGGCTTCAAGTCGTTGCGAACGGCATCGCCTCGCCGGCCGTCAGCGTCACCGTGAAATAGGCACAGCACGCCGTTCCGTCGCCGAGCGGTCTTTGGAGGGGTTTCCTTCCCTAGGTAAAAAGTGAGCGCCAGCTAAGGGGGCCCATGCCGCGCGACGCGCGGAGTACGTTGCCGTAAGAAGTCGAGAGTGAGGGGCTGCATGTCAATTCTGTCCGACGTTAAGGAAATCGAAGCCAAGGTCCGAGAGTCGATGGAGAACGGGCCCGTCACGCCATACTATTCGTTGTCTCTCGAGAAAGTCTACGAAGTGCTCAACGCAGCGTTGGCTTCGGAGATCATCTGCGTCCTCCGCTACAAGCAGCACTACTACATGACGACCTCGATCCATCAGGAGCAGCTGCAAGATCTCTTCAAAGAGCACTGGCTCGACGAGGAGAAGCACTTGGAGATGATTGCCGATCGCATCAAACAGCTTGGCGGCGTTCCAAACTTGGACCCGAACGGCATCAGCAAACGAGCCTTCTCATCGTTTGAAAGCGGTCACACGTTGGCGGACCTGTTGCGCGAGGATCTGCTTGCCGAGCGGGTCGTCATCAAGATTTACAGCGACATCGTCAAGTTCTTCGGCAAAGCGGATCCGGTCAGCCGGCGGATGTTCGAGGAGATCCTTAAAGACGAAGAGGACCACGCCGACGAGATCGCCGATCTGCTCTACACGGTAGATCCAAAGACCGGAAAAACCGTGGAGCAGTTCTCCGGCGACTCGGTCAGCAAGCCATTCAAAGCTTAGGAACTGAATTGCGCCGCGATTGGAGGCCATGCTATGAGCGATGAAAGCGCGCCCAGCTTCGCCAAGGATATTCGCCCGATGTTTACCGACACGGACGTCGAGCACATGAAGCCCTTCGACCTCGACCTTTCAAATAAAGCCGACGTCGAGGCGCATGCCGATGCCATCTACTCGACGGTGAGCCAGGGAGTCATGCCGCCCCGCGGTTCGGGCGAAGCGCGCTGGTCCGACGAAATGTGCGATCGCTTCGATCGCTGGCGCAAAACGGGTTTCAACCCCTAAGTCGAATCCTTGGGAGGCTCTGCCCTAACGCAAACACGCGACGATCGCTTCGATGATATGCTTGGTCTCCTCGGGATCGCGCACTTCGATGCTTTCGGCACCCGCCTGGAGCGCGGCATAGTCGTTTCCGCCCGGGAAGAGCGCGTCGCCGATAAACAGCATCCGCTCAATCGGTATTCCCAGTACATCGCGTAGCTTGCGAATGCCATAGCCCTTGTCAATGCCGGGACGCGTCACGTCGATGGACGTCGTGCCTCCCGTACGAACCGAAAACTCCGGCAGCGTGGTATCGAGGATCGACATGATCTTCTTGCGTTTCGCAAAGTCGGGATCCCATGTCGCCTTGGCTTCGAGCGGCGCTTGCTGGCCGAGCGCCGAGTACGTGATCTGCGTGCCGCGATCTTCGATCGGTTCGCCCCACGTCTGCGACGGCGTAAAGCCGGCTTGCGCAACCGCCGCTTGGAGGGAATCTTCGATCTTCTTCTTCTCGGATGCGCTCAAGTCGTCCGAGTAAAGCTTGCGCCACTCGCCGTCGTAGGCATAAAACTTAGTTCCGGACGTCGGCAGGATCGAGAGGTTTCCCAGATTCGAACCGGCTGGGAGACGCGCGAGCACCTGGGTCTGAAACTGCGGAAAGTCGCCGCCCGAGATTATCGCGACCTTAATGACGGCCAGCAGGCGCGCAAGTAGTTCCGCCATCTCGTCATCCAATGCCATCTTGCTTTTCGCAAGCGTGCCGTCCAAGTCGAAAACGATAAGATTTTTCATCGCGCAGCCTCTCTGCGCCCCAGGCGCCAAAAAACCTGTTAGCGGGATGGTATCCGCGCCTCAGACAAGAATGTCACCGCTAGTGAGATGAGGCCGTCAACGGATTTCCAGCACGCCGCGATTGACGAAATTCCCGAAGTCGCGTGGATAGCGACGCCTGCCGGACGCATCGATCGGCTCAGCCAGAAGTGGTATGAATACACCGGCGCGCGTCGCTCCTCGCGTGAGCGTTCCGAGGACGTGGCTGAAGCGTGGATGCGGTCGATTCACCCCGACGATCGCCGAGCGAGTCGGGAGCGGCTGACCGCCGGGATGCGCGGCGGAATGCCATTCGCGGTGGAGCTGCGGTTGCGGCGAGCCGACGCAGGAATGCGCTGGTTCCGCGTCCACGTCTCGCCGCTGCACGAAGCACGAGGCAGCAGCCAAGGATGGCTCGGGCTTTGCACCGACATCGACGATTACAAGCGGCAGGGACAGCGATTCGCTTTCATCGCCAAAGCCGGAGAAGTGCTTGCGGAGTCACTCGATTTGCAGACGACGCTCGACCGCCTGCTAGCATTGATCGTTCCGGAGTTCGGCGATTGGGCAGCGATCGATCTTTTCGACGAGAATGACCGGTTAAAGACCGAAGCCATTACACACGCCGATCCCGCGAAATTCTGCCTCGTCAAGCAGCTCTTAGGTCGATACAATCACGATCGGCAGGCAGAGCCTACGATTGCCGCGGCCCTTCAAAAGAATCGTCCGATCATCGTACGTGAGATCGGCG
This sequence comes from Vulcanimicrobiota bacterium, assembly GCA_030038215.1. Lineage (GTDB taxonomy): Bacteria > Vulcanimicrobiota > Vulcanimicrobiia > Vulcanimicrobiales > Vulcanimicrobiaceae > Cybelea. The sequence goes on along the minus strand of JASHPI010000092.1, from coordinate 3,559 downwards.
ACGAACAGATCAAAAAGACGGCGGCTTCCGACCTGCTCCCGGTCATCCGCGAGCTCGCCCCCCGCTCGGCGGTAACGATCCCGTTGCGAACGCGGGGACGAACGATCGGCTCGCTGGTGGCCTACTGGGCACAGACGCCTCGCCGTTACGAACCAGAGGATCTCCCGATCTTCGAAGAGCTGACGAAACGAGCCGCCGTCTCGATCGAGAACGCCCGCCTCTACGAGCGGGAGCGCGAGGTCGCCGCAGAGTTCCAGCGCGCCGCCTTGCCGATGTCGCTTCCGCAGCTCGCAGGCATCCGCTTTACCGGCATCTACGTGCCGGCCAGCGATCGAGAACTGCTTGGCGGCGATTGGTACGACGCGCTGCGCCTCAGCGACGGCCGGATTGTCGTCTCGATCGGAGACGTGGCCGGCAGCGGCCTGGCCGCCACAGTGATCATGTCATCGATGCGCCAGGTGATACGCGGCGTCGCGCAAGTTTATGCCGATCCAATCGCGATGCTCGACGCGGCCGATCGCACGTTAAAGACCGAACACCCCGACATCTTCGTAACCGCATTCGTCGGTATCTTCGATCCGGTTGCGCGCACCTTGACGTACGCTTCGGCGGGACATCCTCCCCCGCTGGTGCGGGACGCCGGCGGCGAAGTGGCCGCACTTGCCACGGGGGGCTTGCCGCTTGGGTTGCGCGTTCGCGGCGAAACGGCCGCCCGCGTCATACTCCCCAAGTCGGCATTGGTAGTCTTCTACAGCGACGGCCTGATCGAAGCCGAGCGTGACATCGTCCGCGGTCAAGAGCGGCTGCGCGCGGCAGTTGCCTCTGCCAAGATTGCAGACAGTCCGAACCCGGCCGACGCTCTCTACCACGCCGTGCTCGAAGCCGGGAACAACGACGACGTCGTTATCCTCACGCTTCGGCTCGACGCGCCGATCGAAGGAAGCGTCGATACCGTTGCCAGCGCTCGGACTCGCCGCTGGGCCTTTGATACGAACGATGCAACCGCTGCCCATAGCGCCCGCCATTCGTTCGTCAGCGCCTTACGCGACGGGGGCGTCAGCGACGGACGGCTGGACGCGGCCGAGCTCGTTTTCGGCGAGCTGCTCGGCAACGTCGTACGTTTTGCGCCCGGGCCGATCGAGATCATGTTCGACTGGAGCGAGGCGGCGCCGGTTCTTCACGTGCTCGACCGTGGTCCGGGCTTCACGCTCGTCCCGAGGCTGCCGACGGATTTGCTCAGCGAAAGAGGGCGCGGGCTTTACATCGTTTGGTCTATGGCCGAGGATTTCAATGTGACCGAGCGCTTCGACGGCGGATCGCACGCGCGCGCCGTGCTCGGTACGCGATGATCGATTGACGACGCTCGCGCGGCGTCTCGGAGTTTACGATTTGGCGCTCATCGTGATGGGAAGCGTGATCGGCTCCGGAATTTTCCGTACGCCGTCGGTCGTGGCCCAGCGAATTCACCTGCCCGGACTGATCTATGCCGCGTGGGTCGTGGGGGGAATCATCGCGCTGTTCGGATCCTTCGTGCTCGGCGAGCTGGCCGCTCGACGCCCCGAAGGGCGCGGCGTCTACGACTATCTGCGCGATGCATTCCACCCGGTCGTTGCCTTCGCATACGGCTGGACGGCGATGCTGGCATCCTTTACCGGAGGTCTGGCTGCAGCGGCCGTGCTCTTTGCCGGCTACTTTCTTTCGCTCACCGGGCTTGCAATCGCGCCGGCCGTGATCGCGGCGGCGGCCCTCGGGGCGCTGGCACTGCTCAACTGCATGGGCGTTCGTGAGGGCGGCAACGTACAGAACGGATTGACGTTGTTGAAGGTCGCGGCGCTCGGCGGCGTGATCGTGGCCGGCTTCCTCGCGCCCGCGGCGGGGCACTTGCACGCCGTCGCCTACGGCATGGCGCCCGGCACGTTAGGCGTTTTCAGCGTTTCGTTGATACCGGTGCTTTTCGCTTACAACGGAGCCGTGGTCGCGAATTTTATGGCGCCCGAAGCGAAACACGTCGTGCGCGCCTTACCGCAAGCGCTTTGGCTAGGGATCGCCGGCGTCGCCGTACTTTACCTGCTGGTGAATGCGGTCTGCATACGCGTACTCGGCGTCGACGACTTAGCCCAAACGGCCGTGCCGGCATCCGCCGTGCTGCTGGCCGCCGCCGGCTCCGCGGGCGCGCGCCTCGCCTCGCTGGCGATCGCCATCACGACGCTTGGATTCATGAGCAACCGCATGCTCACGGTGCCACGCCTCTATCATGCCATGGCCCAAGACGGGCTCTTCTTTCGTGCGGTGGCGTGGATCGCTCCCAGAACGCGCGTACCCGTCGTTGCAATCGTGCTGCAAGCCGTCTTCGCGATGGTGATCGCGATCTCGGCGAGCTACGAACATATTTTAAACTTCGTCGTTTCGACCGTCTATCTATTCAACGGCCTGCTTGCCCTCGCCCTCTTCGTCATTCGCGCGCGGGACCTCCGGCAGGGGAATGCCTACGTCGAACGCTTCCGCGTTCCATGGCATCCGCTCTCGACGGCCGTGTACATGCTGGCGTCGTGGGGCGTCGCTATTGCGACCATCGTCGCTTATCCGCTCGACGCGGGAATTGGCATCGCAATCGTATTGAGCGCGATCCCCATCTACTTCTTGTGGAAGCACTGATGTCATCCGTCTTCCTGGAATGCTCGCGGGATCGGGCACATCGCTTTTCCGCGCTGGCGCTCGCAAGCGTCTGCCCAAGCGACGGCGCACCGTTGCTGGTGCGCTATCCGCGTCAACGCATGCCTCGAACGGCCATTTCGAACGAATGGACCATGTGGCGCTACCGAGCGATGCTACCTATCGCCGACGGAGAGGAGCCCGTCTCGTTGGGCGAAGGAGCTACGCCGCTGGTTCGGCTTTCGCGTCGGGCGACGCGGCGCGACGATGTGTACGTGAAGGACGAGGCCCAAAATCCGACCGGCTCGTTCAAATCGCGCGGCATGTCGGTTGCCGTTACCGTTGCAAAGCGTCTGGGAGTGCCGTCGCTGGTCGCACCGAGCGCCGGGAATGCCGGCGGCGCGCTGGCGGCGTACGGCGCGCGCGCCGGGATCGGCGTGCGCGTCTACGTTCCGCGCGACACGCCGGAGCTGCTCGTCGAAGAAATCGAGAGTTATGGCGCGCAGGCGGTAATGGTCGATGGTCTGATCGACGAAGCCGGCCGCCGCGCGGCGGAGCATGCGCGCGAAACCGGCGCGTTCAACGTCGCGACGTTCCGCGAGCCTTATCGTGTCGAGGGAAAGAAAACGATGGCCTACGAGCTGGTCGAGCAGCTGGGGCGCGTGCCGGGGACGATTATCTATCCGACGGGCGGCGGCACCGGCTTAGTTGGGATGTGGAAGGCGTTCGGCGAGCTCGAGCGGCTTGGCTGGATCGGCGCGGCGCGCCCGCTCATGGTAGCGGTTCAGGCGGAAGGCTGTGCGCCGATCGTTCGGGCTTTTGTTCGCGGCGAAGACGCCGCCGTGCCCGTCGAGAACGGCCGCACGAGGATGTGGGGACTGCGTGTGCCCGGCGGAATCGGGGATCG
>JASHPI010000091.1 GCA_030038215.1 Vulcanimicrobiota bacterium | reverse complement strand
CTGTCCGCCGTGCGCCGCTCGCTCCGGCGTCCCGAGTCGCGCGGTGCGGTCGAAATCGCCCTCTTCAGGCTGCCGGTGCGTCAACGAGAAATTGTGCGGCGGTACGATCTTGAGCGTGAGCGCGCGCGCGATGTCCAGCAAGCGTTGGCGCTGTCGCGGCGCCAGTTCTTCCGGGATCGCCGCCAAGCTCTTTTCGCGCTCAGCGCTCACCTTCCGGATGAGAGCATCCACCTAGGCATGGACGGCGGCGCCGCCCGTGTGCCTGCGCTGAGTTGCGAAGCCGAACCGGCCGGCAGAGCATACGCCCGAAGTCTTGCACAATCGGGAAGCGTACGGTGTCTCGACGTCTTCCGTTCGCTGGCAGCAAACGCACCAGCGCGCGTCGACCGTGCGGACTTGCTCCTCGAGTTGGCGGAGACTGCGGCTGACTTTGGCGATGAGTTCAGCTCAAGCGATGCGATAAACGAGGCTGGTCAACTGCTTGACAGCCGAGCCTGCGCTTCAGAGGTTTCGCTGAACGGCCGCCTCACGCGGTTGCGCGCGCGATTTGTCCGCAGTTCGAGCGACACCGCATCGCAGTTGACGCAGTCGCTAGCACTTCTGCGTTACGGCGTCGCATTTGATCCGACTTCACCTGACGTGCGCTCCGCGCTCGCCGATGGGCTCTTCGATATGGCGTCCCTCGACTTCCGGCAGGGGGCTCACGCGCGCGCAAGAGAGGCCCTTGGAGAAGCCGCCGAACTGATCGAACGATTCGGATTGCGCCGACGTCCGAAGGCTGTCGAAATCTTGGCGTTTTGCGCCGCGGTCGACGCCTGCATTAGTGGAAGAACGAAAGCAGCAGTCACGGAAGTCTCCGTGCTTCTTCGCCTTGCCTCAGAATCGGCTTGGTCGTCGACGGTGTGCAGACTGTCTAGCTATCTGGTCGGCCTCAATGCTATTAGCGGTGCATACGACGAGGCTATCGCGTGGTACCAGCGCACGTTGCCGTTTTCCGACGCGGGCGTGCCAGGTGATCGCGCGAACTTAGCTATGGAAGCGGCCCATGCATACGCCATGAGCGGACGCGCGCGCGAAGCGCTTTCCGCAATTGGATATATCGGTCCAAAAGGCGCAAACCCGCTTGACCATTTGCCTAGCTGGCACGCGGTTGCCGCCACCGCGCTCGTCTGCCTCGGCGACGAGTCGGCAATGGTGGAGGCGCAGGCGGCGCTGGCGGGATACGGCGCAAGGAACCTCGCGCGAGGCGTCGGAGACGCGCACCGCCTCCTTGCAGTATGCTTCGCAAAGCGCGGCGATGCGCGCCGCGCTCGCGAGCACATCGCCGAAGCGCGCAGATTGACCGAACGGTACGGCGTACCTTACGCGTTGCTCCTGACGTTGTTCTCTGAAGCCGGTATCGTACGAAACAGCGCCGTCCAGAAGGAAGCCGTAGAGTACGCCAAACTCTTGCACCGGCTCGCCGCCATGTAGCATCCGTCTATTTGGCGTGTGGTGCCATGATCTGCGCGAGCATATCCGGCGTGCCCGCGACGCGCTCGAGATGCGGATAGCGAGCGCCGCCATGATAATCGAGCGAAAGCGTTTGATACCAGCCGGTCTGCGTAGTGATCAACGAGATCGGTGCGCTGGAATGCTCCGCCAGGCGGACCGCGAATGCGAGCACGTCGGGCGAGAACTGCTGGCCGTTCACCGCGAGGATATGCATGCCGGGCGCGAGACCGGCTCGCCAAGCCGCGGAGCCCTGACGCACGTCGCGCACGACCCCCTCGTCGTTGAGGTCGGCGCCATAAGCGTACCACCCCAGGACGCCGGGCTCGGAGGCCTGCATCGCCTCGATGAACTCATTCGGCTTCGATGTGTAGACCATCTTCCAGCCGGAGCGCGCGAGCATGTCGGTCGGCGGATGAATGCTGATTTGGTAGACGTATTTCTGGAAGAAGGCATGCCAATCGTAGGGCTCGACTTCATTGAGCAGATTCTCGATCTCGGCGCGCGTGTAGGTCACCACGATCGGCCCGGTTACCGACGGCTCGGTATAGCGGTGAAGGAATGTGTCGAGCGAGCGCGCTCCGTGGGAGCGCTCGCGAATAATCGTGTCGGCGTCCAGCCAGACGAGCTCGCCCTCACTATAGAAATCCCCGGCGCCGCGCCGAATTGATGGGTAAGCGCCGCGCGCCACGTAGTAGTACGGAGCGCCGGTCGTGAGGTCGATCAGCGGCGTCGTCGATCGCCCTGTCCGATAGTCCATGTCGGCGTAGATGGTTGCCAGGTACTCCGGATATTGTTTGGGCTCGCGGATTCCGGCGCGGAACGACAGCAGATCGCCAAGGTACTGATTCATGCCTTCGTAGACCCAGAGCAGATCGGTCAGCTGCGCGACCTGGAAGTTGGGCGTGGTGAGGTCGGCCGGCCGCCGGTACTTGCCGTTCCAGGAGTGCGAGAACTCGTGCGTGATGAGGTCCCCAGAAGCTAGCGCTTCATTTGGATCGGTGAGAAAGTCGTCCGGCGCGCGATTATCGCTCGATTGGTGGTGCTCGATTCCCTGGAAGCCGATCGCGTCACTCAGCGT
>JASHPI010000090.1 GCA_030038215.1 Vulcanimicrobiota bacterium | reverse complement strand
CAGAGCGGTGACACGCTCACCGGCACCTATCTCGACGGTTCAAAGAAGACCTATCCGCTGGCCGGATCCGTCGATGGCGAAGCCGTTCGCATGATCGTCTCCATGCCCGACGGCACGTCGCTGCTCTTCGAAGGAAAGCTCGACGGCACGACCGACATGCTCGGCATGTTCACGTCCCCGAAGGAGCAGCTGCCGTTCACTGCCTCCTATCGCGCCAAAGAGAAGTGGATCGAGAACGTCAATCCGGCACCGGGAGGCCTTGGAATGCCCAATAGCGGCGGCGGCCCCGGCGGCACCTACAACCCACCGTAACTCCGGTGTCACCCTGAGCCTGTCGAAGGGTGACGGACCACTCAGGTAAGTCTCCGCCGAACGGGAGCAGGCCGAGGCCGTAAGCGAGGCGTGCGACTTTTTCGCAAAAGCCATGGACGGCGTTTTCAATTGGTGTTGCGAAAAAGCGCACGAGTAGGAGCGAGCAGGAGGCAAGCGACGAACGTCCGAGCGACGGCTTCGGCTTGCTCCCGTTAAAAGCGCGAGCTACTTAGAAGCAGATTGAGCGAGGCGTTCTTCGACGTAGGGGACGAGGCCGCCGGCATCGATGAGCGAGCGCATGAACGGCGGAAACTCGGCCGAGTGGAACTCCGTGCCTTTGGTGATGTTGCGGATGATCCCCGTCGCCGGCTCGAGCTCGATTTCGTCGCCCGATTCGATTCCCTCGACGGCCTCAGTCGATTCGAAGATCGGCAAGCCGATGTTCAACGCGTTGCGATAGAAAATCCGCGCGAAGCTCTTCGCTACGACTGCTGCCGCGCCCGAACCTTTGATCGCAATTGGCGCGACCTCGCGGCTCGATCCGCAGCCGAAGTTGGTATCCGCGACGATCACGTCGCCCGCATTCATTCGCGAAGTGAACTCGGGATCGATCCCTTCCAGAGCGTGCTTTCCCAGTTCGCCCGGGTCGATGATGTTGCAGTATTTCCCGGGAATGATCACGTCGGTATCGACGTTCTTTCCGTATTTGTGGGCGCGACCGCGCAGCTTCGATTCCATGTTTCTTCCTTCTTATACTGGCGCGAGCTCTAGAACGCGCGGATCCGTGATTTTGCCGGTCAGCGCCGATGCGGCGCAGGTCGCGGGCGACGCGAGGTAGATCTCGGCTTTGGGCGAGCCCATCCGCCCGACGTAGTTGCGATTGGTCGTAGAGATCGCGCGCTCACCGTCGCCCAGCGTCCCCATGTGCCCGCCGAAGCATGCGCCGCAACCGGGCGTATTCACCGCGCACCCGGCCGCCGCCAGAGTCGTCAGCACGCCCTCTTGCGCGGCTTGCATCCAGACCTTCTGCGAACCCGGGTTCACGATCACGCGCAGGCTCGGTGCGATCCGCTTGCCTTCGAGAATTTTGGCAACGATGCGCAGGTCTTCCATGTAGCCGTTCGTGCACGAGCCGATGAAGACTTGATCGACCGGGATGTCGTCGCGCGCGATCTCGGAGATCGGGTGAACGTTGTCGGGCGTATGCGGGCAGGCGATCTGTGGCTCGAGTGAACCGACGTCAATCGAAATGACCCGCTCGTAGACGGCGTCGGCATCGGGCCGCTCGACGATGAAGGGTCGATCGGTCCGCTCCTTCACGAACGCGATCGTCTTTTCGTCGGCTTGAAAGATGCCGTTCTTGGCACCGGCTTCGATCGCCATGTTTGCCATCGTAATGCGTCCCGTGATCGACAGCGAGTCGACGGTCGTGCCGTGATACTCGATGGCGCGGTACGTGGCGCCGTCGATCCCGAGCTCGCCGACGGTGCGGAGCATGATGTCCTTGGCATAGACCATGCGACCGGGTTCACCGTCGTAAACGATCTTGATCGATGCCGGAACTTTTAACCACACCTCGCCCAGCACGAAAGCGGCCGCGATATCGGTCGACCCCATGCCGGTCGCGAAGGCGCCGAGCGCGCCATAGGTGCAGGTGTGCGAATCGCCGCCGACGATTAGCTCGCCGGGCGCGACCAAACCTTCCTCGGGCAAAACGACGTGTTCGATGCCGCCGCGACCGACGTCGAAGAAGTGCTCGATCTGCTGCTCGACGGCGAAGTCTTTCATCAACTTCGCGAGCGACGCCGACTGCGCGTCCTTGGCGGGGACGAAGTGATCTTCGACCAGAGCGATCCTGCTGCGATCGAAGACGCGTTGCGCGCCTTTGATCTTGCGCATCACCCCGATTGCTACGGCAGCGGAGAGCTCGTTGGCCAGCACCAGATCGACGTTGGCGTTGATGATCTGTCCCGGCTCGACGGTGTCGAGCCCCGCGTGGCGAGCCAGGATTTTCTCGGTAAGTGTCATGCCCATGATAAGTCGATTATAGGGCGAAGTAGCCGAGTCATGCACCACGACCGGCAATTCGGCTTCTCCACGCGCGCGGTCCATGCCGGCGCTCCTCCCGACCCGGTCACGGGCTCGCGAGCGGCGCCGATCTACCAGACGGCGGCGTACGTCTTCGGATCGACCGAACAAGCTGCGGAGCTGTTCGCCCTGCGCAGTTATGGGCACATCTACAGCCGGATCAGTAATCCCACGGTCGCCGCCTTCGAAGAGCGCATGGCGAGCCTGGAAGGCGGCCTGGGCGCGATTGCCTTCTCCAGCGGCCTAGCCGCGCAACTCTGTACGGTGCTCTCGCTCGCGCAGGCCGGCGACCATCTGGTCTGCACGCAGAACGTCTACGGCGGCACCGTCACTCAACTGACCGTCACGGTCAAGCGGATGGGCATCGACACGACATTCGTCCCGGCCGAGGATCTCGGCGCCGTCCGCGCCGCGATCGCGCCAAACACCAAGTTTCTCTTCGTAGAGACGATCGGGAACCCGTCAGGCGTGGTGGCGGATCTACGCGCGTTTGCCGAGATCGCGCACCAGGCCGGGATTCCGTTGATCGTGGACAATACGTTTGCGACGCCGTACCTGTGCCGGCCGATCGAGCATGGCGCCGACATCGTGGTGCACTCGGCGACGAAGTTCATCAACGGGCACGGCACTTCGATCGGCGGCGTGCTGGTCGAGTCGGGAACGTTTCACTGGGGAAACGGCCGCTTTCCGCTGCTCTCGGAGCCGAGCCCGGGCTACCATCAAAAGGTCTTCACCGAGACCTTCGGTGAGTACGCATTCCTGATGCGCGCCCGCGTCGAGGTGTTGCGTGACGTGGGTGCACAGATGTCGCCGATGGATGCGTGGCTCTTGCTGTTGGGTTTGGAGACGCTCGCCCTGCGCATGGAGCGCCACGTCCGCAACGCGCACGCCATCGCGGCCTTTCTCGCAGAGCGGCCGGAGGTCGCCTGGGTTCGCCCGCCGCAGATGGGATCGATCTTCACCTTTGGGTTGCGCGGCGGACGCGACGCCGGGCGGCGGTTCATCGACGCGCTCGAGTTGTGGAGCCACCTCGCGAATGTCGGCGACGCCAAGAGCTTGGTCATTCATCCAGCTTCTACGACGCACTCGCAACTCTCCGATGACGAGTTGCACAAAGCCGGGGTGGAACCCGAATCGGTGCGCCTCTCGGTCGGTCTCGAAGACGTCGACGATCTCATTTGGGATTTGGACAACGCGTTGCGCCAAGCGGCCCCGCTCCCGCAGCCCGCGGGCTCGATGATCGGATGATTCTTACGACTCCCTCGCAGCGGCGCGACCTGCTCGAGCAGATCCGGAGCGTCGCTATGATCGGCGCATCGAACAATCCGTTACGCCCGAGTTATACCGTCTTTTCGTACTTGCGTACCCAGAGCGGCTACCACGTCACGCCGATCAATCCGACGATTGCCGAAATCGACGGCGTTACAGCCTATCCGTCACTCCAAGCGTACGCCGCAGAACACGGAGCCCCCGACGTCGTGGACGTCTTTCGCAAGCCGAGCGAGCTGGTCGACGTCGTCAAAGACGCAATCGCGGCCGGCGCGCGCGCGATTTGGTTCCAATACGGCGTCGTCAACCCCGAAGCCATCGCACTCGCCGACGCCGCCGGTTTGACGGTGGTCGTCGACCGCTGCATGAAGGTCGAGCACGCCCGCTTTCGGGGCGGACTCTCGACGGCTGGTCTCAACAGCGGGCTGATCAGCTCCCGCCGCCTGGCGCACGCAAAGAGCTCTAGCGCTTAACCTGCAGGTCCTCGGCCGCGAGCGAACAGCCGCGGGCCGGCGCATCGATCTCGCGCCCCACCACCACCAGTCCTCGCGCGGTTTGCAGCCCGAGATCTTCGGTTTGAATTGCGACGCACGATGAGCGATTGGCGAGGTCTACGTGGACGAGCGCTCCGGTCTCGCCCGAAGCGAGCGTCTTTCGATCCGGGCCCACGACGCGCGCACGCAGCCACGGCGGCCCCGAATATTCGAGGGCGCCGCCGCCGGAGTAGTATTGCGAGGTAAGCTCCGTCATTCCGTATTCGGCGAAGACTGCCGTCGCGGGCAAGCCAAACCGCTCGCAAATCGCCGCGCGCAGTTGCTCTGCGCCGATGCTGCGCGACCGGCCCTTAAAGCCGCCCGTGTAGACGGCGCGCGAGCCTTTCGGCAGCCCGAAACTCCCACCGTCTGCGTCCATCGCATCGAAACAGTGAACGAGCGCGAAGGCCGTCGCGGCGATGCAAACCGGTCGGGCCGCAGCGACGGCGACCTGCACGTCGGCTAGAAATGCATCCAGGCGCAGCTCCTCTCCGCTCAGATACCAGCCCGTATGCTCGTCGCCTCGCATCTGCGCGACGCGTGCCATCATGTATCCAAGCGACGAGTGGGGCGACTCGGCCGGATTCGGCACGAGGTTGAGATAACGCAGCCGCTGTCCGTCGCGTAAAACGAAGCGATCGAACCCCGCGAGCAGGGCAGCGTCGTAGAGGGCCGGCGTTTCCATGTAATGCCGGCCGGAGTCGCCGCGCGTCGTCCCGCTCGTTTCAAAGACGAGCGCCGCCTGCACCGCGGCGCCGGTGGTTAGCTCTGCCTCCTTGAAAGCTCCCGCCGGCACGGCGGGAATCTCCGACCACGACCGCGGCGACGTAACGCCGATTGCGGCACAATAGCGCGCGTAGGGTCTGTTATAGCGAAGCTGATAGTCGAAGAGGCGCAGCGCCAGGTCGTTGAAGCGGGTATCGTCCAGGCTTTCACTTTGGCGATGCCAGCCCGCGACGACCGCGAGGATCTCGGTGTCGAGCGCTCGCGACTCAGCTTTGTAGCTCGTTTACTTGACCAACTCGATCAGGGAAAGCTCGGCAGCGTCGCCCGGGCGGACGCGCGTCTTCGTGATGCGAGTGTATCCGCCGCTTCGGCCCTTCAATGCTGGAGCGATCTGTTCCACGAGCTTCTTCACCACCGTCGGTTCGGTAATATATTCCGCGACCTGACGCCGCGCGGCCAGATCGCCGGTCATTGCGGCGGTGATCAGATGCTCGATCACGCGGCTGATCTGCTTTGCCTTGGTGGACGTCGTCTCAATTTTCTCGTGCTTGAAGAACGACGTCGCAAGGTTGCGCAGCAACGCCTTGCGATGCCCGTCGGTGCGGGAGAGACGCTTGTAGGCGATCGAATGCGGCATTACGCTCCTTCTAACGCTACGCTTGGCGCAGCGTCAACCCCCGCTCGGAAAGCACCTGCTTGATCTCATCGAGCGACTTCTTGCCGAAGTTACGCATCTTCATGATCTCATCCTCGGTGAGATCGAGAAGCTCCGAGACCTTGGAGATGCCGGCCTGCTTCAAGCAGTTGAAGGATCGCACCGAAAGGTTTAGCGTCTCCACGGGAATGTCCCATTCGTTGGGCGG
>JASHPI010000089.1 GCA_030038215.1 Vulcanimicrobiota bacterium | reverse complement strand
GCTGCGCCGGATCAGCTCAGTGATGGAAAAAACGGATTATGCTGTTTCTCTAACGCGACGGTTGTGGGCGGCCCGTGGCCGGGCATGACGACGGTGTCGCCTGGAAGCGTGAAGATCTTGCTGCGGACGCTGTTGAGGATGTCGTCGTAGGTGCTGGCGTCACCGTATGCGCCGCCGACGCTGGCGGCAAAGAGCGTATCGCCCGAAAAAAGCGTCGAGTGGAAGAGGTAGCAGGACGAGCCGTCGGTGTGGCCGGGCGTGTGCAGCATGCGCACGTTGACGCCGTCGCCGAAGGGCAGCTCCTCGCCGTCGCGGACCGGCAGGGCCTGGCTCGCGAGCGAGCCGATCGCGTGGACGTCGAGCCGGTGCATCACGATCTGCGCTTGCGGAAAGGCGCGCGCCACGTCGGCGGTAGCATCGCAGTGATCGGCATGCTTATGCGTGATGAGGATGTACTGCAGATGATAGTCCCCGTCGCGTAGGATGCGCAGAAGATTTTGCGGGATGCCGGCCGGATCGACCAGGGCGGCGCGGCGGTCCGCACCCTCGAGGAAGAAGACATAGCCGTTGCTGGGATGCGGATCCTGCGGATGATGGCGCACGTCGGGCAACTCGATCTGCGGCGGATACCAGCGCTGCGCGGCGCTGTCGGCGAGCTTCGCGCCGTCTAGGCGCAAGACGCGCGCGATCGCGCGCGCCTGCGCATCGTCGGCCGCGCCGTCGTCTTTGAGCCAGCGCGCGATGGCGCGCTCGTCGATGCCGGTCGCCCGCGCCAGCTGCGAAGCGCCGACCCCGGTGCCGCGCATCGCCTTGCGCAGGATGTCGCCGAACGTGTCCTCTAGCCGCAAGTGTGAACTGTCCACCGTTGCCCGATTCTCAGATCGTGAAGGTCGCGATTTCGTTGGCGTCGCGGAGCGACGTCCACCATGCTGAGCCATCGTTGAGGAGGCAGCGCGCTTCGCTGTCTAGAGGCCGAAGCTGCTCGAACTGTGGACGGTCTTGCGTGATGTCGAGCATACCGAGGTTAAGATTGTCGAACTCGTCGTCAGCGGAGATCATATAGAATCGGCCGTCCGAGCCAAACGCGAAGCCCGCGCACCTCGTTGGCAACGCGATCTCGCGGCGTATAGCATAATCCGAGTCCATCTCAAGGATTCGGCGATAGTGCATCTGCCCAAGGTAGATAGTTGAGCCTCGAGCGGTAATGTGTGAGCCCGTGAGGTCTGGGCAGGGCGTCTTATCAACAAAGTTGCCGTCGCGCACGCGGTATAGATAACGATCGTCCTCGGGGTGCTCCACGACGACGCGTAGCTCTCCCTGGACTGGCGTTATACCATAAGGCCTTCCGGGGGCCTGAATTTCGTCGACAACTTGCAAAGTTTGCGGATCCATAGCGTACAGCCGTTCGGTCTCCCATGCTCCCACCCAAAGGCGCCCGTCGAGCTTCGCCAGCCCAAATGGCCGATTTGCCGGCGAGGCGCGGCGGTCTAACTGCAGTGTCGATTGCATACCCGAGTTAAGGCGGCCACGGCGCTGCGGGTTGCATGCAACCGGGATGCAGCGGCGGGCGGTCGAAGCGCCGGGAATGGAACGCGTCATCATCATCGGTTCGGGGCCGGCAGGGCTGACGGCCGCGATCTATGCGGCGCGCGCGAATCTGCGCCCCCTCGTCTTGGCCGGCGGCCTTTACGGCGGCCAGCTCATGCTCACCACCGACGTCGAGAACTATCCCGGGTTTCCCGAAGGCGTGAGGGGTCCGGATCTGATGATCAAGTTTCGCGAGCAGGCCGAACGTTTCGGCGCGCGCGTTCAGAACGTTGACGCGACCTCAGTCGACTTTTCCAAACAGCCGCTCATTGTTCGAACGCAAGACGAGGAGTACGAGAGCGAGGCGGTGATCGTGGCAACGGGGGCGAGTGCGCGCTGGCTGGACGTCCCCGGCGAGGAGCTCCTACGTGGCCGCGGCGTTTCGAGCTGCGCAACTTGTGATGGAGCGTTCTTTCGCGACAAGCACATCGTCGTGGTTGGGGGCGGCGATTCGGCGATGGAAGAGGCGCTCTTTCTCACCCGCTTCGGAAGTCGCGTCACGGTGATCCATCGCCGCGACCGGCTGCGCGCCAGCAAGATCATGGCCGACCGCGCGTTCTCACATGAGAAGATCGACTTTCTCTGGAACACCGCCGTTGACGAGGTTCATGGAACCACGCACGTAACAGGGCTGCGGCTGCGCAATTTGCTCGACGGAAAGTCGCACGACTTCCCAGCCGACGCGCTCTTCGTCGCGATCGGATATACGCCGAACACGGCGGTGTTCGCTGGGCAGCTGGACCTCGACGAAAGAGGCTACATCGTCTCGCCGGACGGTACCTCGACCAACGTCGAGGGCATCTTCGTTGCGGGCGACGTCAACGATCATCGCTATCGGCAAGCCGTCACCGCCGCTGGAGCCGGCTGCCGCGCCGCGATGGACGCCGAGAGACACCTCGAAGCGCTGGAGTTTAAAGTAGATTCGCTAGCGCATCTTCGAGCCGCTCAAAGCTAAACCGGTAGCCAAGTTCCTGCGTGCGCTTGGGGAGCACGCGCTGTCCGGTGAGGAGGATCTGCGCGCCTTCGCCGAGCATAACGCGCAATGCGATCGTTGGTGCGGGAAGGACCGTTGGCCGGTGCAACGCCATGCCCAGTGCGCGCGTCAGCTCTGCGTTGGTGACGGGATTCGGCGCCGTGGCGTTGAGTTGCCCGTCGGCTGCGTCGATGGCATGCAGATAGATGTCGACGAGATCGTCGACGTGGATCCAGGAAAGCCACTGACGACCGCTGCCGACGATGCCGCCCAAACCCATGCGAAACGGCGGCAGGATCTTCGCGAGCGCGCCTCCGCCGGCGCCGAGCGCCACGCCGGTACGCACGATCGCGACCCGCATCCCCAAATCACGAGCGCGCGCGGCTTCACGCTCCCAGCCTACGCAAACGCGCGCCAGAAAGTCGTTCCCTGGCGGACTCTCTTCGATGAACGTCTCGGTTTCGCTGGTGCCGTAATAGCCGATCGCAGATGCGCAGACATAAGCTTTCGCGCGCCGCTCGCGCCCGGCCAGCGCTTCGAGGAACAAACGCGGCGCCTCGACGCGGCTATGAAGGATGCGTTGTTTGACGAAGACGTTCCAGCGCTGAGCGATCGGCTCGCCGGCAAGATTGACGATCGCCTCGCACGCGGCGGCGCGCTGCGCGGCTTCTTGCGGATCCCGTAGCGATGCGAGCATGACGTCGTCGCCCCGTGCGCGCAACGCCGCGACCAGATACGTCCCGATGAAACCCGAGCCGCCCAGAACGCAGACGTTCACCCTAGGTCACTATATTCCGCCGACGAAGCGCCCCGGATTCAGCGTCCCGTTTGGATCGAAGCGTGCCTTGAGCGCGCGCATTCGCTCGATGGATGAAGGCGGCGCGCCCCAGACGCGCAGGTAGACGCGATGCGGGTGCTCGCCGGCGACGACTTGGGCCTGCGGCTCGCCCTCGTGGAGAGCATCGTCGAACGCTTCGATCTTGGCTCCGAGCGCGTGCGCGTCGAGGTCACTCACGCGGAGCACGATGTCGCCGTTCATGACGTCAACGATCGACTCGGCGCGCAGGAGGAAGCGTTGTGCAAGCTCTTGCAGAGCCAGGACGCGGCGCTCGGACTCGTCGGGCATGCCGTAGAGGCGATAGGTGACCGAACGTTCGCCTAGCGATGCAATGTACGAGTCAATCACGCGCTCGAACGATTCGCGTGCCCCGGCATCGACGATGCGCGTCTCTGGTACGCCCGCACGGCCGAGCGCCGAGCGAAGGTCGCGGGTGGCCCGCTCGAGCAGCGCCTCGCTGCCCTCGAGCATCACCACGACGCGTCCCTCAGGTCCGGCCTCGCCGTCGACGGCATTGTGAAAGCCTTCGATCCAGAACGCCGCAGCCGGCCGAATCGCGAGCGCTTCGAGCTGATGGCAGGCGCGCGTGCGTGTCCGCTCGGGTAGCGGCGCGAGAAAGACCCGCGCACACGGATGACGCGCAAGCGTCTTGAGATTTACCTGCGCGAGCACGCCGAGCGTTCCGAACGAGCCGACGTAGAGGCGGCTCATATCGTAGCCGGCAACGTTCTTGACCACCATGCCGCCGGCGCGAGCAATCGTGCCGTCGGCCAAGACGATCGTCGATCCCAACACGTAATCGCGCGGACGACCGTAGAGGTGCCGGCGGGGGCCAAGCCAGCCTGCGGCCAGCGTGCCGCCGAGCGTCGCATACTGCGGACGTGGAGCGTCGAACGGAACGAACTGACCGTTGGCCGCGAGCAGCGCGCCAACCATCTGAATGGTCGCTCCGGCTTGCGCGGCGATCGTGAGATCGGAGCGTTCGTATGCGACGATGGCCGCGAGGCCGGAAGTGAGCAGGGTCACGTCGAGCTGCTCGGGCGGAAATCCCATTCCGTTCAGCGTGTTGCCGCCCACGATCAGGATCTTCCGGCGCTCGCGGTCGCAGCGCGCCAGGACCTCGCTCAGCGCCTCGACGCTCTCGGGCGCCGTCCGCTCCGCCACCGTCCTCACGGTGGCGTGACCTCGGCACAGCGCGCGCCGCTGGGAAAGATCTTTTCCGGGTTGAGGGCGCGCTGCGGATCGAAAACGTCGCGCACCCGTGCCATCGTCGCGAGATCCGCGGTCGAGTAAACGCGCGTCATCGCCTCGCGTTTCTCCCAGCCGACGCCATGCTCGCCGCTGATCGTCCCGCCGAGATCGATGGCTGAACGCAAGATCGCATTACCGGTTTCGACGACCGCGCCCACTTGGTCGCGCCGGCGCTTGTCGTACATCAGCAGCGGGTGCAGATTCCCGTCGCCGGCGTGAAAGACGTTGCCTACCGTGATGCGATGTGCACTCGCGGCCTCTTCGACAGCCCGCAAGGCCTGCGGCAGTTTGCTACGCGGCACGCAGAGGTCTTGGGTGTAGTAGTTTGGCGCAATTCGTCCGGTAGCGCCGGCCGCGCCCTTTCGGCCGGCCCAGAGCGCGGCACGTTCCTCCGCGGTGTGGGCGGCACGCCAGGAGAGCGCGCCGTGTTCCTTCACGATGGCCGCAATCGCGCTTTCGCAGGTTGCCATATCGTCCTCGAAGCCGGCATTCTCGATCAGCAACACGGCGGCCGCGTCGGTTGGATAGCCGGCATGAAACGCGGCTTCGACCGCCTGCGTGATGACCGCATCCATCATCTCGAGCGCGGTCGGCACGATGCCCCCCGCGATGATGGCCGAGACCGCTGCCGACGCCGCGTCGATGTCGCCGAAGGCCGCGACCCAAACCCGCACGGCTTCGGGGAGACGCATGAGGCGCACCCACGCGCTGGTGACGATGCCGAGCGTCCCTTCGCTGCCGACGAGTGCCGCGGTCAGGTCGTATCCCGGATCGTCGCAGCTGGTCGTAAACACCTCGCCGCGATCGTCCACGACTTCGAGCGCTAGCACGTGGTTGACGGTCGTGCCGTAGGAGAGGCAGTGCGGTCCCCCGGCATTGGTCGCAATGTTCCCGCCGATCGTCGAGATCTTCTGCGATGCGGGATCCGGCGCATAGAAGAGACCGTCGGAGGCGACGTGATTCGACAGATCGAGGTTGATCAAGCCTGGCTGCACGTGAGCACGATAGTTGTGCGCGTCGAGAGAGAGAATGCGATTCATGCGCGCGAACGAGATGACAACCCCGCCGATGATCGGAACGGCGCCACCGCACAATCCCGTGCCGGCTCCGCGCGCAATGATCGGCTCGCCGCATGCGCGCGCGACTTTAACCACGGCACTGACGTCGCGCGTCGAGGCCGGTAAGACCACCGCCGTAGGCAAGCGGCCATCGGTGTAAGCGTCAAAGGCGTAGACCGCGAGATCCTCGGGCGCGGTCTTAACCGCATCGGAACCGAGTGCATCGATGAGCCGCTCTTTGAGCACTAGGGAACCTCTGAAAAAGTCGCTGCACCGATCGCGGTGAGCAGTTTCGCCGCAGATTGAGGCGCGACCGAGGGAGCATAGCAGAGCCCTCTGTGACCGAGGGCGCAACGATGAGATGCGGCGAAACTGCCGCCGCCCGAAGGGTTTAGCCGCAAAGGCGCCATCTGCATCGTCACGAGCTCGGTCACAGATCGCTGCGGATATGCTCCCTCGCTCGTTCCTTGCATCTGACTGCTTTGCGGCGTAAACGATCGGTACATCGACTTCTTCAGAGGTTCCCTCTTCCTTCGACCCTTGACAAGGCGCAGGCCTTTATGATTGCATGGACGGACATATGACGTCGCGCCGCTATCCTTATTCGTATCCCCGGCCGTCCAAGGGCTCGGTGAGGTAGCGTTTTGCTCGATAATCGCAACAGCAAGCGATCAGCAGAAGAAGCCCCCGCCGATCCGGCGGGGGTTCTCGTTTGCCGGGGAATCCGTGGCGCGATCTCGGTCGACGCCGACGATAGCCGCGCGATCGCGACCGCCACGAAGCGGCTCCTGGCCGAGATTCTGCTTCGCAATGACATCCGGCTCGACGACATTGCGTCGGTGCTCTTCACCCTCACGCCCGACCTGCACGCATCCTTTCCGGCAATTGCGGCACGCGAGATGGGTTGGGCTTACATTCCGATGCTGCATGCGGTCGAGGTCGACGTTCCCGGAGCGCTGGCGCGCTGCATTCGCGTGCTGATGCACGTCAACACGCGGCGATCGCTCGAGGGAATCGAGCACGTGTACCTCGATAAAGCCGTCGCGCTGCGTCCTGATCTGTTGCGCGCTGCGCGATGAGCGCGCGCGCGATCGGGCTCTTCGGCGTAGGCTTGATCGGCGGATCGATTGGAATGCGAGCGCGCGCACACGGAGCGCGCGT
>JASHPI010000088.1 GCA_030038215.1 Vulcanimicrobiota bacterium | reverse complement strand
CACGGTCGTCGCTGCGTCGTTGCCGGACTTACGCTCGCGGCAGCGTTGTTCTCACCGTTGGCAACGCGCGCTGCAACCGACGTAGCGCGAGCGACCCTCTCAAACGGGCTTCGGGTCGTGGTGGTGCGTAATTCCTTGGCGCCGGTCGCGACCGCGATGATCAACTACTTGGTCGGATCCAACGAGCAGTGGATCCCGGGCTTAGCTCATGCCACCGAGCATATGATGTTTCGGGGCAGCCGCACGCTCTCGTCGTCGCAGCTCATGGACGCTTTGAGCATCACGGGCGGCGAGTTCGATGCCGACACGCAGAGCAACGTGACGCAATTCTTCTTCACGGTCCCCTCGCAGTATTTGGACATCGCGTTGCGAGCCGAACGCTCGCGCGCGACCGGCCTGCTGATGTCGCAGGATCTGTGGGATCAGGAACGCGGCGCGATCACGCAAGAAGTGACGCAAGACAACAGCGACGCTTTTTACCGCCTTTTCATCAAGATGCAGACGCGCTTGATTGGCGGGACGCCGTACGCAAAGAATACGCTGGGCACCGTCGAGGACTTTGCCAAAAACGTCAACAGCACGCAGCTCCTGAAGTTCTACCACACCTGGTATCATCCGAACAATGCGATCTACGTGATCGTCGGGGACGTGGATCCGCAAGCTACGATCGAACGCATCAAGGCGCTGTTCGGCGACGTTCCCGCCGCCACGCTTCCGCCGCGTGAAGGCTTCTCGCTTCGCCCGCTGGTTGGCGCAATCTATCACGATGAGTCCGACCAGCCATTCACGGCGGTTGCGCTGGGCTATCGCTTCCCCGGATATGACAGCCCGGACTATGCCGCCGGCGAAATCCTGAGCGACGTGCTCTCGTCTCAGCGCAGCGATCTCGGCGGCCTGCCGTTTACCGGGAAAGCATTGGCAGCGCAGTTCTTCTCGCAGCCCTATCCCAGGGTTGCGATCGCCTTCGCCTTCGCCGCGGTGCCCGTCGGCACGCCGCCCGAGACCATCGATCGCGAGCTCCGCTCGATCATCGATCGCTACAAGACGAGCGGCGTTCCTGCCGATCTCGTTGAAGCGGCGAAGCTGCGCGAAATCTCGGAGATCGAGTTCAACGCGAATTCGATCCAGGGGCTGGCCTCTGAATGGAGCGAGGCCCTAGCGGTGCAAGGGCTGCACTCGCCCGACGATATGATCGCGGAGTTCCAGAAGGTCACCCCCGCCGACGTCGATCGCGTGCTGCGGACCTATCTCGACAACTCCAAGGTCGTCGCCGCGTATGCCGTGCCGCGAAATGCCGGCGCCGCTCGTCCGAGCTCCGGTGGGCTTGCCAAAGAGAACAACGAGATTCCGCCCAGCAAGCACGAGCCGCTGCCCTACTGGGCCCAGAGTGTTCTCGATCATCTTCAGGTGCCGCGCCAAACGATCTCGCCGACCGACATGACCCTTTCCAACGGCATCCGATTGATCGTGCAGCCGGAGCACATCACGCACACGGTGGTCGTGAGCGGCGAGATCCTCAACAACCCCAACGTTCAAGAGCCGCGAGGTCAAGAGGGCGTCGCGGATCTGACCGAGTCGCTGTTTCCGTACGGCACGACAAACTACGATCGCGTAGCACTCCAAACCGAGTTGGACAAGATCGCGGCCACGACGAGCGCGGGCACGGAGTTTGGGTTGGACGTTCTTTCCTCGTCGTTCGAGCGTGGCGTACAGCTGCTCGCCGACGAAGAGCTCCATCCGGCTTTCAGCCCCGACGCGTTCGCGATCGTAAAGCAGCAAAGCATCGGCGAGCTCACGGGCGAGATGACCTCGCCGGACCACCTCGCTGACGTCGCGCTGAGCAAGGCGCTCTATCCGCCTGGCGATCCGGAGCAACGCTTCGCGACACCGCAAAGCGTCGGCGCGCTGACGCTCGCGGACGTGCAGTCGTGGTTCGCGTATGCGTATCGCCCGGATCTCACGACGATCGTGGTGATTGGGGACACAACGCCGGGCGATGCGCAGCGGCTGTTCGAAAAGTACTTCGGCAGCTGGGAGGCGAGCGGCCCAAAGCCCAATGTCTTCCCGCCGCCCGTTCCTCCCAACCAGCCCAGCCACTTCGACGTTCCCGCGACCGGGCGCATCCAATCCTCCGTACAGCTGATCGAAACGCTGCCGCTCGTGCGCACCGATCCCGCTTACGCGCCGCTGCAACTCGCCAACGCCGTTCTGACCGGCGGGTTCTACTCATCGCTGCTTTATCACCGGCTGCGCGAGGTCCACGGATACGTGTACACCGTGGAGAGCGGCGTTGCGGCGGGCAAGGTGCGCTCGACCTTCAGCGTAAGCTACGGCTGCAATCCGGCCAACATCTTGCCGGCGCAAGCGGAGATAACGGCGGTGCTGCGACAGCTCCAGCGAACGCCGGTCGACGCGCAGCGTCTGCTGCGCTCGAGGCGCTGCTGATGGGACAGGTTCCGATTCGCGAAGCGAGCTTCGACGGCGTCACCGGCCAGCTGCTCGACTACGCGACACTTGGGCTGCCGCTGAATCAGGGCATCATTGACGCACGGGACGTGCTTTCGGCCACCTCGGCGAGCGTCCAGGCGGCGTTGGCGAAGTACATTCGCCCGGATGCCTTCGTGCGCATCGTGACGGGGCCTGGCCCGCCCTAGCGTCGAACGCGCCAGCTTCATGCCGAGTTTATCGGGGATTGGCTTCGACCTCGATCACACGCTAGCGATCGACAACGAGCTCGAACGCGTAGCCTTTCTGCGCCTGCTCGAGCTCCTCTTGGAGCGTGGCGGCCGCGCGTTGGGGACGCTGGCAGACGAGAACGCTCACATCGTGCATCTGCTGCACGTTCAACGCAGTGGGGCATTTTCGATCGGCGACGCGGTGCGCGGCTTCGTCGCCGAACGCGGCGTGCCGGCCGACGATCACTACGTCGAACGTTTCCGGGCAATGGCGATCGAGATGGTGGCGGATTTCGTCATCCCGTTGCCCGGCGTTAAGCGAACGCTCGAAGCGCTGCGGCAAACGGGACTCGCGCTCGCGGTCTTGAGCAACGGTTGGAATCCGCTGCAGACGAAGAAGGCCGAGCGTGCGGACTTCACCGGTCAAGTGCTGGCCAGCGCCGACATCGGCGCACAAAAGCCGTCGAGCGCCGCTTTCGAAGCGCTCCTTCGCGTGCTCGGGACGCCGGCCGGCGAAACATGGTACGTGGGCGACGATCCCTACGGCGATATTTCCGGCGCGCACGCGTGCGGCTTGAGTACCGTGTGGATGAACTGGGAGGGAAAGCAATATCCGGTCGACGTCGTCAAACCCACATACGGGATCCGCTCCTTCGAAGAGCTGCTTCAAATTCTGCCCTGGCAGGTGCGAGTCTCGTGACGCGGCGCGTAAGAACGGCGGCATGCGTGCTCGTCTGCGCGACCATGTGGCTCTACTCCCCGGACGGCCGCGCGGCCGGCGTAACGGCGGCGCCATCCAGCTACGACGCTAAACTGATCGACCTCGAGCGCCGCTACACGTTCTGGTCGTTCGAGCAGAATCCGACCTCTGCCACCGACGCCGGCATTCACACCTACGACACGCGTCTGGCCGACTTCTCGCCGCAAGCTCAAGCGGCGCAGATGGCCCAGCTACGCGCTTATCGCAACGAACTGGCTGCCCTTCAGCCGCCACCCGGCGTAAGCGCGCACGATCGGGTCGACTATCTCCTGATTCGCGCGAATCTCGAAGGAGACTGGTGGGACCGGACGGTTTTGCGCGGCTTGGCACGCAATCCGAGCATCTACGAGGAGGAGTGCACCGACGGCATTTTCGCGATCGTCAAGCGGCCCTACGCGAGCGATGAAGTCCGCATTCACGCCGCGATCGCGCGTCTTCGGGCCTGTCCGCGCGTGCTCCAACAGGGTCAAGCCAACCTGAACGACGCGGTGCGCGAGTTCGCGCAGATCGCATCGGACGACATTCGCGACGGCCAAGGAATCTTCACGACAAGTCTCAACGAGGTGGCGCGCGACACCTCACCCGCAACGCGCGCGGACTTGCGGTCGGCGCAGTCGGTCGCCCTGACGGGCCTGAACGCCTATCGGGCCTGGCTGGACTCGCATATGGGGAGCTTCCACGCGGGCGGTTTCGCGGTCGGCGAGCAGCAGTACAACTGGTATCTCAGGCGCGTCTTGCTGCTGCCTTTCGACGCTCGCGAGATAGCGACAATCGGACGGCTCGACTTGGCGCGGGATCGCGCGCTGGAGGCGTGGGAACAAGCTCGCGATGCAAACCAGCCCTCACCGCCGGAACCGGCCTTCACCTCCCAGGCCGCCTTCTTGCAGTACTACGAGAACAGCATGACGCGGCTGGTCGCCTTCATCAAATCGCACCAACTGGTCGACATCCCGCCGTATATCGGTCCGTTCCACATCGTCGAAGTGCCCAAAGCATTAGCCGCTACGTATCCCGGCGGTTTCATGAATCCGCCGCCGATGTTCGGTCGCGATCCGGAGGGTTTCTATTTCGTTCCCGACTTCAGTCCGAGCAATCAGAGTTTCTTCGTCCAACAGGCGCGTCAATCGGTCCTGCCGCTCCTGGGACACGAGGGAATCCCGGGCCACTTTATGCAGTTCTCAATCGCCTACCACAATCCGGACTTCATTCGGCACGTGCAAGGGGACAGCGTATTCGCCGAGGGCTGGGCCTTCTATGGTGAGGAGATGCTGATGCGGGCGGGACTCTACGAGGGGGACCCGGCGGCGCGCCGCCAAGTAATTCACCTCATGCGACATCGAGCGACGCGAATCGGAGTCGACGTCGGTCTGGCAACCGGCGAGATGACGCTGCCCGAAGCGATTGCATACTTTATGACCAACGCCGGAATCGACGAGGTCACAGCGAAGGGTGAGGCGACGCGCTTCGCGATGGGACCGGGCCAAGCGATCGATTATCTCGTCGGCAAGACGCAGATCGAAACCTTGCTCGGACTCGTGCACGATCGTGAGGGAGAGGCATTCTCGCTACGACAGTTTCACGATCAGCTTCTCTCCTACGGCACGGTGCCGTATTCGACGATTCGTTACGAATGGCTCGGCGACGACACTTGGCTGCGGCCGGCGCTCGATCCGATGGCGCCGCAGGAATTTTAGGTGCCCAAGATTACCGGCGGATCGCTGGGAAGCCGCAAACTCCGTTCGCCCAAGGGCTTGCACGTGCGTCCCACCCCGGGACGTGTCAAAGAGTCGCTCTTCTCGATTCTGATGCCTCGTCTCGAAGGAGCTCGGATGCTGGACCTGTTCGCGGGGACCGGCGCGATAGGTTTCGAAGCCGCTTCGCGCGGCGCTGCGCGGGTCGTCTCGGTCGAGGCTCAGCGCGAAACCGCGCACGCCATCGAAGAAGCAGCGCGAAATCTCGGGGTCGAGGATATCGTGACCGTCTTTCCCGCGCCGGCGGAGCGCGCGCTCTACCGGCTGGAAGGGCCGTTCGATATCGTCTATCTCGATCCGCCCTACGCCGATCCGGTGCCGTTGCAGCTCTTCCGGCTACTACGCGAACGCGAACTGCTGGCGCCCGATGCGCTCGTCGTATACGAACATGCCGCGAAGCGCATCCTTCCTGAGATAGCCGGCTTTCGTTCGACCCGCGAGGAGGTCTACGGCGACGTCGCCTTGGCCTTCTTGTCGCCGACCGAATCATGACGAGCATGACGAACGGACAGCTCATGCGTATCACGCGTGCCGTCTATCCGGGATCGTTCGACCCGCCGACGAATGGTCATCTCGACGTGATCGAACGAGCCGCGCGCTGCTTCGGTGAACTGGTGGTGGCGATCGTCGTGAATCCCCAGAAGCGGACGCCGATGTTCTCGCTCGAAGAGCGCGTCGAAATGCTTAAGGCCTGTGTTGCGCCCCTGCCGAACGTTCGCGTCGAACATTTCCGCGGCTTGTTAGCCGATTACGTGCGGGCCGCACAGGCGGATGTGATCGTGAAAGGATTGCGTGTCGTCTCAGATTTCGAAAGCGAGATGTCGGCGGCGATGATGAATCGGTCACTCTCGGAGGTTGACACGCTGTTTCTGATGGCGGATCAGCGCTACTCGTTCGTCAGTTCAAGCTTGGTAAAAGAGGTTTTCTTCTTGGGTGGGGACGTCGCGGCGCTCGTTCCCGATCCGGTGTTGAGCGTCATGGCGGCAAAGCGCGAGACGCTCACGGGTTCGTAAAGGAGGATATTATGTCGGTTTATCGCGTGCTCGATAAGCTCGAGGCCTGCGTTCACGAGGGAACGTGGCTGCCGGCGGGCTACCGCATACTTTCGGAAGAGCGGCTGCTCGAATTAGTCGAGAAGATTCGCGCGTCGCTGCCCGAGGAGGTCGGACGCGCGAAGATTATCGCCAAGGGTGAGGAGCGAATGATGCGCGCCGCGCACGAGAAGGCGCAGGCGATCGTCGATCAGGCCGCCACCAAGCACGAGGAGCTGCTGGACGATCACGAGATCGTGCGGCGAGCTCGTGCCAGTGCCGATTTGCTGCTGCGCGAGACCGAAGAGCAGGTGCGTAAGATTCGCGATGGCGCCGATCGCTACGCGACCGGCGTGCTGGCCGAGATGGAGACGCGGCTGTCGGGAGCACTCGGCGCCGTACGGAAAGGGCAAGAGATGCTCGCCCGCCGCCTTGAGCCGCAAGAACAATCCTTGGCGGATGCGGCCGCACAGAGCAAGCGGGCGGCATTCGATCTGCAGTCAGCCGCTGAAGAGACGGCGACACTCGAGTCGGTGTAATCGACCGGATTGGGAATAGACATCCCATGAAAGCTCTAGGAATTGTGCTCGCGCTTGCCGGGCTGCTGGCACTTCCGGCGATGGCCGATCAACTCGGCGGCCTCACGGGGACGGTCATTGACCTCAACACCGGGCAGCCGATTGCAAATGCGACCATCTACTATTATCGTAGTCCGTGGCTCGAGAATGGCCCCAACCACGTCATGAGTCTACAGACAAATAGTCGCGGGTTCTTCAGTGATATTACGCTCGACCCGGGACGCTACGTCGTGATGGCGAGGATCCCTGGAAAGGTTCAGGGTTGCGCTGTCGATGACGTCATCGGAGGCGAAGTCGCGCGGCTGCGGATCGAAATCGGGCGCAACGAGGTCATGTGCAGCGGGCCGCGCGTCCATCCGGCATTAGTCGATCCGGGCGCCACGGCGGACGTCTACAGGATCTAGTTGTGCGTTTAGGTCAGGCCTAGGCGCCGGAAGGCGATGTGTGCTTTGCACATGAGCCTTCCGGCAACAACGGCATGGCCTAAACGGGCGGAGCTTGGACGTTGTGGGCAAAGGCCTCCAGCCTTGCGCGGTCGATCGCTTTGACGCGCCCGCGATCGAGTTCGACGGCCCCCGCAGTCTTTAGGCGTAGAAGCGCACGGGCAGCCATGTCCCGCACCGTGCCGGCCGCGGCGGCGATTTGGGCTTGCGAGAGATTGTCGACGCCCGGTAAACCGCGCGCCATTCCCACCGATGTGCGAGCATAGCCGAGCAGGAACTTGGCAACGCGCTGCAAGACGTGGGCAAAAGCGAGGTCGGCGATCGTATCGATCGAACGTCGTCGCGCTTGCGATGCGGCGATGAGAAATCCGAGAGCCAGTTCGGCATCATTGCGAGCGGCATGGATCACGGCTTCACTTGGCAGCGTCACGATCGTCGCATCGGTCAGCGACTCGGCGCGCGTTGTAGCGCCGCCGCCGTCGAAGGTCCCGCTCTCGTTGAGCGTGTCGTGCGTGAGGCGCTCACCCATCGTATGCGTCTTGCCGTCGGGCGAGAGCAACGTGTAGATGACTTTCCCGCTCTTGACGATGCCTAGGTACGGCCAGATTTCGCCCTCGTCAAAAATGGTCTCGCCCAACTTGTAGGTGCGTTCGCTCATTTGCGCGGCTAGCTCTTTGATCGTGCCGGCGCGAGCCGAGGTAAAGGCGGGCACGTGCGTCAAGAATGCTTCGCCATCGGCGTTTTCATCAATGCGCTCGAGCCGGACGGTCCAGCGATTGCTGCCGAGATTGCGCGCGTCCCAGGAGAAGCGCCCGGGACGCAGTTGCGCCATCTCATTGCGCAAGGCGCGCGGATCGGTTTCTTCGTTGATTTCCAGCGCCATCCCAATTTGGAGCTTGTCGAACGCTTCCAGGATCTGCTCGGCCTTGGTCGCGGGTTGGAGCGAGCGGGCATCGAGCGTAACCGAGGCGGGTCGATTGATCGGCATAGCTGGCAAGTTTTTTAGTGAAGGCGCGGGGCCGCGCCTGCCGGGACGCGCGAGATTCGGCGCGGAATAGTGAGGGCTAGTATGAGTACACCGACCCAAGATAACGACATCGTCATCATTGCGGGCGCCCGCACCCCATTCGGCAATCTCGGCGGCGCATTGGCCGATCTCTCGGCGACAGATCTCGCGGTTGCCGCGTCGGAAGCAGCGATCGCCCGCAGCGGCGTGCCAAAGGAGCGGATCGACGAAGTGGTCTTTGGGAACGTCATGCAAACCAGTGCCGACGCAATCTATTTGGCGCGCCACGCCGGGCTTCGTGCAGGCCTCCCGGTCGGTGTCCCCGCCCTGACGGTCAATCGCCTCTGTGGGTCGGGGCTCCAGGCGATCCTCTCGGCCGCACAATCGCTGGCATTGGGCAGCGCCGCGTACGCTCTGGCGGGTGGAACGGAAAATATGAGCCAAGCGCCACACGTCGTTCGGGGTGCGCGCAGAGGATTTCACTTAGGCCAAAACGTGGCGTTCGAGGACTCCCTCTGGACCGCGCTTACTGATTCCTACGCAAACGCGCCGATGGCGATAACCGCGGAGAACCTGGCCAAAAAGTACGCCGTTTCGCGCGCCGAGTCCGATGAGTTTGCGCTGGCGAGCCAAGAGCGGGCGCTGGACGCGCAACGCAACGGCTATTTCGCCGAGGAAATCGTGGCCGTCGACGTCCCGGCGCCAAAAGGCGGGAGCGTCAAGATCGAAAGCGATGAAGGACCGCGCCAAGGTCTGACGATGGAGAAACTCGGCAAACTACCTGCGCGTTTCGTAAAGGACGGTGTCGTCACGCCCGGTAACGCCAGCGGGATCACCGATGGCGCCGCCGCCGTCGTGCTTACGACCGTCAGACAAGCCAAAGCCGACGGGATTCCGTGGATCGGGCGTTTGATCGCCTCGAGTGTCGTCGGCGTCGATCCTGTCTTGATGGGGATCGGTCCGGCCTTTGCGGTTCCGGCCGCGTTGCAGCGTGCCGGCATAGCCCAAAAAGATCTCGCCGTCCTCGAAATCAACGAAGCCTTCGCACCGCAGGTGCTCGCGTGTTTGCGCGAGATGCAATCCAACGGTGCTTCGAGCAGCTTAGCACCGGTCGCGCGGCTCAACCCTCACGGTGGAGCCATTGCGCTCGGTCATCCGTTGGGCGCTTCGGGAGCGCGCCTCGCCATCACGACGCTGCACGATCTGCGCCGCCGCGGCGGCGGTTATGGCGTCGCTTCGGCCTGCATCGGCGGCGGTCAGGGGATTGCAGCGCTCTTCAGCGTCGAGTGACGCACCGGTGACGCGCTGGCTGACGACCGCGCGACTCCTGGATATCGCGGCCGTGGCCGTCATCGCGTTTGCCGTCTGGAAGATATTCTTGGCGCCACGTGCGTTTCTGCCGGCCGGCGCGCAGCCGGCGCCGCACGCGACCTACCAACTCTTGGACGGCGGTTCGCTTCGCACGGCGGATCTGCGCGGCCACCTGCTCTTCCTGGATTTTTACGCCAGCTGGTGCGTTCCGTGCCGCGCCGAGCTCCCGCTGGTCGAGGCGTGGTCGAAGCGTCATCCCGACGCCGTCGTCGTTCCGGTCGACGTCGGCGAATCGCACTCGGTAGCCGCCGGCTTCGCGCGCAAGTATGCGCTGGAGCACGTCGCACTCGATCCAACTGCTTGCGCGCGAGCGCTCTTCGGACTGCAAGGATTTCCGACCATCGTGGTCATCGACCCGGCCGGCGACGTTCGGGCGAAATGGGAAGGGCTCAATCCGGCGATCGAAATCGCGATGAGCAACGCGCAGAAGGCATTGGCCCACTAGACGACGAGCGCTTAACGGCCCTTCCATTCGGGCCGGCGCTTTTCGAGAAAAGCACGGGTGCCCTCCCGGATGTCTTCGGTGTCGACCAGCGTCCCGAACTCGAGCGCTTCAAGCGCGAGTCCATCGTCGATCGAGAGGTGCGCGCCACCGTTGATGGCGCGTTTGCAAGCCGCGACGGCGAGCGGCGCCTTCGATGCGATGAGGGTGGCGATGCGCTTTGCCTCGGCCATCAGCTCCGGAAGCGGCACGACCTTTTGGACGAGGCCGATGCGCAACGCCTCTCGAGCATCGATCATCTCTCCAGTCAGGCACAGGTACATGGCCATTCCTTTACCGACGAGGCGCGTCATGCGCTGCGATCCACCGTAACCCGGAAGCAAACCAAGGTTAACCTCGGGCTGACCGAATTTCGCATTCTCCGAGGCGATGAGAATGTCGCCTGCCATGGCGATTTCGCAGCCGCCGCCCAGGGCGAATCCATTCACGGCCATTATCACCGGCGTACGAAGCCGCTCGATCTGACGGGTGAGAGCTTGTCCTCGGCGTGCCTGTTCGACACCCGTGCGCGCCGTTGCGATCGCGTTCAGCTCGGCGATATCGGCTCCGGCGGCGAAGGCCTTTTCGCCCGCACCGGTCACGACGACGGCCCGCACGCCGTTATGCTCATCGAGGTCGACGAGCGCCTGGGAAAACTCGGACAACAGGCGATTGCGCAGCGCATTGAGGACGCTGGGGCGGTTGAGGGTGATGATGCCGACCGGCTCGTCTATCTCGACGAGAATATCTTCAAACGTCATATTCCGACCTTCTTTATGCGAACCTTATGATTTGATAAAGAGCGAAGGTTCCTTCGTTGGATTGCGGGGAACCTACCTTTGACCTATACTCAGGAACGAAAGTCACGGGAGGCTGTAAATGGCAGTGCGCACTGCATATCACGAGCAATTGGAGGCGACGCGGCTCGACGTCGTTCGGCTTGGCGCGTTGGTTGGTGATTCGATTCGCGTGGGCGTTGAAGCCCTCGACAACCGAGACGCGGCGGTCGCAGCGCGAGTGGTGGCCGGAGATGACGTCATCGACGACCTCAGGCGCAAAGTCGAAGCGCACTGCATCGAGCTCATTTGGCGGCAGCAGCCCGTGGCCGGCGAGTTGCGCGAGGTTGCGGCCATGCTGGAAATCGCGACCGACCTCGAACGAATCGGCGACTACGCCGTCGACATCTCGAAGAACGCGATCAAGCTTTCGGATCAGCCGATGCGGCCGCATCGGGTCGAGATCGATCGCATCGCCGGCGTGGCGCATGGGATGCTGATAGACGCGATGCGCGCGTATACCGAGCGTGATGCGCAGCTTGCGAGCCAAGTCATCGCCCGCGACGACGAGGTCGACAAACTCTACAAGCGCAGTATTAAATTGCTTCAGGGCGAGATGCAAGCGGACCCGGAGATCGTGCGGCCAGGTACTCGTTACCTATTCGTTCTCGCCTCGCTGGAGCGAGTCGGCGACCGCGCGGTCAACATCGCCTGGCATACGAAGGACATGATCGGCGAGGAGTGAGCGCGAAAGCGTCGCTCCATGCTTTCTTTGATGACGCTGACGCTCGCCGCGGTGGCGGCGGGTACGCCGTTTCTCTCACCCGGGACCTACCAGTACACCGC
Organism: Vulcanimicrobiota bacterium; assembly: GCA_030038215.1. Lineage (GTDB taxonomy): Bacteria > Vulcanimicrobiota > Vulcanimicrobiia > Vulcanimicrobiales > Vulcanimicrobiaceae > Cybelea. Next base: position 2,276 of record JASHPI010000088.1, on the reverse strand, counting down.
ATCACTTAACGGGCAGCCGGCCGCAACGTCGACAATCACGGTTGCACGGACGGGCAATGCCACCGATATAAACGAAGATTCGGCGGGTTCGTTGGCAGGTATGCGCCTTTCGGGAAAGGCGGTGCTGGTGCTCGGCGCCGACCTGGCGCCGACGCAGTACAACGGTAGCTACGAAAGTGCAGCGCAGAAGGCGACGGTGACGGTAGCTTTGACCCCGACCTCGGCGACGATCGCCGGTTCGGCCGCAGCCGGCGGATCGCAGCCGCTGGCTCTCAGCCCGAACACGCGCCATTTCGTCGTGATCGAGCCGGGCCTCTTGGCGGGCCTCTTCGCCTTGCCGGCGCAGCTGGAGTCTTGGAAGGACCCGGCGGTGACGGCGATCGCGCCGATGTCCGAGCACGCCGAGGTCCTCGCAACCGATCCCGCCTCGGCCCCCGCGCGCCCAAGCGACGTTCCGGCGCAGGACGCCGTCCTCTCGTTCGGAGGTCGCTTCCCGTTCACGATTTGGTACGATCCGGCGACCTTCGTCCCCGACGAGGTCATCGTGCCGATGCAGCACGTGGTCATCACGCGGACACGCTCGACGGGCTTGGCGCCGCCTCAATATTAGAAATGGCTTAACCACCAGCCATCCAAACGGACCGGAAGGCCTAGCGGCGGCGGTGCAATGGCACCCCGGCCGGAGCCCGACCCCGTCCTACAGCGCATCCCTCACCGGCCAATACAATGCTGGTAGTGAAGATGAGAATCGGCCTGGGCGACCATACGCACGCGCGCGGCATCAGACCCGAGCTACGCTATGGCTTGCTCGTCGCGGACCTGCTGCTCTCGGTCGCCGCCGTGCTACTGGCGGCGGGCGTGGCCGACGTGCACTCCGCGACCATCGAGCAGCGACTGATCCTGGCTGGTGTGCTCTTCATCAGCGGCGCGTACGTGCAGTTCCGGTACGAAAGCGCGCGCACGTTCGACTTTCACGACGTCCTTCGCTTGCTGGGCGGGGCGACTGCCGGCACGTTGCTCGCCTTTGTCTGCATCTGGATCGTCCCCAGTCCGCTTTGGCATGTCTCCGGCCGGCTGGTCGCGGTCTCCGCGATGCTCGCCTTCATCATGCGCATGTTTGTCAGAATCGGACTCGTGCTCGCGCGCACGAAAATTCTCACCCATCGGCCTAATGCCCAGCGCGTCATCATCGTCGGCGTCGGCCTGCCTGCGTTTTCGCTGATTCGCGCGATTCAAGAAGACCGAGATCTGGCGATGTCGGTCGTCGGCTGCGTCGACGACGGCGGCGTCAGACGGGTCGACGGCGTGCCCGTTGTGGGGACCATCGAGGACTTGCCGGCGCTGGTGAAGCGGTTGCAGATCGACTCGGTCATTGTGGCAATACCCGCGGCGTCGCTGCAGTTGATTAACCGAATCAAACGTCTTTGCAGTTCGGCGCATACGCAGCTCTCATCGCAGCCGACCGTAAAGGTCGTCCCGGACGCGGCGGAACTGCTCAGCGATCGCGTGACCGTCTCGCGTATACGCGACATCCGTCTCGAGGACGTGCTGGCTCGCGAGCCGGTGGTCGTCGATACCGCCGCGCTTCGTCCGTACCTCGAAGGTCAAGTCGTGCTCGTCACCGGCGCCGGCGGATCCATCGGAAGCGAGCTGTGCCGCCAAATCGTGGCTTTCGAACCGCGGTTGCTCGTGCTCTTGGGACACGGTGAGAACAGTCTCTTCGCCATCGAGCAGGAGCTTCGCTATCGCTACGGCTTCACTCGCTCGAAGATGATTCTCGCCGATGTCGCCGATGCATCGGCCGTCCGATCGGTCTTCGGCGAATACTATCCACGAATCGTCTTTCACGCGGCCGCTCACAAGCACGTTCCAATCGTCGAAGAAAACATTTGCGAAGCGGTGCGCAACAACGTGTTGGGCACGCATACCTTGGCCCTCGCAGCATCCGCGACCGGCGTCGCCATGTTCGTTTTGCTCTCGACCGACAAGGCCGTCAATCCGACCAGCGTCATGGGGTTGACGAAACGGATGGCGGAACTCATCTGTCAATCGTTTGCGGGCGGCAGCGCGACTGAATTTGTGTCGGTGCGCTTTGGTAACGTGCTGGGTAGCCGCGGCAGCGTGATCCCAACCTTCAAGCAACAGGTCGCCGCAGGCGGCCCCGTGACGATCACGCACCGCGAGATGAAGCGCTACTTCATGACCATCCCGGAGGCCGTTTCGCTCGTCTTGCAGGCGATGTCGATGGGACGCGACGGAGAGGTCTTCGTCCTCGA
>JASHPI010000087.1 GCA_030038215.1 Vulcanimicrobiota bacterium | reverse complement strand
CGATTGCACGATGTCGGCAATTTGGGACCGGCTCATGTTCTCGGGATCGTCGTTGCTCATGCGCTTGACGATCTGGGTTGGATTTTCGCCGATTTCAACCTGCTGGTTTGGGACGCCCGGCTCGTCGACCGTCGTGCCATCGGGATTAAAACGGTAGATGCTGGAATTCTGCAGCATCCATCGGTCGGATTCGAACTCGGCACGGTCGGCGAAGACGACTTGCCGCGGGTTGTTGTGATTGTCGTACTGGATCAGCGTCACGTGCATCAGCGCGCGCGAGTGCGGCTCGTACGCGGTGGCAATCGTCACCTGCCGTCCGCCGCCGGGCAGCGGCGCCGACACGGTCAGGTCACGGTTGAAGGCGCTGGTGTGGTTGATGACCGTGTTCTCGATATCGGCCAGCTGACTGTTGGCGTACGGCACGACGCCTTCTTGCAGGTAGAGCGTGACGAACGACATCACGATGCCGACCGCCAGCAGCGGCGTCACCATGCGCGCGAAGGTCACGCCCGCCGCCTTGAGCGCGGTGATCTCGCTCTCACTCGAAAGCCGTTGGATCGCCAACAGCGTGCCGAGCAGCAGAGCCATGGGAATCACCAGCACGATGTCGGCCGGCAGCGACCAGAGAAAGACCAGCAATGCCGCCCACAACGGCGCGTGCTCGCTGCTGACGAGCTTGCCGATGTTGAGCAGCTCGGTTGCGGCGAAGATCAGCGTGAACGCGAAAAGCCCGAAAGCGAACGGCCCGGCCAGCTCCGTCAGCATGTACCGGTCCAGAATCGTGAATCGCATCGCGAAGATTAGAGACGAAAGCCTTCGCCTAGGTAGAACTGGCGCGCGATCGGCGAGTCGAGGACTTCTTGCGCGGAGCCGGAGACTTCGATCCGTCCGTTGTTCAAAATGTAGGCGCGATCGACGATCGCGAGCGTCTCGCGAACTTGGTGATCGGTGACCAGGATGCCGAGGCCGCGATCGCGCAGCTGGCGGATCATCGCCTGAATGTCGGCGACGGCGATCGGATCGATGCCGGTAAACGGCTCGTCGAGCAGCAGAAAAGCCGGTTCGATCGCCAGCGCCCGCGCGATCTCGACGCGGCGGCGCTCGCCGCCCGAGAGACTGTCGCCCCGCGCGTCGATGAACGCGCGCAAGCCGAACTCTTCGAGCAGCGCCGGCAAGCGGCGTTCGCGTTCATCGCGCGGAACGCCGTTCTGCTCCCAAACCAAGCGAATGTTGTCGCCCACCGAGAGCTTTCGGAAGATCGAGTTCTCCTGCGCCAGGTAACCGATACCGTTGCGGGCCCGCGTATACATCGGCGCGCCGGTCAGATTGATTTCGCGCTCGCCGTTGATGAGCGATACCGTTCCGCCATCGGGCTTGATCAAGCCGACGACCATGTAGAAGGTCGTGGTCTTGCCCGCGCCGTTGGGCCCGAGCAGGCCCACAACCTCGCCGGTTTGGACCTCGGCGGTCACCCCGTTGACGACGGTCCGCTCGCCGTAACGCTTGACGAGTCCGCGAATTTTGATCGAAGGTACTTGATTCATTGCATCCGGATGTGCGTGAGGGAGATGTCGGAGTCGAAGCGCGACCCGGTCGCTCGAAAACCTTTCGGATCGCGAATGATGACGTTGCCCTCTCCGTGGAACATTCCGCGTCCGCGATCGTAGACGAGCTTGTCGCACTGCAGCGTCATGCCCGAAGCGGTTCGAGCGTGGACGCCGTTCAGTAACGTCACCGTGTTGGTCGCCTCGTCGACGACGGCTTGAGGCGCGGTCGCCGTGATCGTCGAGCCGCGCTGGTCGCGGAACCTCACCCGCGCATTTTGAAAGACCGAGCGCCAGCTGCCCTGCGGACTCTTGCCCTCATAGCTGCTTGCTATCAGATCGTAGTCGACCCGGTTGTGGACTTGCTGAAAGACGCGTACCGGCTGGCTGGCCGTTCCCTGGCCGGTAACCGTCAACGCGAGCGGGGTCGGCGTGCCGTGCGGGGCCGCCGATCGGAGGGCCGGCGAGGGCGAGGCCTTCGGCGGCTGGGGATTGCAAGCCGCCAGAACCAGCAAACCGCCGGCGGCCAGCGCGGCAGCTCGCATTACCGCTCGAGGCCGGCGGCGTAGGAGCGATCCTTAGCGGCGGCCAGCGCCAGGCCCATCATCGGCAACCACAGCCCGAAAATCACGACGCTCACGGTATCGATCAGGCCTTGCACGGCAACGCCGACGAGTCCCGCAGCGACGCTCAGCGCCAGCAGCGCCGCCGGCGCAGGTGCGCTGGTGATGCGTGCGCGCAGCGCAACGGCGAATCGCCACATCGCCCAAGCGACCGCGCAGATGCCGACCAAACCAAGCTCCGCAAAGAACGTCAGGTAGACGCTGTGCGCGTGGAACGCGGTCGCGTCTGCATCGGGAAGGCGCAGCACCGCGTAGAGGCGCGAAAATTGAAATGGTCCGACTCCGGTCAACGGAAAACGGTCGATGATCTGCTCGGCGGTTTGCCAAATCCCCAGGCGCGTGTAATCCTCGCTCGGATTGTGATGCGCGTTGAAGAGCAGCCCAACGGCGACGATCCCCGCGACCACGACGCCGGCTGCCGCGCCGGCGCCTTGACGCAGGCGACGCGTCTGCGCCGCCGCCAGAAACGCCGCGGCCGCCGCGAAGCCCATCCAGCCGGCACGCGAGTAGGTGAGCGCGAGCGCTAGCAGTCCGATTCCAAATGCACTCCAGGCGACGGCGCGCAACGCCCGCTGGTGCGCGACGCGCCCGAGCGCGTATGCCAGCGGCAGAAAAAAAATCAGAAAACCGGCCAGCTCGCCCGGCAGAATGAACGTGCCGGTCGCCCGGCCATGCTGAATAACGTACTGCGAAACCGGCACTCGCGTCACGACCATGACGATCGCCGCCGCCGCCGCGATGCCGCCCGAAAGAAGAAACGACCAGAAGATCGCGCTCGCGGCTGAAGGGTCGTCGTAAAAGCGCACCACGCTGCAATGCCAGACGACGCCCAATCCGATGATGCCGGTGAAGAGCAGGCCGCCGCGCGGGTCGAATCCGAGCAACGCCGCCGCCACCGTCGCGCCAAAGACGCCCAGCAGCGGCACGAGCATCGGCTGTTCGCCGGCACCGTAGCGCCACAGCATTGCGAGCGCATAGATCGCGAGAACGCCGCACAAGCCGAGCAGCGCCAGCGTCGGCGTTCGCGGCAGCAGCGAGACGCCGGGAAACGCGACGCTGGTTAGCGCGATGAAGGACGGAAAGATCGGCACGGCTGCAAAGACGACCGCCAGCGCCGCCGGCATAAGGCGCCGCATCACCCGCCCGCGAGCGCGGCGATGCACTCGGCGATGCGACGCGCCCCGCCCGGCGCTCCCATGCGCGCACGTCCCGTTTCGCTCATCGATCGCCGCCGCGTTTCATCGGCAAGGATCTCGCGCACGCCGCCGGCCGCCTCCGCGACATCGCCGGGCAGGACCGCCATCGCGCCGCCGAGCAGTCCGCGTTGGCGTTGGCGGTACCAACGCGCCTTGCGATCGCGATCCTGTTCGAACGCGATCACCGGAACGCCGGCCGCCGCCGCGGCTTCGTTCGCAGTTCCGGCCTGTCCGAGCAGCAGCGTCGCGCGCGCGAGCAGCGGCCCGATCTCACCGCGCCACGCTCGCACGACCTCGCGTCCACGACTGCTGACGACGAAGGGAATCGTTGGGTCGCGCGTGACCCGTACGTCGCGGCCATGCTTGCGGATCACTTCGGCGAAGCGCGCGGCGTCGAGTCCGCGCGCGATCGAAAGCGCGCCGCCCAATGCCGGCGCACCCGCAGCGAGCTCGCAGGTCACCTCGACCAGAAAGGCCGCGTCTTGATACGCGCTCTCGCGGCTCCCCGGAAAGAGGGCGAGGACCGGCGCGAATCCTGCAACGGCCTGCGCCGCACGCTCGTCGTCGGGCGTCGCGAGCAGATCGACGATCACGTTGGCGGCCGGTTCGACGCGCACGCCGTGGGCGCGCAACGCGCGCGCCGTTTCCTCATCGCGCACGAAATTCGCATCCGCGCGACGCAGGATGCGCTCTTCGAACGGACCGTACGGCGCCACGCGCACGCTCTTGGCGGTGCCGACGAAAACCGTGCGCGTCCGCGCGCGCAGCGCCATCGCCAGCGCATACACGTCGCCGATGGCGACGGCAGCCGCATACGATCCGCGAGCTGCGCGCAGGAAGCGGTATTGTCCGTAGGTGAGCGCGAGCAGCCCCGCGCCCAGGTCGCGCGCGATGTTGCGCAGGTTTCCCATCGCGATCAGACCGCCGCTCGGCATCGAGCGCCGCGGCCCCACGTCGCGCATCGCTTCCGACGCCCGCGCGCCGACCAATGCCAGGTGGTCGAGCGCGACGTTCGGCGCGAGCGCGCGCAGCTCGAGCGCGATGCGATCGCCGATCGCCAGCTCCCCGTGTCCGTTGGTGACCACGAGCACGCGCGTCACGACGCTTCCAGCAGCGGAACCAGCGCGAAATCGGCGATCGCGAAGCGCCCGCGTCCGGCGTTGTAGACCAGCTCGGTACGGGAGACGTAACGGCCGTACGGCCCGGCGTGCACGATCGGAACGTCGCCTACGTAGCGCGGCTGCCGGAGCGTATCGTGACTGTGGCCGCCCAACAGCAGGTCGATGCGCGGCACGCGCGCGGCGAGCTCGCAATCGAGTTTCAAGCCGAGGTGCGAAAGCACGACCAGCGGCTCGCCTTGCGGAAGCGCTGCCGCGTACGGAGCGATCGCATCCCACGGATCGAGGAATCGCCAGCCGAAGATCCGCTCCCACGCGCTGCCATCGCGGTACTGCATGATCATCGCGCCGAGCACGTGCACGTCGCCCACGCGCAACGACCGCGCGAACGGCAGCGGCCTCCCCTTGGTATCCTCGAGATTAGTGCAGACCAGCGGGTGCGCCATGCGCCGCGCTCGCGCGCGCAACAGCGCGAAAAGATAATGGAACTCGCGGTTGCCGATCGCCTGTGCGTCGTAGCCGGCCGCGTCGAGCTCGCCGATCATCGGCTCGTCGCGAAAGTACAGACTCTGGCTTCCGCGCAGGGAATCGCCGCAATCGAAGAGCAGGCCCGGGCGTTCCGCGCGCAGCGCCAGCAGGCGCGGCGCGATGCCGCGATGGTCGTGCAGATCCGAGGTATGGTAGATGCGAATCATCCCGCGCGCGCGAGATCGACCGCGTACCGCGCGCAGCGCTCCAGCGCGTCGGCCGGTCCGAGCGCCGCGCGCAACTCGACGTAGCCTGCGGCCTGCGCCGACGGATCGCGCATCAGCCGGTCGATTTCATCGGCGAGGCGCTCGGGCGTGGCTGCATCTTGCAGCAGTTCCGGAACGATCTCTCGCCCAAGCACCAGATTCGGCGGCGTGATGAAGCGGTGGCGAATCATGCGGCGGCCGTACCAAACCATCGAGCGCGGAATGACGTAGAGCGCCACCGCCGGCACGCCTGCGAGCGCGACCTCGAGCACCGCCGTTCCGGATGCGACCCACGCGCCCTCGGCATCGGCCAGCGCCGCCGAGACGCCACGGACGACCTCGACGTTTTCGAGCCGCTCGCGTTCGATCGTCTCGGCGATCGTCGCCGCAGCGCGCTCGTCTGCAGCGCCGAAGACACCGCGCAGCTCGGGCCGGCGTCCCCGCAGCACGCGATACGCTTGCGCGAACACCGGAAGATGATGACGCAGCTCGCCGCGACGGCTGCCGGGGAGCAACGCGAGCGTCCCTCCCGCCGGCGGCGCGATGCGCGGCGGACGCAGCGTGTATTGACTCGTCAGTGGATGTCCGAAAAAGTTGATCTTCGCACCAACGCTGCGGTAGAAGTCGTATTGATGACGGAATGCGGTCACTGGGTCGACCACCGCGCTCACTTGCTGCGCCCGGCGCGGGTTGTCGAGCCACGTTCCCGGCGGAAAGATGTCGAGGATAGAGCCGCTGTAGCCCATTCGCCGCAACTGGTTTGCCAAGCGCAGATTAAAGACCCCGAAATCGACCAGCACGACCAGATCCGGCTTCGACGCCGCAATGTGAAATGCCGTGCTCAGCATCGCAGCGAGCAACTTTGGGATTTTCGGGATCGCGGCCGCCGGACCCATGCTCGCCCATCCGGTCGTGTCGCGCCAGAGCGAAACGCCGGCTGCGCGCATTCGTGCCGTGCCGATGCCTTCGAACTGCGCCTGTCGATCGATCGCTCGAATCACATCGATCAACATTAGCGCGCTCGATTCTCCCGACGGCTCGCCCGTCGATACAAAGTAACGCACTATCCGCCTGCGGACGCGGCGAACCGATCTACTTCAGCACGCCTCGCTCGGACGGACCTTCGAGGAAGGCGATGATCTCGCGACCGGGATCGGTCGCTACCTCCGCCTTCATCGCTTCGATCGCTTGCGAGACGTTGAGTTTCGGATTGTAGAGCAGCTTGTAGAATTGCTTGATCTCGTTTCGCTCCTGCGTTGTAAACGCGGCGCGGCGCAGGCCGACGCTGTTGAGGCCGTAGGGGCGGCACGGATCGCCGGCGACCAAGAAGAACGGCGGCACGTCCTTGGTCAACTTACTCAAGCCGCCGACCATCGCGTGACGCCCGATGCGCGTGAACTGATGGATGCCGGTATGCCCGCCGATGGTAACGTAATCCCCGACCTCGATGTGACCCGCAAGCTGCGCCAGATTGCTCATCGTCACGCCGTTGCCGAGCACGCAGTTGTGCGCGATGTGGACGTACGCGAGGATCAAACAATCGCTGCCGACGGCGGTTGCTTCGTCGTGACCGGTCGCGCGCTGGATACTGACGTACTCGCGCAAGATCGTTCGGTCTCCGATGATCGTGTAGGCGCGCTCGCCCGAGTACTTGCGGTCTTGTGAAGCGGCGCCGACCGTGGCGAATGGATAGATCTGACACTCTTTCCCGATCTCGGTCCAGCCGTTGGCTACGACGTGCGCCTGCAAGACGGTTCCGTCGCCGATCGAGACGTGCTCGCCGACGATGCAGTAGGGGCCGACCTCGACATCCTTCCCAATCACGGCGCCGGGATGTACGACGGCGGTCGGATGGATCACGTGTGCAGTACGCTCGCATCGGCGCCGAACATGCGCGGATCCGAAGCGATCGAGAACATCAACTCTGCCGAACAGGCGAACTGACCGTCGACCGTTGCCTCACCGCTGACCCATCCGATATTCCGCTTGTGCCGCAGCATCGTCACGACCATGTCCAAGCGATCGCCGGGAATTACCGGGCGGCGGAACTTCGCCTTGTCGATCCCCGCCAGGTACGGCGTCTTGCGTGAGAACTCGCCGGGCTCGAGAATCATTGCACCGCCCAGCTGCGCCAGCGCTTCGACCATGTAGACGCCCGGCAAAACGGGATTGCCCGGGAAGTGTCCGGCGAAAATCTCCTCGTTGTAGGTGATGTTCTTGTAGCCCCGGACACGCACCATCGGTTCGAACTCGAGAATGCGATCGACCAACAGCATCGGGTATCGGTGCGGCAAGACCCCCAGGATCAGCCGGATGTCAAGTTCGGCCACGTAGATCTCCTATCCGGAAGGCACGCGTGCTCGACCGCGCAATGCGCGCGTCGCCGCCGCGTGCAGTTCGTGCCCGCTCTTGACGGCGACGATCTCGCACTGAGGCCACGCTCCGAGCAACGCCAAATCGCCGATCAGATCGAGCACTTTGTGACGCACCGCCTCGTTGGGAAAACGAAGCGGCTGCAACGGCCCATCAGCCGTGAAGACCAGCGCGGTCTCGAGGCTCCCGCCGCGCGCTAAGCCGCGCGCCCACAGCAGATCGACCTCGTGAATGAACCCGAAGGTGCGCGCCGGCGCGATTCCCTCGCGATAGCTCGCGACGTCGATCTCGCCATCGAAATACTGCGTGCCGATCGGGGCCTGGTAATCCGCCATGAAGCGTACGCGAAAGACGGGCGACGGCAGCGCGACGATCATCTTATCGCCGGCCCGCACGAAGAGCGGCTCCTCGACACGCAGCACCGGCCGCGGGCGCGGCTGCGTCTCGATGCCGCAGGCGAGGATCGCGTCGACGAAACCGGCTGCGCTTCCGTCGCCGACCGGAATCTCCGGACCGGTGACGTGAATGCGCGCGTTGGTGATTCCCATCCCGACCAGCGCCGAGAGGAGGTGTTCGGTGGTCGAAACGCTCGCCCCGTCGCGCCCGAGAACGGTGGCGCGCGAGGTGTCGCAGACGTAATCGACGGTTGCGGGGACGTAGGTGTCGCCGAGAACGAAGCTGATGCCCTCGTCGGGATCGGCGGGTCGCACCTCGACCCGAGCCTGCTCCCCGGTATGAAGACCGATGCCCTCGAACGCAAGCGCGCTGCGAAGGGTCGCCTGCATCATTCGGTCTTACTCGTTCTTGCGCGCGCGTTCCAAAGCTTCGACACGAGCGATCAGCTTTGGCAGCGCGCGAATCATGACCTCTCGCCGCAGCGTCTCGCGATGATCGCGCGCCGGGTTTCCGGAAACGGTCGCGCCGTCGGCGACGTCGCCCCAAATGCCGGATTGACCGGCGATCGTTACACGCGATCCAACGGTCATGTGGCCCCGGAAGCCCACCTGCCCGGCCACCTTGACGTAGTCGCCGATCACGGTCGAGCCGGCCAGGCCCGTCAGTGCGGCGATCACGCAATGCTTGCCGATTCGAGAGTTGTGTCCGATTTGCACCAGGTTGTCGATCTTGGTGCCCTCGCCGATCCGCGTGCTGCCGGTCTGCGCGCGATCGACGCACGTGTTGGCTCCGATCTCGACGTCGTCTTCGAGCACGACGTTGCCGACCTGCGGGATGCGCTCCGAGCGGCCGTCTACGAAAGCCCAACCGAAGCCTTCGCTGCCGATCACGCTGCCGGCGCTCAGGACCACCCGGTCGCCGATGCGGCAGCCGTGCATCACGCTTGCGTTCGGGTAGATGCGCACCGAC
>JASHPI010000008.1 GCA_030038215.1 Vulcanimicrobiota bacterium | reverse complement strand
GCAACCGGACGCTCGGATTTCCCAAACCAGGTAAACAATCTGTTGTCCTTTCCGGGGATCTTTCGCGGAGCGCTGGACGTACGGGCGCGCCGCATCACCGAGCGAATGAAGCTTGCCGCAGCGTTTGCGATTGCCGAGATCGTTACCGAGGAGGAGCGCAGCGCCGAATACGTGATCCCGAGCGTCTTCGATACGCGCGTGGTCGATGCGGTCGCAAAAGCAGTGGCCACGACGGCGGTTGAGGAGGGCGTGGCTCGACGCGCGCTGCTTAAAGACGAGGGAGAAGATCTCGCGGCCAGCGTCTGAAACGCCGGCCAAACTCATCGAGTCGCTGCGACTCGAAGCCAACGATCCGCGCCCGCTCTACGTCCAGCTGGCCGATCAGATCGTCGAAGCAATCGAGAGCGAGCGCGTGCGCTCGGGCGAGCGACTACCCGCGATGCGAGATTTGGCGCATTCGCTCGACTGCGCGCTGGTAACCGTTTCGCAGGCCTACGAGCTGCTCGCCGCGCGGGGCCGCGTTCTCTCGCGCGTCGGTAAAGGCACCTACGTGGCGCCGCCGCCGAAGAGCGATGAACGTTTTGCGCGGCGCTGGGAACCCGACGTCGGGCGATTCGCCCGAGCGCAACGCCTGGAAGGCGTCTTCGAGCAATTGACGCGCGCGACCGAGGCCGGCACCATCACGCTAGCGGCCGCGCATCCGGCGCCCGAGACCTTCCCGCTGCACGACTTCGGGCGCGCATTGTCGCGCACGCTAGCCGACGATCCACCCGAGGTGATGCAGTATCGTTCTTCGACCGGCGACGACCAGCTCTGCGAAACGCTGGCCGCCGCTTTGCGCCGGCGCGGCTGCAATGCCGAGGCCAACGACGTGATCGTTTGCTCGGGTGCACAGCAGGCGGCGGACATCGTCGCGACGGTCCTGTTGGAGGAGCGGAGCGTGGTCGCGAGCGAGAGTCCAGCCTATTCCGGAACGCTGGGCGTCTTTGATGCTCGCGGCGTGACGTACGTCGAGGTACGCGGCGACGAGGACGGCGTGCGCAGCGACGACGTCGAACGGGTCTTTGCCGAATACCGCCCGCGCCTATTCTACGTCAATCCGATATCGCAGAATCCGACCGGCGCCGTGCTTCCCGCGCGACGCGCCAAGCAGATCGTCGCTTTCGCGCGGCGTTACGACGTCGTCGTGCTCGAGGATCAGACCGGTTGGGAGCTGACCTACGACGGCCCGGCCCCCGCGCCACTGGCTGCGCACGACAGCGACGGTCGCGTGATCGTGATGGAAAGCCTCTCGAAGTCGGTTTTTCCGGCGCTGCGCATCGGGTATCTCTATGCGAAGGGCGCGATCGCCGAGGCGCTGGAGGTCGCAAAGATCCGTGCCGACGTCTTTACCTCGACGTTGACGCAGCGCGCGCTCTGGCGATTCATGGACAGCCCGGCCTACCCGCGCCATCTGCGCGCGGCGCGCACGCTCTATCGCGAGCGTCGCGACGCGTTCGTCGAAGCCCTCACGCGGGCGGTGCCGTGGGCGGAGATACGCGCGCCGGCGGCCGGCGTCAATGTGTGGCTGCCGCTGCCGCGCCGCGTCTCGACGCAAGCTGCGTTCGATGCCTGCGCTCGCGAAGGCGTGCTGGTCATGCCGGCCGAGCCGTTTTATCCGACGCGCGTCGGTCCACCGGCGTTACGGCTCTCCTTCGGCCACCTGTCGGTCGAGGAGGCCCGCGAAGGAATCGCGCGCCTGGGTCGAGCTCTCGCGAAAGTCATTGGAAGTCAGGTCACGACTTAGCGCCGCGCGATCAAAGCGCGTTCTTCGACGCGAATGCGCCACGAGAGCAACGATGCGTTCAGAATCGAGAAGATAATCGCGATCTCGACCGCCCCAAACGCGAGTGGCAAGATCGCGATTTCGGCACAGACGACGATGTAGTTCGGATGGCGGAAGAACCGGTACGGGCCGCCTCGGACCAGCGGTGCGCCGGGAAGCGTGATGATGCGTGTGGTCCAGTAGTCACCGAGCGTTGCGATCGTCCAGATGCGCAGCGGCTGGACGAGAAGATAGAGCCCGAGAAGCGCCCAGTTCGGCGGGGTCGCAGGCGGAATCAACACCGCCATGCTGACGAGCCATGCCGCGTGCAAGAGAACGATGAACGGATACTGCACTGCACCCGTTTCCACTCCGCCGCGCGCAAGTAACCGCCGCGTGTTGCGCGCCGAGTAGAGGAGCTCGGCGAGGCGTTGAAGCGCGACCAGTCCGAGAACGATCCACAGGACACTCATACTTCCACAGTCAGCGCTCGAGGAGCGTGAAGCCGGCGGTGAAGCCCGGACCGAGCGCGCTGACCAGCGCACGTCGCCACGGCCGGCCGTTTTCGATCGTGCGTTGCAGGACGAACATGACCGTAGCGGCCGACATATTGCCGTAGTCGCGCAGGACCTCACGCGACGAGTGAAGCGCTCCCGGCTCCAGTTCGAAGGCGACCTCCAACGCGTCGAGCACCTTGGCGCCGCCCGGATGGCAGACGAAGCAATCGATGTCACGGAGCGCGAGCGCATGTTCGGCGAGAAACTCGACCGCCACGTCGTGCATCCTCGTCATTACGAGCTCAGGGATATCGCGTGAAAAGATCGCCTTTAGGCCGTCGGCCGTGATCTCCCAGCCCATGACGTCGAGCGTATCCGGCCACGTGTACTCCCCGCCGGCGACGACGCTGGGACCGTCGCCCTCGCACGACAGCAGCGCGGCGGAGGCGCCGTCGCCGAAGAGAGCGGTCGCCACGATGTTGCTCTTAGAGAAATCGTCGCGACGAAAGCAGAGCGCGCAGAGTTCGACCACGAGAAAGAGAACCAGCGAGCCGGGAATCGAGCGCGACATCGCGGCGGCGCGTGCCAAGCCGATTGCCCCGCCCGCGCAGCCCAGCCCGAAGATCGGCAGACGCTGAACCGTGCGGCGCAACCGCATACGTTCAAGAAGCCGCGCGTCGAGGCTCGGGGTCGCGATGCCGGTCGTCGAGACGGTCACGATCGCATCGATCTCCTCCGGACGGCGCCGCGCGCGTTCGAGCGCGCGCAAGGTCGCCGATTCCAGCAGATCGAGCGCGGAGTCGAGATAGATCTGGTTGCGCTCAGGCCAGTCGTGAAGCTTCTCGTACCATTCGATCGGCACGCAGGAGTAGCGCTGCTCGATGCCGGTATTCCCGAACATCGGCAGCAAGCGCACGATCTCCCGGGAGCGCGGTCCGAGCGCAAGATTGATGCGCCGGGTGACGTCGTTCTGATCGAGTGCGAAGCGCGGCACCGCCGTCGCAACGGCCAGAACGCGCGGATGCATGCTCATCCGCTCAACGTTCCGCCTTTCCGGCAGGGTACCCGCGACTTGCATGGTAATGCCATACCTCCCGTGACGTTTAGGCTGATAGCAGCGGTCGCATTCAGCGCCGCTCTATTGGGTGCGGCGCATCGTCCCGCTCCCCTGGTGGTCTACTCGGCGCCGGCTGGAGTTCGCCCGGCCGGCGCTGACGGCGTGCACCCGACCGACGCCATTCTCCCCAATGGGCGCATCGCCGCACCGGTCGGAGCAAGCACGTTCGTCGGCACCAACCCGCTTGGTCTGGCCTTCTCACCTGACGGGCGCTACGCGATACTTTCCAACGACGAGAGCGTCAGCGACCAGTTGACGCTTCCTAGCTCTGAGCCCGGTTTGGTAGCCGGCTATTCGCTGACCGTCGTCGACGCACAAAGCATGAAGGTCGTCGACGTTTATCGCGATCCGTCGGCGGCATTCTTCATGGGCGTCGCGGCTGCGCAGGATCCGAGCGATCCTTCTCGCACGATCCTGCTGGCCTCGGACGTGTCGGGCGTCGTGCGCGTCTTCGATCTAGACTCGAACGGTCAGCTGACGCCGGAAACTCAAACGATTGCGTTGCCCTCCAATGGAGGGCGGCGCGCCTTCCCGGCGCAGATCGCGCTATCGCCAAACAGCCGCACTGCGTACGTGGCCGACAACCTGGGCAATGCCGTCGTCGCGATCGATCTCGCGTCGCGCAAGGCGCTACGAACGATTCCAGTCGGTGATTTTCCGTTTTATGTGGCGGCCGATAATAACGCGGTGCTTGCCAGTGGAAGCGGTCTTTCCAGCTACACGGCGTTGCAGCCGCCGGCGATCGACCCGCAGTTCTCAGGCCCGGTTCTCGACGGCGCCCGTGCCTCGTCGCTCTCTCTGCTCGAGATCGCCGGCGACGGCAGCGTGAGCGATCCGGCGACGCTTACGATGGATCCGTCGCCCGACGGCCAGCAAATCATCGGCGGCGCGGCGCCCGGCGCGACCGTGTTCAGCCGTGACGGAAGGCTGGCCTACGTCGCCCTCGCCAACGTCGACCGCGTCGCGGTGGTGGCGCTCGGCGCGCGGCCGCAAGTCGTGCGCGGGCTCGATCTGCGCCTCTATCCCGGCGCTCCCTATGGGGCGGAGCCGAGCGCCGAGGCGCTCAGCCCCGACGGCAAGCGCCTCTACGTGGCGCTGGCGGGCCTCAACGCGGTCGCGGTGCTCGATGCTCGCCGGCCGACGCGCTATCGCTACGGGCTCATTCCCACCGGGTGGTACCCGACGGCGTTGGCGATCTCGCGCAACGGCCGGTACCTCTACGTGGCCGATAGCAAGGGCGTCGACGGCTGGGGAATGCTCCAGCGCATCGACCTCAAACGCACCTCGCTCGTCAAAGCGACGCTCAACGCACTGCGCTTTAACCGCACGCCCGCGATTGCAAAGTTCAACGCCGTGATTCCGCCGCTGCGTTCCAATAAACGAAGCACGGCAATCGATCACGTCGTCTACATTGCCATCGGCGGCCAGAGTTATGATGCACTCTTCGGCGACTTGAAGGATGCGTCCGGCGCCGCGCACGGCAACGGCAATCCGGCCTTTAGCCTCTATCCCGAAAGCGTGACGCCAAACTTGCACGCTTTGGCCCGAACCTACGCGCTTGCCGACAATTTCTACGCCGCCGACTCGGTTCTGGACGTCGCGCAGCGATATGCCACTGCAGGTGACGCGACGCTCTACACGCAGTTGATCGGTGCCGTCGCCTCGGCTCGCGCCCCGATGGACGATCGCGGCGACGATCCCGAAGACTACTCGCGGGCGGGCTATCTTTTCAACGCCCTCGCGCGCAGCGGCATATCGTTCCGCGACTATGGAGGTTTGTTGCGCCTCTCAGGCTACGAAAGCGCGCGCTACCATCTCGACGTTCCCGCGTTGGCGGCCTTGGCCGGCAACGTCGACTTGAACTACGGCGCAAGCAGCGGGATGGGCAACGACGACGCGGCGCGCGCGGCTGAGGTCGTGCGCGATCTGCAAACCTACGTCCAGGCCGACCGCATGCCGAACTTCACCTACATTTGGCTGCCGGCCGCCCCGAATCAAGCCGGACTCGCGAGCGCCGATCGCGCGCTCGGACGGATCGTCGATTTCATCTCGCGCACGCCGCACTGGAGTTCGACCGTGGTGTTCATCGCGCCGGCAGGCATGCAGGCCGGCGTCGATCACGTGAACGCGATGCGCAGCTA
>JASHPI010000086.1 GCA_030038215.1 Vulcanimicrobiota bacterium | reverse complement strand
GATCACGTATTCGGCGCTGCGCTCCTCCTCGGTAACGATCTCGGCAATCGCAAACGCTGCGGCAAGCTTCATTCGCTCGGTGATGCGGCGCGCCCGTACGTCCAGCGCTCCGCGAAAGATCCCCGGAAAGGACAACAGATTGTTTACCTGGTTTGGGAAATCCGAGCGTCCGGTTGCAATGACGGCGGCCACCGGCGCCGCAACGTCGGGCATGATTTCGGGCGTCGGATTGGCCATCGCAAAGACAATCGGATCGCGCGCCATGCGCGTGATGTGCTCGGGAGACAAAATTCCCGGCGCCGAGACACCGATGAAGACGTCGACGCCCTCCAGCACGTCGGCGAGCGATCCGCGCCGGTTCTCGCGATTGCAGTGCTCCGCCAACCACCGCCAGTGCGGGTTTTCATAGCGGTCGAGCCGGTTCAGCGCGCCGCCCCGATCGACCGGGATCACGTCGCGAACGCCCGCCTCGAGCAGCATCTTGATCGTGGCGGTGCCGGCCGCCCCACTCCCGGAGACGACCACGCGCAGATCCTCTAAGCGTTTGCCGACCACGCGGGCCGCATTGATGAGCGCGGCCAGAATGACGACGGCGGTGCCATGCTGATCGTCGTGCATGACCGGAATGTCGAGCGCTTCAATCAGCCGGCGCTCCACCTCGAAGCAGCGAGGCGCGCTGATGTCCTCGAGGTTGATGCCTCCGAAAACGGGCGCAATCCGCACCACCGTCTCGACGATCTCATCGATGTCCTTCGTGTCGAGACAGATCGGAAACGCGTCGATCTCGGCGAACTGCTTGAAGAGCATCGCCTTGCCTTCCATGACCGGCAGCGCACCAAGCGGTCCGATGTCGCCCAAACCAAGCACCGCCGTGCCGTCCGTTACGATCGCCACCGTGTTGCGTTTGATCGTCAGCTGGAAGGCTTTGCTCGGGTCGGCGGCAATCGCCATCGAGACGCGCGCGACGCCCGGCGTGTAGACGGTCGAGAGATCTTGGCGGTTCTTGATCGGAACTCGCAAATCGACCCGGAGCTTGCCGCCGATGTGCGCGAGAAAGGTTGAGTCGGAACTGAAGAGGATGCGCGCACCGTCGATCCCTTCGATGGCCGCGCGAACGTCGTTGGCGACGGCGTCGGACGGAACGGCGATCGTGACGTCTCGCACGACGCGCACGCGAGTGACCGAACGCATGTCGACCGCTCCGATCGTGCCGCCCGCATCGCCGATCGCGTTGGCAAGCGTGCCGAAGGCACCCGGTTCGTTCGGCATGTCGATGCGCATGATGAGCGTGTAACTGATCGGTGTTTGTGGCATGTGAGGTCCCTCACTCTCCGCTGATGGTCATTTCGGCGACCCGAAACGACGGCGATGCCACCGGCGCGTCGAACCGCAGATCGTTGGCGATCGCATCGACGCCGGCCAGCATGGCCGGATACTCTCCGGCGATCGTGAACTCGTCAATCGGGTAGGCGAGTTCGCCGCCTTCGATGAAAAAACCGCGCGCGCCGCGGCTATACGTGCCGGAGGCATGCTCGGTGGCAAAGCCGATGGTATCCAGCACGAGCACTCCCCTGGGGGTGTCGGCGATCAGTTCGGCCAGCGAGATCGTGCCCGGCTCCAGGTAGAAGTTGTTCGGCCCAATGCCGTTGCCCGTCGAGTTCCCGGTGCTCGCCGCGCCGAGTTTACGCGCGTAATAGGTGTCGTAGAGGAACGTCCGCAGGGTGCCCTGCTCGAAGACCGCGGTGCGGCGTGTGGCAACGCCCTCGCCGTCGAACGGGGAGCTGCCGAGTTTAGCAGGCAGTCTGCCGTCGTCGCTGATGGTCACCCCCGCGCTGCCGACGCGCTCGCCCAGACGGCCGATGAGCCAGGAGTTGCCGACCGCGACGTTCGCTGCGGAGACGGCGGCGAAGAGATCCTCGAGCAGCGTCGCGGCAACGTCGCGCTCGAAGATCACCGGCACCCGCATCGTGGCGGGCTTGCGCGCGCCGAACAGGTCGACGGCGCGCTGCGCGGCCGTAGAGGCAACCGATCCAACCGACTCCAGTTCGTCCAAGCGCCTCGCCGCGGTCCCATAGTGCGCGATCCGTTTGACGCTCCCGTCCAACGCGACCGGGCCGGTCGATCGTCCCGTGCGTGTCGCGGTGTAGGCCGCAGCAAATCCGGTCGTGTTGGCGATCGCGGTGATCGACTCGGCATCGGTATAGTGTGACCCGCTGGAGTTCACGATGCGCGCGTCGGCTTGGCGAATAAGCCGTTCCAAAGCCAGCGCATCTTCGATCTTCTCCGCCCCTTCGCGCGTTACGATCGCGCGATCGCACAGATCGAGATCGACGTTCTCTGCCGCCGGCTCGTCCGGCAAGCCGGCAAAGGGATCAGCCGAGACGCATTGCGTTTGGGCAAGCGTCCGACGAACGGCCTCGCGAATGCCTCCCAGCGAGAGATCCGAGCTCGAGAGCGTCGCTTTGCGCCCGTCGCGGAAGAGACGCAGATGGAGGCTCTGGCCGGTCGAATCCTCCAGTCGCGCAATCGCGTTCTCGCGGGCTTCGACTTGGAAGCGCCGCGCGATCGAAACTGAGGCTTCCGCGCTGTCGGCGCCGTCCGTCTTCGCGAAGGTCACGGCCTGACGAGCCAACTCGACGGCCGAAGATTCATCCATGGCCGCCGCCTTGTGTTCCGCCGACCGTGATCGCCGAAATCTTGACGGTGGGCATGCCGACGCCGACCGGAACGTATTGTCCGCCCTTGCCGCAGGTATAGTGACGTCGCGCGAGACGACTGTCGTTGCCGACCGCGACCACCTTGGTCATGGCATCGGGGCCGTTGCCGACGATCGTCGCATTGCGGACCGGCGCGGTGACTTTGCCGTTTTCCACCAGATAGCCCTCGCCGACCATGAAGACGAAGTCGCCTTTACCGATCTCGACTTGACCACCGGCGAACGACTTGGCATAAATCCCGCGCCGGGTGCCGGCTATGATCTCCTCGACGCTCTGATCTCCATTGGGCATATACGTGTTGCACATGCGCGGCTGCGGAGGAAAGCGGAACGACTGCCGCCGCCCGCTCCCGGTCGACTCGCTGCCCATCAACCGCGCGTTAAGCGTGTCCTGCATGTATCCGCGCAATATGCCGCGCTCGACGAGCACCTTGTGCTGGCCGGGCACGCCCTCATCGTCGACGTTGATGCTGCCGCGTTCCTCCAAGAGATTCCCGTCGTCGTAAATGGTGACGAGCTCACTGGCAACGCGCTCGCCGACGCGTCCGCTGTAGAGCGACGTGCCGCGCCGATTGAAGTCGCTTTCAAGGCCGTGACCGACCGCCTCGTGCAGCAGCACGCCGCCGCCGCCGGAGCCGACGATCATCTCCATCTCGCCGGCAGGCGCCGGGACGGCGGTGACGTTCACGACCGCAATACGGGCGGCGTCGGAGGCCAGCTCTTCGGGCGTGTGCTGATCGAAATAAACGATCGACGTGCGTCCGCCGTCGCCCACGTAGCCCGAGCCGCGTTCCTTCTTATCGCTGGCCACGACCTGGATGCCGAGTGTGATCAGCGGACGCCGATCGGCCACCAGTCGTCCCTCGCTGGTAGCGATCCAAACCTCTTGTAACTCGTCGGTCAGATGGGCGTTGACCGCGACGACGCGCGGATCGAAGCCGCGCGCCGCGATGTCGGCCCGCTCGAGCAGCGCCACATACCGGGCGGCGTCGGCGTGTTCGCGCCGCTCGCCGTCGTCGTAGAGCGATGAGACGCTCGCCGCCGAAAGGGTTTGGGCCTGCGTTTGGCCACCGGGCGAAGTACGCGCGATCAGCGAGGCCGAATCGGCGGCGCGCATTAGTGCATCCGGACTCAAATCGTCGGAATGCGCATAGCCGGCCGACTCACCTGCGACGACGCGTATTCCGACGCCGAGCGTAATGCTGCACGACGCGTCGTGGATGCGACCGTCTTGCAAGCGGTACGCGAATGTATTGCGCCGCTCGCAGAAAACGTCGGCAAACTCGCCCCCGTGCCGCAGCGCGCGCGCGATCAGGCGCGAAAGCAGCGTCTCGTCAAGCAGCATAGTATCAGGCATCAAAACATCGCCAAACGATCGACGGCCTGTACGATCGCCGTGTCGGCATCTCCTGGCGAGCCGTTGATAAGGAATGCGAACGCGACGCGACCGTGATGCAACGTCGTGACGTAACCTGCCAAGGACGAGACGCCGGTGATGTGACCGCTCTTGGCCCGAACGCGACCAAGGGCGGAGGTAAAGCCATAATCTTCGAGCGTCCCTTCGCGCCCACCCAACGGCAAGAGGAGGTAGAGTGAAGGCTCTTGCGCGGAGAGCAGACGCGCCAGCGTAATCGCGGCGATGCGATTGTCGCCCGAAAGGCCGCTGCCGTCGAAGAGCGCTAGATGAGGCGTTGGAATACCGTGACGCTCGAGAAAGTGCCGCTCGGCGGCGATGCCGCCCGCATCGCTCGCCGTCCCGGACACCTCGCCCCCTAACGTTCGCAGCAACTGCTCGGCGTAGTGATTGTCCGACACGAAGAGCATGTGCGACTCGAGCACGTCGAGCGGCGCCGAGCGGTGATCCCAGAGGACGACCGTGTCGAGCGGCGCGGCCGCGACCTCGGGACGCCCGCTCGTGGCGATGCCGCGCTGGTGGAGCATCCGCGTGAGCAGCCCGGCCACGTAACTCGCGACATCATGCATCGGCGTCCAGAACGTCTGCTCGCTGCCGTCGATCGTCTCCTGAACCTCGACGGTGTCCTCGTCGACCGAGATCGCGCTGATCGGCGCCGCATAATCCTGACCGTCGTCGTCGGGATCCCAGTGCGGATTGAGCTCCGGACCGTCGAGTGACGTCGCGTCGACGCTCACGCTGCCCTTGAGACGGTGGAGCCCCGATCGCGCGAGCACTCCAACGCCGTTGCGCAAATCGCTCGATTGCAGCGACGGATCGCCGGATCCGATCAGCCAAAGACCTCCCATGAGCGAGCCGTCATCCGCCACCGCGTCGCGCGCCGCCAGCACCGTGTGGTAGCGGTAAGTCGGACCAAGCGCGTCGAGCGCGCTCGCCCCTACGATAAGCTTTTGGACCGACGCCGGCACCGCCGCGTGGTCGGCACGATCCCCGTAGACCGTCCGGCCATCCAGCGAAACCACGGCCAAGCTCCACCGGTCCGCTCCAACAATCGCAGGCCCAAACGCCGCATTCAATTCACTTCCCAACCGTTCGCGATCCCGCTCACTCCAGGGAACTGACAGACTCTGCGCAGTCGTGAAGTTACGTTCCGCTGAGGGGCTTCTCTCGGAGCCCGCAACGACGCGCTGCGCCTGCATCCCCGAAGCGGCATGTAGCCTCGTGACGAGCAAAACAACGCCAACGCTAACGGCAATCAGAGCGAGGAGCGCGATCGCAAACGTTTGCCTGCGTTTACGAACGCGCCAACGCCTCGATCTGCTCCTGAAGCTTCCGCTGCTCTTCACGTAGTTCGCCGATGTTGTCGCGCAGCGCCGTCACCTGCGCGGGAACCTTGCCGGCTTCGCGGACGCGAATCGCGGCCTCCATCGCATCGCGCCGTACTCGCCCATCGAAAGCCAGGCGGGAGAGACGGTCGAGCGCCGGGAGCAATCGCATGTCGCCGAGCGATTCGGCCGCCGCGATCGCGTCGAGTTGAACCAGAAAGGTTGCATCGTCAAGCCGCTCGTCCAGTTCGGCAACGACGCGCGTGCGTTCGCTCTCCACCAGTTCGCCGGTCCGCCCGAGCGCCGTTACCGCCGCTCGGCGCAGGCCTTCGTCGTGCTCGGGGCGCGCCGCCTCGAGAATCGGCGCCATTGCGCGCGCATCGGCCAACTCTG
>JASHPI010000085.1 GCA_030038215.1 Vulcanimicrobiota bacterium | reverse complement strand
GTTGACCAAGGCCGGCTTTGCGGGCGTGCCCGTTCTCGTCGAAGCAGTCGGGAACTCCTCGAGCGGACGGGCCGTCGCTATCGGGCTTGGGACGTCGCGGCGCATCCTCGTCACGGAGAGCTTCGTCGCCGCTGCAACGCCGGGCGAGGTTCGCTACGCCGTTGCCTACGAGCTCGGGCACCTCGCGAGCGGCGATCTGCTCTCGATCGCGTTGATCGAAGGAGGCGTAATCATCGTCTTCGCGGCGATTGCCATCGCCATTGCCGACCGCATCCGATTTCGGCGCGACGACGATCCGCTTTCGCGGCTGACCATCGTCGGCGCGCTGTTAGCCGTCGTCTACGTCGCCGCGGTCCCGGTGCGCAATAGCGCCCTGCGCTCGTACGATTCGGATGCCGATCGCTACGCGGTGGCATTGACGCGCGATCCGGCGGCCGCGGTACGGGCTTTGGTGCGGACTACGGACCAGCGAATGCTGCAAGTCTGTCCCGGAACGCTGGCGACGCTCTTTCTCGATACGGCACCCCCGGTGGGGGTGCGGATTGCGGCGATCAACCACGTTCCAAATGGGTGTCCTTAGGCGGTAGCTCGCCTTCGCGCCCCCAGGTGTTGACGAAGCGCATTGCCGCTTCGATCCCTTCGTCGAGCCAGAGCTCGACGCCGTCGGCAGCAGCCGCGACAATGGTGGGCAGCGCGCGCTGTTGCTCGTCGCTAAACGGTCCGAGGACATGTTCGATGCTATCGTACTCGGGGCGTCCGACACCGACGCGGATGCGCGGAAACTCCTCACCGATGGTCGCGATGATGGAGCGCAGCCCGTTGTGGCCGCCGTGCCCGCCGTTCGGGCGCATGCGCAGTTTTCCGAACGGAAGATCGATATCGTCGCTTATGACGAGAACTTTGTCGGGGGGCGTGCGGTACCAGGACGAGATCAGGCGCACGGGTGTACCGCTCAAATTCATAAATGACGTGGGTTTGACGAAGACGACGCGACGACCCGAGTCGCGCACCTGTTGCGCGCTGTCCTTCTTGCGCCATCCGGCGAGGCCGTAGCGGCGCACGACCTCGTCGACCACCATAAAGCCGACGTTGTGCCGGGTCGCCGAGTAAGCTTCTCCCGGATTGCCCAGCCCGACGACGAGTCTGTCCCGAGCGGGCCCGAGGGACTCCAGGCGCTACTCCGCCTCGGGCGTCGAGGGCTCGGCGCCGATGACCTCCGGCTCGGCGACCTCTTCGGCTGCCGGTGCCGCTTCTTCGAGTTCGCGCGCGGTACGGGAGGGTTCGATCGAAACGACGATCGTCTCCGGCGGCGTAAGAAGCTTAAAGCCCTCCGGTAAGGGAACGTCGCCCGCCGTAGCGTGTTCGTGAACGCCCAGGCCCGTTACGTCAATCTCGAGGTGCTCGGGGATACGATCCGCCGGCCCTTCGACCTCGAGCTCGTGCTCGATCACGTCCATCACGGCACCGAAGCTCTTCACGCCTTCCGCGGTTCCAATGGTGACGACCGGCAGCCACGCGCTGATCGTTTCGTCGGCCGAAACGCGCTGAAGGTCGGCATGGATGATCCGTCGAGAAACGGGATCGAGCTGCAAATCGCGGACGAGCGCCGTCTGCCGCTTTCTCCGACCTTCGGTCAGCGTGATGATTGCGTTGCGTCCGCCGTGATGGAGCAGCTCTTCAAAAGCGTGCGCATCGAGCGCGATATGGTCCGGCTGGTCGCCGTGTCCATAGACGACAGCCGGAATTTTCCCGGCGTGGCGCAGGGCCTTTGCCCCGGTCGTGCCGAGCTTCGCGCGAGGCTCGACCGAGAGTGTCAATTCCTTAGCAGGCACGGGTCCCTTTCTTAGCTGACGGCTACCGGCTCGGCGGGGGCACCGACGACACCGTTGGGCGTTTCCTCGCCCGCAAAGAGCTCCGAAACGGAGCGATTGGTCGTGATTCGGTTAATCGCATCAGCGAACGTCTGCGCGATCGAAAGCTGCACGAACTTGGGATGCTTCGCTCCGTTTTCGAACGGGATCGTGTTGGTGAAGAGCACTTTCTCGATCGCGGAGTCCTCAAGCACCTTGACCGCCTCGCCGGCAAAGATGCCATGCGACGCGACCGTATACACCTTGGTCGCGCCGCGAGCTTTTATTGCCTCGGCGGCCTTTGCGAGCGTTCCCCCGGTCGAGATCATGTCGTCGACGATGACGGCGACCCGCCCCGTGACGTCCCCGACGATGTCGGTTACTTCCGATATGTCGGGCTCGGGACGCCGCTTAAAGACGATCGCCAGCGAGCTGTTCAAGCGTTTTGCGAACTGCTCCGCGCGGTGAACGCCGCCCGCGTCGGGCGAGACGACCACGATCTTGTCGTCGCATAGCCCTTCCCGCTTTAGGTGGTTGCAAAGGACAGGCTCGGCAAATAGATTGTCGACCGGAATATCGAAGAAGCCTTGAATCTGCGCGGCGTGGAGATCCATCGTCACGATTCGCCGGGCGCCAGTGACCTTGAGCACGTTGGCGATCACCTTGGCCGAAATCGGCTCGCGGCCTTTTGTCTTCTTGTCCTGTTTGGCGTAACCATAATAGGGAATCACGGCCGTGATCCGAGCCGCCGAGGCGCGCCGCAGCGCGTCGATCATGAGCAGCAGCTCCATGACCGCATCGTTGACGCCCTTGCCATTCGGCGATTTGCAGATCGACTGGAGGACGAAGACCTCGGACCCGCGGACGTTCTCGCCGATCTCGACCCGCGTCTCCTCATTGCGGAATTCCGAAACGAGCGCCTTGCCCACGTGAACGCGGAGGCGCTTGGCGATCTCTTCGGCGAGTTGCGGGTTCGAGTTTCCGCTGAACAGGAGCGGTGACCGTTGGCTCAAGGCTGTTCTCCCCGGGGCGAGCAGCAGCACTGCCCGATGGTTCGCTGGGTGAACGCTTGCG
>JASHPI010000084.1 GCA_030038215.1 Vulcanimicrobiota bacterium | reverse complement strand
GGGCTCGTTTATCTCGTGTTCGCCATGCTCCGTCCGGAGAAGTTCTAGGGCGCTATGACCGCAATCGGCTGGCTGCAGGCGATCGTCTTCTTTCTGATCGTCCTCGCGCTGACCAAGCCCGTTGGGCTTTACATGGCGCGCGTCTTCCAGGGCGAGCGAACCTGGCTCACGCCGGTCGTCAGGCCGATCGAAGCGCTGATCTATCGGCTCTGCGGCATTCGCGAACACGAGGAGATGACGTGGTATGCGTATGCGCTCTCGATGCTGGCCTTTTCGCTGATCGGCCTGGCCTATCTCTACGTCCTGCTGCGCACGCAGAAGTGGCTGCCGCTCAATCCGCAACACATCGACAACATGGCGCCAGACTTAGCGTGGAACACCGCCGTTAGCTTCACGACCAACACCAACTGGCAGTTCTACTCCGGCGAGACCGCGATGAGCTATCTCTCGCAGATGGCCGGCTTGGCGTGGCACAACTTCGTTTCGGCCGCCACGGGCATCGCGATCGCCGTGGCTATCGTGCGCGGTCTGACACGCACCAACTCCAAGACGTTGGGGAACTTCTGGGTCGACTTGACGCGCTGCTCGCTCTACGTCTTGCTGCCGATCTCGATCATCGTCGGTCTTTTTCTCGTTTCGCGGGGCGTACCACAAAACTTTCATGCCTATCAGAGCGTGACGTCGCTCGAGGGCTTCTCGCAATCGATTACCGGCGGTCCGATGGCCTCGCAAGAGGTCATTAAGGAGCTCGGCACAAACGGCGGCGGTTTCGTCAACGCCAACTCCGCCTCGCCCAACGAGAATCCGACGCCACTAACCAACTTGATCGAGATGCTCTTGATCTTTTCGTTGGGCGCCGGCCTGACGTACATGTATGGCAAGATGGTCAAGGATACGCGCCAAGGCTGGGCGATCTTCGCCGCCATGTCAATTCTCTTCTTCGCGGGCTTTACGCTGGCATATTGGGCGGAGGCGGCCGGCAACCCGATCGTCCATCAGCTAGGTGTGACCGGCGCCAATATGGAGGGCAAGGAGTGCCGGTTCGGCGCCGCTACCTCGGCGCTTTTCGCGACGGTGACCACCGACACGTCCTGCGGCGCAGTGAACTCGATGCACGACTCGTTTATGCCGCTCGGCGGACTGGTGCCACTGGTCGACATGCAGCTGGGCGAGATCGTCTTCGGCGGCGTCGGCAGCGGATTGTATGGCATGATCGTGTTCGTCGTGTTGACGGTTTTCATCGCAGGCCTGATGGTCGGACGGACGCCGGAGTATCTCGGGAAAAAGGTCGAGCGCCGCGAGGTGCAGTTCGCGATCTTGGCGGCCTTGGTGACGCCGGTGCTCTGCCTCGTGCCGACTTCGATAGCGGCCGTGCTGCCGGCCGGCTTAGCGACGCTGAATAACGCAGGGCCGCACGGCTTTTCCGAGATCCTCTACGCGTTCACGTCGACCAACGCCAACAACGGCTCGGCCTTTGCGGGCCTGGGACCGAATCTCTTCTACAACCTGACGACCGGCGTCAATATGATGTTTGGACGCTTCGCCGTGGCCGTGCCGGCGCTGGCGCTGGCGGGCGCCTTAGCCGGGAAGAAGTCGGTTCCCGAAAGCTCCGGGACGTTCACGACGCATTCGCCGATCTTCGTCGCGCTGCTGATCGGCGTGATCGTCATCGTCGGCGCGCTCACGTTCCTTCCCGCCGACGCGCTCGGACCGATCGTCGAGCACCTGCTGGTGCTGCAAGGAAAAACGTTCTAATGTTGAGCCAGAGACGCCTCGAGCGCCGGCCCAAAGCGCGTTCGCTCTTCGATCGCGCGATCATCGTGCGCGCAATCGGCGACTCGTTCAAAAAGCTGGATCCGCGCTGGCAGGCTCGCAACCCGGTAATGTTCGTCGTCGAGGTCGGCGCGGCGGCGACGACGATCTTCCTGGTGCGCGACTTGATCCGGCACACCGGGTCGGCCGGCTTCGATTTCGCCATCGCCGCATGGCTGTGGTTTACGGTGCTCTTTGCGAACTTCGCGGAGGCGGTCGCTGAGGGCCGGGGTAAAGCGCAAGCCGATTTCCTGCGTCGCACCAAATCCGATACGTATGCTCGATTGCTGCGCGACGGTTCGGTGGAGGAGCGCGTGCCGAGCACGAGCTTGCGCAAGGGCGATCGTTACGTCGTGGAAGCCGGCGAGGTCGTTCCGGCCGATGGGGACGTGCTCGAAGGTGCCGCAACCATCGACGAATCGGCGATCACCGGCGAGTCTGCGCCGGTCATTCGCGAATCAGGCGGCGACCGCAGCGCGGTGACCGGCGGAACGCGCGTGCTCTCCGACCGCATCGTCGTGCGTGTGACGGCCAATCCCGGCGAGAGTTTTCTCGATCGCATGATCGGCTTGGTCGAGGGGGCCGAGCGGCAGAAGACGCCCAATGAGATCGCCCTTTCGATCCTCCTAGCCGGGCTAACGATCATCTTCCTGATCGCCGTCGCGACGCTTTCGCCGTTCTCGCTATACGCGGGCACGCATCAAAGCGTCACCATCCTAATCGCGCTGCTCGTTTGCCTGATCCCCACCACGATCGGCGGGTTGCTCTCGGCGATCGGGATCGCCGGCATGGATCGCGTGATGCAGCGCAACGTGCTTGCGATGAGCGGCCGCGCCGTCGAAGCGGCCGGTGACGTTGATACGCTGCTGCTCGACAAGACCGGCACGATCACACTCGGCAATCGGCAGGCCGTCGAAATTATCACCGCCGACGGGATCGACGCGAAGGACGCGGCGCGCATCGCTTACCTGTCGTCGCTGGCCGACGAGACGCCCGAGGGCCGGTCGATCGTCGCCCTCGCGCAGCAGCTCGGTACGCGCAACGGAGAGGCACCGGCCGGATCGGTTTTCGTTCCCTTCAGCGCCTACACGCGCATGAGCGGACTCGATCTCGCCGACGGAACCAAGATCCGCAAGGGAGCCCCCGATTCGGTTCTGGCGTGGGTGCGCGAACAAGGCGGCAATCCTTCCACCGATCTCTCTCCGCAGATCGAGCGCATCGCGCGTAGCGGCGGAACGCCGCTCTTGCTGGCGCGCAACACGCTCGTGCTGGGCGTCATCTATCTCAAGGACATCCTGAAGCCGAACATGCGCGAGCGCTTCGATCGGTTGCGCGCAATGGGCATCCGCACCGTCATGATCACCGGCGATAACCCGCTCACCGCCGCGACCATCGCGAAGGAGGCTGGGGTCGATGACTTTCTGGCCGAGGCAACGCCCGAAACGAAGATGGATTTGATCAAGCGGGAGCAGAGCTCCGGACGTCTGGTCGCCATGACCGGCGACGGCACCAATGACGCGCCGGCGCTAGCTCAAGCTGATGTCGGGGTTGCCATGAACTCGGGCACGCAGGCGGCCAAAGAGGCCGGCAATATGGTCGACCTCGACTCGGATCCAACCAAGTTGATCGAGATCGTCGAAATCGGCAAGCAGTTGCTGATGACGCGCGGCTCGCTGACCACCTTTTCGATTGCCAATGACGTCGCAAAGTACTTCGCGATCTTACCCGCCATGTTTGCGGTTGCATACCCGGCGATGAGCGCCCTCAACGTCATGCGTTTGACCACGCCGCAGAGCGCGATTCTCTCGGCGGTCATCTTCAACGCCTTGATCATCGTCGCGCTCATCCCCTTGGCGCTGCGCGGCGTTCGCTACGAGCCCAAAGGCGCAAATCGCGTACTCTTCGAAAACGTGATGATCTACGGCGTCGGCGGCATCATCGTGCCGTTCATCGGCATCAAACTCATCGACATGGCGCTGGCGGCGCTCCATCTCACGTGAGCGATCTATGATAAAGCATCTTAGCGTAGCGCTCCGCGTGACGATCGTTTCGATCGTCCTGCTGGGGCTAATCTATCCGTTTGTGATGACCGGGTTAGCGCAAGCGATCTTCCCGCGACAAGCCAACGGCTCGCTCGTGACCGTCAACGGCAAGGTGGTCGGTTCGGCGATCATCGGACAACTGTGGACCAAGCCGCAGTATTTTCACGGTCGTCCTTCGGCCGCCGGCAAAGGCTACGATCCGACCGCGACCGGCGGCAGCAATCTCGGTCCGACTTCGAAGAAACTGATTGTTTCGACGAAGACGACGATCGCGCAGCTCGAGAAAGAGAATCCCGATGCGAACGGACCGCCGCCGATGGATTTGGTTACTTCGAGCGGCAGCGGAATCGATCCCGACATCAGCCCGGAAGCTGCTTACTGGGAAGCCCCACGGGTGGCCAAGGCGCGGCACATGAGCATTGCGGCGGTCAACGCCCTCGTGGCGGCGCACGTGGACGGTAGAACGTTCGGTTTTCTCGGCGAGCCCCGCGTGAACGTGCTCGAGCTGAATCTGGCCCTCGACGGACTGAAGCCCCAATAACGTAACGCGCGCGTCGCTACTCCTCGGGCGGCGCCGAAGCTTTGGCTTGCTCCGGACGCATCAGCACCAAGAGCTCGCGTGCGCCCGCATCGAGCAGCCGGCGCGCGAAGGATGGTCTCGCCAGCCAACGCGGCGCGCGGTGCGTGCCGGCCAGAGCGATCGTCGTTTCCGGACGCGAACGCGCGATTTCCAGCAGCCGCGTCGGCGGATCTTCAGCCGTCTCTTCGATCCACTCGACGTTCGTCTTACGTGCCTCAGCGCGCAGCGCTTCGAGGACGCCGGGATCGACGCGGTCCTTCGGAGCGATCACGTGGGCGATCGCGAACTCGATGCCGAGTCGCGCCGCGACGCGTCCTGCGCGCGCGATCATTTTTAGGTCGGCTTCGCGCGAGCCGATCGCCAGCAGGATACGGGCGAACGGCGAGGCGATGCGCTCGCGATGGCGCGCTCGCATCGCTTCGCGCAGAGCCAGCTCGCGCAGCGCGAAGAGATTCTCGGTGCGGAAGAAGTTGGCGAGTGCAGCGTCGCAGCGTTCGAGCGGGTAAATCTTTCCCTCGCGCAGGCGCTGGCGCAGGGTTTCAGGCGTCACGTCGATCAGCGTGACTTCGTCGGCAAGCGTCAAGATGCCGTCGGGAAGCGTCTCGCGCACGGCCGTTCCGGTTAGGCGCAGGACCGTATCGCCTAAGCCTTCGAGGTGCTGGATGTTGAGGGTCGTGATGACGTCGATGCCGGCGCGTAGCACCGCGAGAACGTCGTAGAAACGCTTGGGGGCGACCGAGCCCGGCGCGTTGGTGTGAGCGAGCTCGTCGATGAGCGCGACCTGCGGCTTGCGTGCGATCAGCGCATCGCGATCGAACTCCTTGTACGTAATGCCGTTGAGACTCACGATCTTCGGGGGTACGATCTCCAAGCCGTCGAGCAATGCGGCGGTCTCTTTGCGCCCGTGTGTTTCGACGAAGCCTACGACGACGTCGACGCCATCGGCTTGGAGTTGATGCGCACGGTCGAGCATCGCGTAGGTTTTGCCCGCGCCGGCGGCCGCGCCGAGGTAGACCGTGAGCTTGCCGTATCCGACGCGCAGGCGATCCCCAACGGTTTGCGAGTACGGCGACGGCGCAGGATTCTCGGCCAGAAACGTCTGTCCGATGCCGACGATAAATAGATCGTATGGAAGCGGCCTACCCGCGAGTCCAGCCGCGATTCTTCCATGGGGAAGCGCGACCAGCGAGGCGCGCAGCGCGTTCTCCGACGTCGGATCCATCGTTTCGTGCAGCATCTCGATGCCCATCTCGCGGGTGATACGCTCGAGCGCGGTCGGATCGACGCCGGCAGTCGGGACGACCTCGAGACCGAGGTCGAGCGCATCAGCGATCGCGGCGGTGCGCCGGAGAAACGGCGGCACGTCGATGTTCGGATAGGCGAACGCGGCCGCGCTGGAGGTGCGCCCCGCCTTTACCACCGGCAGCGTCAGGCTGTCGACGGTGCGCAGGAGCAGCTCGCGCAGCATGTAGAGCGTCTGTTCCTTGAAGACTCCGTTGAGCGCGCGATCGACGTCTTGCTCGTTGACGATCTTCCCGGCGCGGACCCGGCTTTGGAGCAGCCGCGGAGCCACGTCGAGGGCGACGACCTCGTCGGCCGCTTGGAGAAACGAGAGCGGAATGATCTCGCGGACCGGATAACCGATCAGCGCCTCGGCGGTTGGAGCGACGGTCTCGAGGTGCTGGATGTTGAAGGCGCCGATGACGCCGATTCCCTGTTCTTTGAGCGCAAGTGCGTCCTGCCAGCGTTTGGCGTGCGGTGCATCGCCGAGATTGTCGTGCGCGAGCTCGTCGAGGATAACGACGTCGGGCTTTGTCCGCACCGCGGCGTCGTAGTCGAAATCCTCGTAGATGCGATCGCCGATCCGTACCTGGCGCGGCGGGATGCGCGGTAAACCGACGACGGCGCGTTCGATATCCGGCCGTCCTTTGGTCTCGATCCAGCCGATCGCGACGCGCTTACCGTCGGCTTGCAGCCGTCGCGCATCCTCCAGCAAACGGCGCGTCTTGCCCGAGCCGGGTGCGCTTGCAACATAAACGACGAGTCGCGCGCGTCCGCCTAGCTCGCGCAACAGTTCCTCCGCCTTCGTCATCGGCTCCATCGGCGCAGCCTTCTCCGCTTCGGCCAAGGCGCCCCCGCCGGATGGACCGAAAACAGGATGCCCGTGGCTCTGCTCTGTTACAGCTTGCTCGTCATCGCTTGGATCGTCGACCTAGTGACCCCGCAGCTGTTCGTCGCTGCGATTCTGCTCAACGGTCCGATTGCGCTCAGCAGCCTGGCACTGCAGAGCAGGCTGACCACGAACCTGATGATTGCCGCCGAGATCGCAAACGTCGTCGCCGGATACGTCAACGGCGTTCATGATAACTATCACTGGAGCGCCATCGCGATCGGCGATCGTTTCCTGGCGGCCGCGTCCTTCGTGCTGGTCGGGTATATGAGCATCAAGACGCAGGAGTACGCGCGTGAAGCCGGCGTCTCGGCGGGACGGATGCGACAGGTGGAGATCGAGAAGGCACTGCGCGAAGCGACTGGACGCGTGCGTGAGACGCTCAACGTCGAGCTGGTCCAGCGGGCGATCACGCGCGAGTCGGTCGAGTTGCTGGCCGCCTCCGAGGCCATGCTGATCGTGCGCGAAGGCGCCTTCGGGGCCGCACTGGTGCTCTCGTACACGGCCGGAGCGCGCGACGTCACCTACGCGCGGCGCACGCTTTCGACCGAGCTAGCGTCGCTCACCGCACGCGCGCGCGACACCGAGGGTGTCTTTCGCCTGACGGCTAACGACGCGCTCGGCCGGCTGATGCTCGATGCATTGGGGGCGCGCGAAGGCTTCGTGACGCGCATTCCGACCAGTCAGGCTGCCGAGTACGTGCTCATCGATACGATCAATGGGACGACTTCCTTCGTCGCGGACGCTTTTGCGACGTTGCAGGCCTTCTCGGATCAAGCAGCCATCGCGCTTGAGCAAGCCCATCTATTTACGCAGCTGGGTGAACGCAACGACGAGATCGCGCAGCAAAAAGACGAGCTGGCCGATCGGAACGACGTCATTCGCGACATCGTGTACGCGCTCGCGCATGATCTGCGCACGCCGCTGGCCGCCGAGCACGTGACGATGAATCAGGCGATGGCGGGCGCGTACGGCGATCTTCCGGAGCGTTATCGCGGCATTCTTCGGTCGACTCTGGCCGCCAACGACGATGAGCGCCGGATCGTGGAGACGCTGCTCATGGTGGCCCGCTACGAGGCGGGTGAGGACTCCAGCGTCCGCGAGCGCGTTGCGTGCGACGCGCTGATCACCGGGGTCGTTGAGGAGCTCGCGCCGATTGCCGAGGTCAAGGGTATCCAGTTGCGCGCCGAGGTGGCGGGCCCGCTCCCCACGACGGGCGATCCCCACGAGATCCGGCGCGCGATCGTCAATCTGCTCGCCAATGCGATCGACGCGACGCCGCGCGGCGGTCACGTCACGATCCGCGGCCGGCGCGACGGGAACTTGATCCACATCGAAGTGGAAGACGACGGTTACGGCGTTCCCGAGGAGAGCCGGGCCGAGCTCTTTCAGCGCTTCGGGGGCGCGCGCTCCGGACGCGGAACCGGTTTAGGCCTCTACATCGTCCGTCGGATCGTCGAAAAGCACGGAGGATCGATCACCTACCAACCCAGAGAGCGCGGGAGCACGTTCACGATGACGCTACCCAGTGCGAACGAGTGATGGCGGCAGATTCACGACCGCGAGTCGTCATCGTGGAAGATCATGCGCTGACGCGCGCCGGATTGCGTACGGCACTGGAAGGAGCCTTCGACGTCGTGGCAGAGGCCGCCGACGGATTGGTCGGCTGGGAAACGATCGCGCGCGAACAGCCCGATGTAGCGGTCATCGACATCGGACTGCCCGGAATGGACGGTATCGCGCTTACCAAACGCGTGCATACCGAGCTGCCGGCCACGCGCGTGGTCATCGTCACCATGATGGACTTCGAAGACGAAGTCGTCGCGGCTTTGGCTGCCGGTGCAGACGCCTATTGCCTCAAGAGCTCCGAGCCTGAGCGCATTGTGGACGCGGTTCGCATCGCGGCCGAAGGCGGCGCATACTTCGATCCGCGAATCGCTCACGTCGTCCTGGCCCGATTCTCGTCGGGTGCGAAGAACAGCGCGCGTTCGCCGTTGACCTCGCGCGAGACCGAGATTCTGGGGCTGATCGCCGACGGCTATGGGAATAGCGAAATCGCCGAGCGTCTGCACATCGGTCTTGGAACGGTCAAGGGACACATTCGCGACATTCTCGAGAAACTCTCGGCGGCCGATCGTACGCAAGCCGCCGTAGTCGCCCTGCGAAAAGGCTACATCTAAGAACCGATTATTGCGCGGATGCGCTCGGCGGCGCCATTTTTCACGATCACAATCATCGCGTCGCCCGCACGCAGCGTCGTGTCTCCGGTCGGAATCTCGAGATCGGAGTCGGGGCGATCGACGGCGACGACCACGGAGTTGTGGGGGAAGTCGATCTCGGCTAGTCGCTTGCCGTCAACTGGTGAACGCTCGGGAATCGCAACTTTCACCAGTTGCATGTCGCCTTTGCCGAATAGGTGCATCGTTTCGAGCATCGAGCGATACTTCGACGCGTTGACGTGCTCGTTGAGCACGTCTAGGATCAGCTCGGTGGACGAAATCACGATGACCGGGTCTTCGGAATCCAAGGAATTGAAGATCAGCTTGTTGGCGGGGTTGTTCACGCGCGCAATGCAGCGGGCTTTCGATTTCTTCTTGGAGAGGAGAACGACGACCAGGTTATCCTCATCGTCGCCGGTGTCGGCTACGACGACATCGGCCCGCGCGACCCCAGCCGTTTCAAGGACGACCGGATCGGCGCCGTCGCCTACGACCGTAACCTGCCGGTCGATTAGGCGCTCGAGCATCTTAGCCTTGCGCTCATCCTTCTCGACCACGACGACTTCGTGTCCCTGGTTTAACAGTGCGCGCGTCAGATAGGAACCGACTTTGCCGCCCCCGACGATCAGAATGAACATCATTGCACCGTGGTTACGCCGTCAGCGCCGCGTGCGGCGCCGCGCCGTGGAAGCGCTGAGCGAACTCGCTGATGGCTTCGGGTGCCACGATTGCGTTGAGCTCGTCGCCTTCTCGGAGCACCAGGTCGCCGGAAGCGACGATCACTTCGTGGGTGCTGCGCCGCACTGCCGCGATGCGGATGCGGCCGGCGTCCTCGATCTCGCTGACGCGCTTGCCGGCATCGTCGGGGCCGACCAGCGCCGCGAGTGACGTGAGGCTGCCGAAATCGAACGCTTGCAGGGTGTCCCAGGGGGCCTCCATCAACACGTCGCGGATGAGTTTGGCGCCGACGGTCGTCGGACAGACGGTCTGGACCCCCAGCTCGCGATACATCTGACCGCGGGGCGGATCGTAGATGCGCGCGACGATGTGCTTGATCTTGAACATGCGCTGCGCAATCAAGGCGGCCATGATGTTTCGGTTGT
This sequence comes from Vulcanimicrobiota bacterium, assembly GCA_030038215.1. Classification (GTDB taxonomy): domain Bacteria; phylum Vulcanimicrobiota; class Vulcanimicrobiia; order Vulcanimicrobiales; family Vulcanimicrobiaceae; genus Cybelea. Next base: position 3,319 of record JASHPI010000084.1, on the reverse strand, counting down.
CGCCATTCGTGACGGCGATGAAACCGTCGGCGGTCTGTGCTCCGGCGCGCTTCAGGACGTCATAGTCGATCCCGGTCCCGACCACGACATGTCCTTTGAACTTCTGTCCTAAGCGCTTGAACGCTCCGGCGTTCTCGTCGACGACGATGACCTCGTGTCCGTCGGCATCCAGGAGCTTCGCGAGCGCGGAGCCGACGCGCCCACACCCTACGATTAGGTACCTCATTTGCAGCGAGAGAGAGTTCCTAAGCCACTCGCTTTTCCCTGGTTTTTTGGCGGACCCGGTTAGATGGGTAAAGGAGGGCAGCGTAGCTGTGCGAAAAAAGCGAGGTTTTCTCGGGGCGTGGCTCAGCTTGGTAGAGCGCTTCGTTCGGGACGAAGAGGTCGCACGTTCAAATCGTGTCGCCCCGATATCTCTCCTCTTCTAACCTAGCCGGGAGCCGGCTTGTTTTCGAGACTAGATCCAGCTGCGCGGCGCGTCCTTCGGGTTGCCGAACAAGAGTGCCGCAACCATAGCCACTATTACGTCGGCGCCGAACACCTGCTGGTCGCGCTCCTCGAAGAGCGCGACGGCACGATTCTCCGCGCGCTTGGAGCAGAGGGCGTCGACGTGCGCGAAGTGCACGCCGAGGTTCGCCGAGCGCTCGGTACGGGTGAGGACCGAGTTTGGGAGGGAATCCTGGTGACGCCGCGCGTCCGGAAGATCTTCGCGCTGGCGGAGGAGCGTGCCGGCGACCGGGATATCGGCCCCTACGACCTCTTTGAAGCCTTGCGCTCGGAGGGCGGCAGCTTGGCGGCCGAAATTCTACGGCGTGCCGTGCCGCGAAACACCGCCTCGGCGCTAGAGTAGGCAGAGCGGTGGAGCATTTTCAACACGCCATCATCGCGCTGATCGACCATTACGGCTACCTCGGCTTCTTCATCGCGCTCGTTCTCGGAAATCTCGGTGCGCCGATTGGAACGGAGATCGTCCTTCCCGTGGCCGGCGCGCTGACGGCCACCGGTCACTTGAGCAGTCTGTGGCTGACCATCTTCGTCGCGCTCGCCGGCGAACTCACAGGCGGGTCGATCGGCTATGCCCTCGGACGCTTCGGCGGCGTGCCGCTGATCGAACGCTATGGAAGGTACATCCACTTCACCCACGACCGGCTGCTGCTGGTGCATCGCTTTTTTGAGCGCTGGGGAACGTTCGCCATCTTCATTTGCCGCTTCTTGCCCGTTCTTCGGGGCATCGCCGCGATACCGGCCGGCATCGCCGAGATGAACTTGGCGCTCTTCTATTTGTGGACGTTTCTCGGCTCGCTGATCTTTTGCACGCTGATGATCCTCGCCGGTAACGCCCTTGGCGCGCACCTGGCGGCCGTGCTCCCGCTCTTCCATCGCGGTGCCTACCTGCTGCTCGGCGTGGCCCTGGTGGCGGTAGTGGCGATCGTCTTGGCGCTGCGGATTCGCGCCCGCCCGGCGCTCATAGGCTCGGCTGGGGACGACATAAGCGTGGGGTGACGCTGCTTCCGTCCCTCGCGCAGATCCCCGACGCGCCGGGCGTCTATCTCATGATCGGACGTGACGGCGAGATCCTCTACATCGGAAAGGCAGTCTCGCTGCGCAATCGCGTGCGCTCCTACTTTCAGGAGAGTGCCGCGCATCATCCGCGCACGACGGCCATGGTCGAGAGGGTTGCCGACGTTCGAACGATCGTGGTCACCAACGAAGTCGAGGCGCTGATCCTGGAAGCGAACCTGATCAAGCGCCACCAACCGCCGTTTAACGTGCGCCTGCGCGACGACAAGCGCTACCCTTATCTGAAGGTTACCAACGAACCGTTCCCGCGGGTCGTCTTCACCCGGTTCGTCAAAGACGATGGAGCGCGCTATTTCGGTCCCTATACGAACGCACACGGCCTGCGCGAGCTGATCGACTTGGTTCGGACCGTTTTTCCGCTGCGGACGTGCCGCGAACCGATTGACGGCCGCCGCAAGCGGCCCTGTTTGCAATATCACATCAAACGCTGCCTGGCTCCGTGCGTCGGTTACCAGTCGGAGGAAGAGTACGATCGAACGGTCGAGGAAGTGGTGCTCTTTCTCGAAGGTAAGCAAGAATCGCTGCTCTCGCGACTGCAGCACGAGATGAGCGAAGCCGCCGAACATTTCAGCTTCGAGGCGGCGGCGCGCATTCGGGATCGGATCGTCCAGGTTCGGCGCGTGACCGAAGGCCAAAAGGTCGTTTGGAAATCCCGGCTCGACATGGATCTGGTGGCCATTGCGCGGGCGCAAGGGCAGGCGTGCGTTCAAGTCTTTCAAGTGCGCAGCGGGAAGCTGATCGGGCAGGAGCACTTCATTCTGGATGGCGTCCACGATCAGTCCGGCGGGGTGCTGATGGGCGAGTTTCTCAAGCAGTACTACACGGCGCGGACGGCCGGCGCGCCCGACGGCCAGGCCCTCTCAGCCGCCCGCATCGCGCGCGACAATGTGGCGCCGGTTCCCGCGAAGCGGCGCGCCCGGAGCGTTAGCGCGGCAGCCGTGCCAAAGGAGCTGCTAGTCGAGGCGCTGCCCGAGGAGCGCGCGACGATCGAGGCGTGGCTTTCGGAAGTCAAGGAACAACGCGTTCGTATTTTGCAGCCTCAGCGCGGCGTGCGCGCCGAGTACATGCGCCTGGTGCACAAGAATGCCGAGCAGAATCTGCGCGCGTTCCTGGCGCACCAAGAAGTGCAAGAGACGGCACAGGCACGTGCCCTCACCGATCTTGCCGATGCGCTCGAGCTGCCCGAGCCGCCGCACCGAATCGAATGTTACGACGTTTCGAATATTGCGGGAACCAACCCGGTAGCTTCGATGGTGGTCTTCGTCGAAGGGCGCGCCAAGAAGAGCGAATACCGCAAGTTCAAGATTCAATATGACCGCGGGCCGAACGACTTCGCGATGATGCAGGAGACGTTGCGACGCCGCCTTCGTTACCTGCGGCGCGAAACCGACCGGACCGAAACGCCCATGGAGCGCGAACTCGCAAAGAAAGAGCGCTTCAACAAGAAGCCGGATCTGCTATTGATCGACGGCGGCAAGGGGCAGTTGAGTGCCGTCGTCGAGGTGATGGAGGAGCTCGACATGACGGGGCTTCCCGTCGCCGGATTGGCCAAAGAGCACGAGTGGCTCTACCTTCCCAACCAGCCTGATCCAATCGTGTTGCCGCCGGGTTCTCCGGCTCTGCACCTGGTTCAGCGAATCCGCGACGAGGCCCACCGTTTTGCGGTGACCTATCACCGGCAGCGACGCGCCAAGTCGATGATGCAGTCGGCGCTCGATTCGCTCGAAGGTATAGGGCC
>JASHPI010000083.1 GCA_030038215.1 Vulcanimicrobiota bacterium | reverse complement strand
CACGATCATTGGGAGAAATATAGCCCCGAAGCGCAGCGGATGCGCGAAGCGATGATGGATTATCTCTACAACGACGACACCGGGGCGTTCGTGCTCAACTACGACCAGGACGGCAACTATCAGGACAACTTTACCGCCGATGAGGTCTTCCCGGTGCTCTTCGGCATTGCCGATCCGCAGCAGCGGGAAGCGATTCTCCGCCGTTTGGACGAGGCCGATTTCGTGACGCCGGTGGGATTGCGCACGATCTCGACGGCCGACGCGTGGTACTTCCCTTCGTATGGCTTTGGGCTCTTGGGAGGCGTCTGGCCCGATCTCACGCTGTGGTACACGGTAGCACTGGCGCGCAACGGCATGATCGAGGAGGCGGTGCATTTCCTGACGGCGACGTACGCGGCAATGGAGGGCGGCAGCGCCCGCAACACCGTGCCGGGTGAGTTCGCCGAGTGGTTCGACGGCGGCTCGCTGAGCAATCGCGGGATGTATCTCTCACCATGGACCGGCGCGAAGTATCTATGGGCGGTTGCAGAAACCGTGGGCGGTCTCGACGGCTATCGCACCAGCGGCCGTCCACATTTGGCGCCCCTGCATCCAAAGGGATGGCAATGGGTAGCGGCGGCACGCGTGCACTGGGGCGGGCGGCGTTGCACGTACTTGATCGACCTGCGCAACGACACGATCTACGGAGACATGGCGGAGCTGTCGGCTGAAGATCCCTTCACCTGCATCTACGCGGGTCGCGACGTCAGCGATGAAGTGACCACCTCGCCGGTCGAAGTCGGCGCCATCGCCTTCGAAGACGAAGCCGACGCCGTGCGGATCTTTCTCGGCAATCATCTCGACAAGGCGCGCAACGTGCTGGTCGAGTTTCGCGGACAGACGGCGCGCGTCGATATGGCGCCGGGCGAGCTGCGCGAGCTGCACCTGATCGGCAAACCGAGCGATCGGCGCGCGCGCGCCGCCAAGCTCGACGTCGTTCCTCCGTTGGCGCGAGTGTAGCCGGGGACGATGCGCGACCCGTCGACGCGATTTCCGACCATTATCCTGCTGATCGGCTCGGCGGTGCTCTTGACTGCGATCACGATCGGCGAGCGAATGGGTGACAAGGTCATCGGACAAGCCACCGAGTCGACGTTGCAGTCGATTCAGCCGGTCGCCGCGTCGCCATCGCCTTCTCCGTCGGCCGGAGCGTACGGTCCGGATTGGAAGCGCTCGCAGACGATTTCAGCGGCGGGTGACCCGCGCTTCCCCGACCCGCGCGTTCCTCCCGAGCCCTTGCCGACGCTTGCGCCCACCCCCAAGCCCAAGCCCACGGCCCCGCCGACCCCCACGCCCAACCCGAACATCCCAATCTGGCGGCAGCAGCCGCTTCCGCCGCCGCTCGAATCTCCCAACGGGGAAGCGACCAGCCTCCCGTCGGGCGAGACGCCGGCTCCGGCCGTCACGCCCTTCTCGGCGCCGCCCTAGCCCATGCATCCCCAATGTTCTTATTGGGATGGGCTGATAAAATAGAGACATGGAAAGCACAGGCACCCCTACGGTCAAGCGCGGGCTGGCCCAGATGCTCAAGGGCGGCGTGATCATGGACGTCGTTACCCCCGAGCACGCGCTGATCGCGCAAGAGGCCGGCGCCGTCGCCGTGATGGCGCTCGAACGCATCCCGGCCGACATTCGAGCCGCCGGCGGCGTCGCGCGCATGAGCAGCATCGAGCTGATTCAGAGCATCATGGACGCCGTCACGATCCCGGTGATGGCCAAAGTGCGGATCGGCCATTTCGCCGAGGCGCAAGTCTTGCAAATGCTCGGGATCGACTATATCGACGAGTCTGAGGTTCTGACGCCGGCCGACGAGCGCTATCACGTGGACAAACACGCTTTTACCACGCCGTTCGTCTGCGGCGCGCGCGATTTAGGCGAAGCGTTGCGGCGCATCGCCGAGGGCGCCGCGATGATTCGCAGCAAAGGCGAGGCGGGCAGCGGCAACATCGTCGAAGCCGTGCGCCACATGCGCGCGATCGGCGATGCGATCCGCGACCTGAGCGTTGCTCCGAAAGAAGAGCTGGTAGCGCGCGCCCGCGACCTCGGCGCGCCCCTCGAGCTGGTGAAGCAAGTGGCGCAAGACGGCAAGCTTCCGGTGGTGCTCTTCTGTGCGGGCGGAGTTTCGACGCCGGCCGACGCCGCGCTGATGATGCAGCTTGGCGCCGAGGGCATCTTCGTTGGGAGCGGGATCTTCAAGTCGAAGGATCCCAAGCGCTTCGCCAAAGCCATCGTCGACGCAACCACGCACTTCGAAGATCCCAAGGTCGTGCTTGAGGCGTCCCGGTCGCTGGGCACGTCCGAGGCGATGCCGGGCCTCGACGTGCGCACGTTGAGTGAAGGCGAACTGATGGCGACGCGTGGCAACTGATGCGCTGATCGGCGTCTTGGCGCTGCAGGGCGATGTCGTGGAACACATCGCCGCGCTGCAGCGGACGGGCGCCCGCGCGACCGCGGTAAAGACGCCGGCGGATTTGGCGCGCGTCGCAGCGCTGGTCGTGCCCGGCGGCGAGTCGACGACGGTCATGAAGCTGCTCGATCGATTTCGGCTCAGCCGTCCGATCGTGGAGCGAACCCGCGCAGGCATGCCGCTGTGGGGCACCTGCATGGGGATGATCGTCGCTGCCCACGCCGTGGTCGATCTCGATCAACCGACTCTCGATCTCATCGACATTACCGTTCGCCGCAATGCATTCGGCCGCCAAAACGAATCGGCCGAACTCGATCTCGAAATTCCCGCGCTCGGTCCAGCGCCTTACCCGGCCGTCTTCATCCGCGCACCGTGGATCGAACGCATGGGGCCGGAGGTCGAGCTGCTGGCCGAACGCGACGGTCACGGCGTCATGGTGCGCGAAGCAAACGTGTTGGCGACCTCCTTCCATCCGGAGCTGACCGGCGATCCGCGCGTGCACGCGTACTTCCTCGATATGGTGGAACGATACACGCGACAAGGGAAGGTCTTGGGGGCCGCGTAACCTCTGGCTCGGGATGACTACTCGGGCCGCTTCTCCAGAGATCCCGTCCGTCGAGCCGTTGCTCACTGAAGTGATCGCGACCCTGGCGCTGGCCGCACATGCGTATCTTGACGATGAGGACGGGAAGCAACCCGACCGGTCCTCCGCGGAGATCGCCATCGACGTGGCGGCGGCCGCGTTCGAGCGGGTGAAAGAACGGTTGAAACCCGAGGAGCGCTTGGGCATCTTGCAGGTGCTCACCGAAACCCGAATGACCTTCGTTCGGAAGCGAGGCACGTAAGTTGCCTCGTTTTAGATTGGGGAGTTCTGCGTGAGTGACGTGTTGGTTTTGAACTTCACGTACGAAGCGTTGAACGTGACGAGCTTCCAGCGCGCGGTGAAGCTCATCTTTACCGGCAAAGCAGAGCTGCTGCATGGCCGCGACCGCATCTTGGCCTCACCAACCTATGAGATGCGGATGCCGTCGATCATTCGCATGCTCTACTACATTCGCCGGCCGATGCAGAAGGTCGCCCTGACGAAGAAGAACGTCTTGATCCGCGACGACCACACCTGTCAGTATTGCGGCACGCACGGAGAGCGGCTCATGACGGTCGATCACGTCGTGCCGCGCAGCCGCGGCGGCGAGTCGACGTGGGAGAACCTCGTTTG
>JASHPI010000082.1 GCA_030038215.1 Vulcanimicrobiota bacterium | reverse complement strand
GGGCTCGCGCACAACATCAAGAGCGCGAAGCGCATGGTCGAGCGCGTGCGGCCCGAGGTCTGGGATGTGCTCGAAGAGGTGATTAAGGAGCACCCGGTGCTGCTCAATCGCGCGCCGACCTTGCATCGTCTCGGCATTCAGGCCTTCGAGCCGGTGCTGGTCGAGGGCAAGGCCGTGCACCTGCACCCGCTGGTCTGCACGCCGTATAATGCCGACTTCGACGGCGACCAAATGGCCGTCCATCTGCCGCTCTCCGCGGGCGCGCAGGCGGAGGCGCGCATCCTGATGCTCTCCTCGAACAACATTCTGTTGCCGGCGTACGGTAACCCGGTCTCGATTCCGACCCAAGACATGGTCCTGGGCCTGTACTACCTCACGTTTCATCGCGATGAGTACGCCGGCCCAGCTAAGGCGGCGGTGACCGAGGACTACGAGAAGTTCGAGCGCGCTAAGAAGGCGAACGCGCCGGCCGCCGACGCGCCGGGCGCGATTCCGACTTTCTACGATCCGAAGGAAGCGGTGATCGCGTACGAGACGGAACAGGTCGGTCTGCAAGAATGGATCTACGTGCGCTGGAACGGTGAGTTAATCAAGACGACCGTCGGCCGCGTGATTTTCAATCTAGCCTTCCCCGAGAAGTGGAATCACGAGTACGTGAACACCATCATCGACAAAGGCGGACTGAAGAAGACGATCACCGATTGTTATCGCAAGTACGGCAACGCCGAGACGGCACGCTTCTTGGATGCGATCAAAGATCTGGGCTTCCATTACGCGACCCTCTCGGGGACGACCGTATCGATTAATGACGTGATCGTACCCTCGCAAAAGTACGAGATCGTCAGCAAGGCGCAGGACGACGTCGATGAGCTGCACCGTCTCTACGAACAAGGCTTCATCTCCGAAGACGAGCAGTACAACAAGACGATCGACACCTGGTCGAAAGCCTCGGATGAGGTGACCAGCGCGATGCAAGCTTCGCAGAACCCGCTCAACCCGGTCTTCATGATGGCGACTTCGGGAGCGCGCGGCTCGATCGCGCAGGTCAAGCAGCTGGGCGGCATGCGCGGTTTGATGTCGGATCCCTCAGGGCGGATTCTGGAGATTCCGGTTAAGGCATCGCTGAAAGAAGGCCTGACGGTACTCGAGTACTTCATCTCGACGCACGGCGCGCGTAAGGGTCTGGCCGACACCGCGCTGCGCACCGCCGACTCGGGCTACCTGACGCGGCGTCTGGTCGACGTGGCGCAGGACGTGATCATCCGCGAGGAGGATTGCGGCACGCCCAACGGCATCGTCGTGAGCGACATCCGCGTCGGCAAGGAGATCATCGAGCCGTTGCTCGACCGCATCATCGGTCGCCGCGCGGCCGAGGATATCCGCCTCGATCCCAAGCGCCCGACGACGACGATCGTCGCGCGCAACGACGAGATCGACGAGGAGAAGGCCAAGGCCTTGCTCGAGGCCGGCATCGACAACGTGAAGATCCGCTCGGTGCTCACCTGCCGCTCGAAGTACGGCGTCTGTTCGCTCTGCTACGGGCGGGATCTCGCCGCGGGCAGCCATGCCGACATCGGCACGGCGGTCGGCATCATCGCCGCGCAGTCGATCGGCGAGCCGGGCACGCAGCTCACGCTGCGAACCTTCCACACCGGCGGCGTCGCGACCGAGGACATCATCACCGGTCTGCCGCGTGTCGAAGAGATCTTCGAAGCGCGCAAGCCTAAGGGTCAAGCCACGATCGCAGAGGTCGCCGGCACCGTGAAGCTTGGGGACGAGAAGAACAAGCGCGTGGTCTACGTCGTCGATAACGACGGCGAGGAGCACGAGTACGACATTCCGCCGGGCACGCACTTGATGGTGCAGGAAGGGCAGCACGTCGAGCCGGGCGACCAGCTCAACGAGGGCTCGCTCAACCCGCACGACATTTTGCGCGTGAAGGGCGAGACCGCGCTGCAGAACTACCTCGTGCAAGAGGTGCAGAAGGTCTACCGCTCGCAAGGCGTCGACATCAACGACAAGCACATCGAGGTGATCGTGCGTTCGATGCTGCGCAAGGTGAAGATCGTCGAAGGCGGCGACACGACGCTGCTGCCCGGTCAGCTGGTCGAAGCGGCGCAGTTCCACGAAGCCAACGAGCGCATGCGCGCCGCCGGCAAGGAGCTGGCGACGGCCAACCCGGTGCTGCTCGGCGTCACGAAGGCGTCACTGGCGACCGAGTCGTTCCTCTCGGCAGCGAGCTTCCAAGAGACGACGCGCGTGCTCACCGATGCGGCGATTAAGGGCAAGTACGATCCGCTGCTCGGCCTGAAAGAGAACGTCATCATCGGCAAGCTGATTCCGGCCGGAACGGGCATGACGCGTTATCGCAATCTCGAGATCGTGCCTGAGGGGCAGGACGTTGATGACGACGGGCGTCCGCGTCATGAGTTCGAGCTGCCCTATGCGACGATGACTGCCGACGAGGCGGCACTCGCCGAGGTGATGGGCGGCGGCAACGGCGACGGCATGAGCCGTCTGGTGAGCGCGTACGAGCGCAATCGCGAGCCGTTGACCGTGCAGTACGAAGGCGAGTACGAGGACCACGTCAGCCCGCACGCATCACCGAAGCGCACGCAATACGATCGTCTGAAAGGCATCAACCCAGAAGACCTATAGCACGCGGCTCTGACCAGCCGCAACGCCAGGCAATCCCCTGCGCCGCGGAGTAGTACGGCTATATGCGTAACAGCCCTCTACTCGCGGCGCTCTTTTTGCTTTCGCTGGCCGGTCAAAGCGGCAGCGCCGCTGCCGCGACGCCGTCTGCTGCAACGATCGATGCCGTCGTTCGCAAGGGCATGGCGGAGAACCACCTGCGCGCCGTCATCGTACAGGTGCGCTCAAACGGAAAGACCGTGTATTCGCGTGCGTTCGGCCCATCGATGACCGGCGTGCCGGCGACGACGGAGATGCATTTCCGTAACGGCGCCCTGGCGTTCACCTACATGGCGACGCTGCTGCTCGAGTTCGTCGATCAAAAGAAGGTGACGCTCGACACCAAGCTCTCCACCTACTTTCCCGATCTACCGTATGCGAACCGCGTTACGCTGCGCAACCTCGCCCAAATGACGTCGGGATATGCCGATTACGTCTACCAGCCCGAGCTGACGGAGGCCCTGTATCGCGATCCCTTCCGCCAGTGGACACCGCAAGAGTTGATCGAGATCGGGGTCTCGAAGCCGATGCAGTTCGCACCCGGCACGAACTGGGGTTACTCGCACACCAACTACGTAATTCTCGGCCTGGTGCTTGCAAAGGTCGCGCACATGCCGCTGGCCGACGCGCTGCACCGCTACGTCTTAGCGCCGATGGGCCTCACGCAGACGAGTGCCTCGACGACGCCGGAGATTCCGCAACCCGTCTTGCACTCGTTCACGTCGGAACGCCGCGAAGTGCTCGGTATCAAGCCGGCCGTCCCGTTCTTCGAAGAGGGTACCTATTGGAACCCATCGTGGACGACCGTCGAAGGGGCCGTACAAACGACCGACATTTCCGATCTGAACACCTCGATCGAAGCCGTTGCGTCGGGGAAGCTGCTGTCCAAAACATCGTCGGCCGCGCAGATCAAGCCCAGCCTCATCGGATTCGGTCGCACTAAAAAAGGCTGTGCCGCCTGTCGTCCCAACAGCGCGGCCTTCAACTACGGCCTCGGCGTGATCATCGCGGGCCGGTGGATTACGCAAACGCTCGGGTTCGCCGGCGCCTCGGGCGCCGTCGGGACTCTGCCTACCGCGAAGCTCACGATCGCAATCGAAGCTACCAACGGACCGGGCGCGTACGATGCGCAAGGTAATGCCGGACTCGGAGCCACGGCCGTGTTTCGCTCGCTCGCGAATGCGCTCGCCCCGGGCAGCCTGCCGCCCGCGCCATTCTGACGTTTAGGAGGCACCTGCAGTGGGTTGCAATGAGCCGTACGCTTCCTCGTAATACGTATCGCGCAGATTCCCCAGCTGCATGTCGCGAGGAATGGGTTTGCCGTCACCGCGATAGATCGTGATTCCTTTCACGAGCAATCGATAGGCATCCAGACGAGCATTCTTCCAATCCGAGACTTTCCAACGCTGCGGCGCCATAACCGGGTAGTCGTAAGGCGGCAGCGCTGAACGTTTTCCCTCGAAGAGCTCGAGTTCGACGCGAAAGCCCTCGCGAGCCGAGATCGCGCTTTCAACCTGAGCTTTTGTGGCCACTGCCTTCACTCCGCCTTTCCCGCGAGGCGCGGTATTCGTGCTAGCCAGAACTCGATACCGTTGAGCGTAATGCGATCCCGGCGCCGGCTCACTTTCGGCGAAAACATGGCGCCGTCGTCTTCATAATAGAGTAGCATCCAGGCGATGAGAAAGGCCCGGTCTTTGGCGCTGAGGTGCTTAATGGCAACCTTCACGGCGGTAACGTCGCGAGTCGGATCGTCCGGACGCTCGTACTGTGGCGGTCTCGCCATAGGTAGAACAACCGCACGACGCCGGACCGAGATTCGCATCGGCAAAAGATTATTTGGAGAGGTACCGTCCCAGCAAGAGCTCCGGAACGAAGCAGAGTAACGCGCCGCCGGCGGAGGCCACTAAGCTGATCACGCTCCATCCGTGAGCGCCGAGGTGCCAGAGGCCGAGGCCATAGAGCAGTGTCAGCACGGCCATCCACAAGAAGAACGGCCCCGTGAGATAGCAGTGCAACCGCCGGCAACGCAAGGCATTGATGATGCATCCGATGCCCATTGTGCCGAACGATGCAGCCCAGATCGCGGTCCGCAAGCCGGTCGGGATGGCAAAAGCACCGCTTGCGACGAGCGCCACGATCGGAAGCCAGAATACTACACCCGTGATCGAGGGATTGCAGAGAATGTCCCGGTTTGCGCCAACGGCGTTGACATCTTGCGAAGGCTCCACTCGGCCATGATAGACCCGCTGCCCGAGTTCGGGTCAAGGGTCGCTAGGCGGCCTTAGCAGCCGCCTAGCTTGACGCGAAGGTTGTGCCGTTCCAAACCCAATCCAGTATTCCGGCGAAAATGCTGTTGGCTATCGTCTCCTGATTAAACAGCAGACTCAGCTCGTCGCCAAGCTTGGTCACGCCGTTCGCCAAGCCAGTGACATTGGTCAAGGTCGCCCAGCCCGTTTGCGTATTGTTGGCCGGCATCGGCAGAGGTGACGGCGGGTAGAATCCGGCGGTCGCTAGGATCGGCGCCGCCGGCACGAACGAAGCGTTCGAGAGCGCGACGGTCGTGCTCGTCGTGGCCGTACACTCAATGGCACTGTAGTTGGCGGCCGTGACGGTGCTCGGTCCGGCGCTCAGCACGTTCGCGGCGATCTGGAACGGAACGCTGGAACCCTGCGGCTGAACCAGAGCGAGCGCATCGGTCGCCGGGTTCACCAGCGCGGCCGTGGGCGCAAGCATCAGCTCGCGCCCGATGTAGGGCAGCATGTCGGTCGGCGGTGTTCCGCCGGGCGTCGCGGCCGGGAGCTGCAAGACCGAACTTCCCGTGAAGGGCAGCAAGGCACCGTACTGGTGTATCGATTGAAGCGCCGCTTTGACGGCGTTCACGAAATCCGAACGTACCAGCACGCTCAGCGGGATCGTCGGCTGCGCGGCGCCCGCGGGACGGTCGTTGGTGATGCTGACCATGGCAAGCGGTTGGGTGTTGCTGATCCAACCGAGGGGCGGATTGGGGCCCGCCACGCCGAGAATTCCTGCCAGTGCCTGCTCGCGCATCGCCTTCTCGTTGAGGGTGGTGAGCAGATTGATGTAGCCGGCTACTTCGGTGATATTGCCCGGCGGCTTAATCCGCGACCCGATCACGTCGCCTTCGAGCGCGATTCGGCGCATGATGATATTCTGCGCTTCTTGTGCGTCCGGCGAAGTCGCATTTTCGAGCACGTTGACGAGATTGGAGACGAGCTGGCTGGTCAGCCCTGGATCGACGTAGACGCTGCCGCTGCCCGAAGAAGCGGCCGGAGCGGAATAGGAGAACTGCGATGCCGGTACGATGGCCGAGCTTCCTGAGGGCGTCGTCACGCTGATGTTCACGGTCGCGTTGCCGGGCGGACTCGTTGCGACGATTACGGTGTCGCCTTCGACGGCAATCCCGGTAGCCGATGCGCCGCCAAACAGGACGGCGGTTGCGCCGGTGAAGCCGGAACCCTGAATCGTGACGGCGGTGCCGCCGCCCGTTGGGCCGCTGCTTGGACTGATGCTCGTTATTGCTGGAAGTGCCATCGTCGTCTCCTAAATGAGCTCGGTATCGCTTGAATCGGTCGGGGCGCTGCTGGAACTGCTCGCGCTACCCGACGTGCCGCCGTTTCCGCTGGTCGAGCTTCCCGTTCCCGAACCCGATGACTTCTGCGTCGTTTTGCTCTTCGTCGAGGACGTGGTCGACGAAGAGGTGCCGGACTTGGCGCCGGTCATCGCCGATGCCGCGCTGGAGCCGGCGCTCGGATTTCCATACATGCCACCGACGATGTTGCCGACGGTCGCCATCGCTTGGCCGGTAAGCTGCTGGGTGGTTTGGAGCGCTCCTTGACGAGCCTGGTTTGCCAGGTTCTGCGAGTTCTGCATCAGCGGGGCGAGTTGAGCGGCACCGGTGAGCGCCGTACTGAAGTCCGGTTCGCTCGCCGCGGCGGTTCCCATCGATTGCAGCAGGCCGGTGTTCGGTGTCGGCGCTTGCAGCACGTTGTTGATGAGCGAGGGCAAGTTCGTGAGTGAGTTCGGTGCCGTGAGGCCGGCGGCGATCGACGGACTCGTCGTCGGAAGCGTGACCGGCGAGATGGCGGGCGCCGTATCGGCTGGCGAATCCTGCCAGTTCCAAAAGCGTGTGATGTCGATCTTTTCGGCCGATGGACAGTGGCCGAGCACGCCTTCGCCGAGGACGCCTTGGGTTGGAAGCGCAATCGTCGATTGCGGCGGAACGAATGAAGCCTGTTGATAGGCGAGGAGTGCCTGAGTGATCTGCGCGGGGTTGATGTTCATCGAGTCGGCCACCGACTGCGGAATGATGAACGGCATGATCATCGAGTTTCCAAAGAAGCCCAAGACTTTGTTCTGCACGCAGTTGAGCAGTGGAACCATCTGGCTTGCATCCGATACGCCGTCCGACGGCACGCCTATGGTATAACCGTCGAGGAGGATCGCGCGCTCGTCGGGCGAGAGTGACATCCAAACGGCTTTGGAGTAGAGCGTCGTGTTGCGGACGACGTGTTGCGCGACCTTTTCGATCTCGAGTATCTCACTATAGCGTAGGACCGGCGCAATCTGTAGCGCGGGCACCGGATACGGCTGCAGCGGCAGCACCGTTCCGAAAAGCGGATCGTTAGCATAGGTCTCGTTGGGCGGAGCGGGCAGCTTATTGCCACCCGCATCGAACTCTTCGATTGAAGCCGAGAAGTAGAAAACATTCGGGCCGCCGACGGCGGGTTCCAAATCGCTGGGTGTGATCGTGACCGTGCTCCGAGTGATCGTAACCTGCGGAGGCTGGAGGGCATTCGCAAGATCCGCAAAGACGCCGCCGAACGGCTGGAGCGCCTGCGCCGTCTGTACGACTTGTGAGAGCAGCGTGTAGCTGACGGTCTTCCAGCTGCGCGAGATTTCGAACCCGACAATGTCGCTGCGATTCATCGAAGTTGGCAGCGCCAAGCTGCCTTGCAGGACACATGATGAGGTCTGTCGCTGCGCCAGAAGCCACGCGAGCATCGAGTCTTGGTCGGTAAAGGTGTCAGGAGGAAGCTCCGGCGGCAAGCCGTTGACGGCCGGTGCGAGCGTCACCGGACCGACGCGCGTATTGCGGTTGGTAACGGCGACGACGCTGATAGTTTCACATGAGAGGAACGAGCCGGTCAGCGCAAACTGAATCACGTCTTCCGCGACGCCGCCCTCCGGATCGACGGTCGCCGATGGGTCGCTGGCGAACTGTTGCAGCAGCTTCAGACCGTATTGGTACCGCCGCGGAACCGCCTTCAGCAGTACGTCCAGGTGCTTGATGATGTTGGCGTAGCGATTTAAAATGTCGGAACGCGTGCTGAGCTGTGAAGCCGACGTGATCGTTTCCGGTTGACCGGGCGGCATGAACCGCACGATTTGCAGTGGAACGAGACACGTCAGCGTCAAGCCGTCGATAGCCGTGGTGACGTCAAAGACACGCAAAACCTCCCAGTACTGCATGGTGAGAGCGCGCGTGTGGTTGTGGTTCGTAATCGTCTTGGTCGTGACCGACTGCGACTCGGTAGCGCTGGCCAATCGCATGCCGGTGCGCGCTGCGCTGCGCCGCGCCGAAGCCTGATTCTCGGCCGACGACTGCTGCGTCTCGGCAGCGGTTTGCGCCGAGTCGCGCTGCCCTTGGAGCCATTCGCTCGAGCTTCCGCTCGACGACGAGGAACCGCCGCCGCCGCTGAGCAGAATGAGCGTTCCGCCCCAGCTCGAGCTGCTTGAGTTGGTCTGGAACTGGCTGCCGCCGCTGGCCGACTCATTGAACGCCGAGTTGAAGACCGCAAAGGTAGAGCTGTCGCTTAGCGCCTGTTGCTGCATCGCCTGCTCTTCGCTGAACGACTCGCTCTCGTAGACGGCGGCGGTGTCGGTTCGTTCGAAGACGGCCACTTCGGTCTGCTCGCCCGGCGCCAACGGCAGCGAATAGACGAGATCGCCGAGGCCTAGACCTTTGAAGTTCCACTCCTGCGAGAACCAGAGCACATAGCCCAGACCGAGTGTCGCTGCCATCGGGACCGTCTCGTCGGAGACGAACACGCCGGAGGTATCGATCCCCGCAATCTCATCGAGGAAGCCGTCGACCGAAATCGGCTGCTCTACGGGTACGCGGTCGGTATATGACGGCGTCGTCGAGCTGCCGTCGAACGAGGTCGTGTAGTTGGGAAGCGGCACGAAGAAGTTATCGCGAATCGGAACGTTCGTCACTTGATTCACGATCGACATCTGTGGCTCGACCAACCGGAAGAAGACGCCATAGGGAAAGTCGTCGACGGTTGCGTCGGCCTTAAACGATTGGCTGCAGACGCTGCCATCCTCTCCGATGGTGACCGCCGGAGCCTGCGTGGGCACGGGCGATGGCGTCTGGGTAGCGCTGGTCGTTGCCGGCACAAGCGCTTCCAGCGCCGCGAGGATGCTTACAGGCAGCGGTTCCAGAGTGGTCGGCAGGTTAACTTTCCCGACCACGCCGTTCGCGGCGATCTGCGTTGTCGGGATAGTCACGTTCGCATTTCCATTAGCGCCGTGCACCGCAATTGCGAGACCGCTGGTCGGCAGCGTTGCGCCGCTCGGCATCGCCAGCGTGAATCCGCCCGAGTCGTCCGTTAGCACCGTCGTGACCGGGCCGCTCATGCCCAGGGTCGTCGGGTCGAATTGAATCTGAACGTTGGCTGCGAAGGTGCCATCGGGCTGGACGAGCGCTCCGATAATCTGCGGCGGGAGGGGCGGCGCCGAAAGTGCCTGCGTAATGAGACCTAGATTGCTTTGAATCTGTGTGAGTCCAAGATAGACTTTCGTGACGGCGGTGGTGCGAAACGGCGTTAATGTGGAGGCGATCGCGGCCCCGGCCGAACCGAACGGGTCGATCGAGACGGGGATGCGTTCGCGGCTGATCTCGGGCGCTTGCAACGTCGCCGTCGCGGCCGACCCGTCGGGCTGCGAAGATGGAGTTTCGGGCGCAGATGTGCTCATAGGACCGTCCCTTTAGCGTGGTCTAGACCACCATGATAGGGCCGATTCTCTAAGCAAGCTCTCCTGAAACTCTACGCATTCTGTCCGTCGCCTCTTCCGGGAGTGGAATCTGTCCGAGCCGAATCTCACGCGCGAGGGCGGTCGTCTCTTTGCTCGGTTCGACGCCGAGCCGGCCGCGCAAGTACTGGCCCAATGTTGCGAACTGCCGCTCCGCGCGCTCGCGTTGTCCGAGCGCCGCAAAGCAGCGCATGATCAAGCGAGTTGCTCCCTCGTGGCCGCGCTCCGACTCGAGAAGTTTGAAGGCTGCATTCAGCGCGGTCGGAAAATCCCGATCGGCCTCCGCGTAGCGCGCGAGCGTCTCGAGGGCGCAAGCGTAGATGGACGCGCATCGGATCTGCATCGGCTGCAGCCAATCGGCGGTTTCGCCCGTAAGGAAGTCGCCGCCATAGATGACGACAGCCTCCTCGAGCGATCGCCGTGAGCCCTCACGGCAAAGCGTGAAGAACTCTTCGATGTCGGACCAGATCTTGACGTCGACGCTCCAAGCGTAGCCGCCGACGACCGAAACCAAGGCGTTCGGTGCTCCGACGTGCTGACGTAGATAGGCGCGGGCACCGCTGGCGGCAAGATGAATGCGGTGTGCGACGGCGTCGGCGTCGAGTTCGGGCCAAAACTTGTTGGCAAGCTCGTCCTTGGTCGCGATCCGGCGCGGATAGGTTCCTAAGTATCGAAGAAGATCGCCGCCTTTTTTCAGAGACGGGCCTGAATGCCAGCCCTCTCTTGCAAGAATTGAAAACCTGCCTAGGAACCGAAATCGCAATGAGATGCTCTCGCTCTTGTAGACGCGAGTCTTCGCGAGGCTTAACGGTGTCGCGTTCATGGTGACCCTCTCACGAGGCGTCCGCAGGCGGACCCTTGGTGTGTCGAGCCTAGCATCATACTCGCAGCGTCGCAAGGCTGAAACGCACAAGCGAGAGAGCGGTCGACCGGCGTGTTTAGGGGCCGCTAGACGTATAGACTCCAGCAGCAGCGACTGGCGTTTGCGCACCTGCGGCTTCGGCGTAGAGGCAGAGAAGATTGGCCAGCGCCATCTGTTCGGGCGAGCTACACCTGATCTCGAGCAGCCGCGGCGAGCAGACCAATACGGTCATGCACTGTGCGCGCGAGATCGCGACGTTGAGGCGATTCTTTTCGAACAAAAAGGCCATCTCGCGCGGCATGTCCTCGCCGCTCGAGGTCGTCATCGAGTAGAAGACGACCGGGGCCTCCTGACCCTGGAACTTGTCGACCGTGCCGACGCGCACGTCGCGCAGGCCGATATCTTTCAGCCTCTCGCCGATCAGCCGGCGCTGTGCGTTATACGGCGCGACGACGAGGACGTCGTTCTGCGCAAACGGACGCGGAGCATGGCCGTCTAGCGTTACGGATCCGTGCATGAGCTGCCCGATCGCGTCGACGACGACCTCGGCCTCCTCCAGCGACTTGCGTTTACAGCCGTTGTGCGTGACCGCGATGAATCGCAGGGCCGCCCCGGAAAGTCCGGGCGAATCGACCCGATGAGGTTGCGTCGAGTCGTCGGCGTGCAAGCGCCCCTCGTAGACGGCCTCGCTTACGAAGGCGCAAATCTCGGGCTGCATGCGATAGGTGACATCGAGAAAGATGCCGCGCTCGGGCCGAATCGTCTCGTCGTCGCCGAGCAGGTGCGCAAGAATGGAACGTTCGGTGCCGGCCGGATGATCGGCTTTTGAGACCTGGCTTAGCTGCAGCGGGTCGCCGAGCAGCACGACGTTGCGCGCGGCGAGCGAGGCGCCGAGCGCATCGGCCAGCGAGACTTGGCCCGCTTCATCGATGAAGAGATAGTCGTACGTGCCGATGAGCGACTCGTCGCACCAAGCGAAGCCCGTACCCGAACCCAGCTGGCAGCCGATGAGCGCGTCGCTCTCGTCTTTGCTTTCGATCAACGGCGTGTCGAGCGACGAAAAAAACTTTGAATCCTCGGTCTGTTCGCTGTGCTTGTGGCAACCGTTAAACTCTGCGCCGCGCGTCGTCGCCTCTGCCTCGATCTTTTCGAGCAGAGCATGGATCGCGCGATGGCCGTTCGCCAGGATGCCGACGCGCCGGCCGGCGGCGAGCAGATCGACGATCGCATGGGCGCCCCGGCTGCTCTTGCCCGAGCCCGGCGCCCCTTGAATGAAGAGATAGCTGGAATCGATCGCGACGACGCGCTCCGAAATCGCGGCAGGATCGACGATCGCCGGCTGAATCACACCGCCGGGCGTAACGCCGCGCAGGCGCGAGGTGCGCGCCAGCAAGAGGTCGTTGGTGGCCGGATGCGCGTCTTCGAGACGGCCGTCGACATAGAGGCGCGCGACCCGCTCGATCGCGGCGCGCTGCGCCTTGGTCGGTAACGGCGTCCCCGGAATAAGCGCGCGCAACGATTCGGGCGGTTTGATTGCGGAGCTGAGCTTGATCTTGAGCTCACCATTCGCGTCGTCGATCGTCAACAGCTCGCCTGCGCTGCGGTCGCCGTGCGGATCGATCGGTCGACGCGTGCCAAGGTGGTGATCCTGTGCCGGGAAGCGATAGGTGTAGACCGAGTTTTTATCCGACTTCTTTAGCTTGTACGATGCCACTTCCGCGCGCAGTTCGAGGCCTCCGATTGCCTCGTGGTCGTGCTCCTCGAGATCGTTCGGATTAGCGATGCGATCGAAGTACTTCCACCACGCGGGTTTAGCTTCGCGCCGATGGTAGGCGAGCAGATGGCCGAGCAGCCA
The DNA here is from genome assembly GCA_030038215.1 of Vulcanimicrobiota bacterium. Taxonomy (GTDB): domain Bacteria; phylum Vulcanimicrobiota; class Vulcanimicrobiia; order Vulcanimicrobiales; family Vulcanimicrobiaceae; genus Cybelea. Next base: position 5,179 of record JASHPI010000082.1, on the reverse strand, counting down.
GCGGCCGCGCACGCTCTCGGCTGCCTCACGCAGATCGTCGGGGCCGTCGATCGGCGGCAGGCCGTCCAAAAGCTGCGCTTCGAGCGCGGTGCGTTCGGGTTCGGGCTCGCGTTCTTTGGCAGAAGGCTCGGCGCGCCAGGGCAGCTCGGCGCCCAGGCGTTCGCCGAGCTCGTGGCGGCGCGCCAGCAGCCATTCGTGCAACTTGTATGTCGAGCGGCAATCGTCGGCATTGTAACGCTCGATGTCCTCGAGCAGCGCGTCGTCACGCGACTCGAGCCATGCCTCGAACATAACGATCGAATCATCGCCGCCCAGCGTCTTGGTCGTGCGCGGCAGGTCGTAGAACGCCTCCATCTTCTTGAGGGAGTAGCGCGGCTGCGATATCCGCAGCCCCTGGCGGACGACGGCGAAGAGATCGACGAACAACTCGCGGCGTAGAAAGGTGTCGAGCAAGTCGCCGCGCGACGCGAATCGGCCCGCCAACCGTTTGAGCGCCGATGGCTCATACGGCGCGTAATGATAGATGTGCATCTGCGGATATTGCGTCAAGCGTTGGGCGAAGAAATCCATGGCGGCTTCGTAGGCCTCTCGCTCGTCTTGCGGATTCTTGGCCCACCAGCGCTGGTAGCGCCCTTCGTCGGGTAGATAGACGCCGAAGAGATACTCGAGGCCTTGCTCCGGGCGATAGAGCGGATCTCCCTCGATATCGAAGAAGACGTCGCCGGGCGCGGGCGGCGGGAGCTTATAGAAGCCGTCGCCTTCGACCGCGTCGCGAAAGTCATAAAAGTGCTTCTGGCCTCCGGAACCGTTCGCGAAGGCGCGGCGCTGGCGGTGTTGCAGCTGAGCCTGCGCGCGCAGGTTCGTGAAAGTGGTTTCCGGCATCGCCCGCGGGCGTTGCTCGTCGCCGGCTGCAGCGAGTGCCGCGACGGTGGGAATGCCGGCCGCCTCCAAGCGCGCGATTTGATCGCGGCGCATCCAGGCGACGACGCTCAAATGGTCGTCCTGGTCACGCCGGCGCTCGCAAACCTGCGCCCAGCGGCAGACTTGGCAGTGGTTGCAAACCAGTGGATAGGTGTCGCGCAGCTCGGTGACGCGCTCGAGGAACGAGGCCTTCAGATGCCGGTAGTAGGCCGCGTAATCGCTCAGACGGAAGCGCTGCTTGCGCCCGTTGCCCAGCACGATCGCGGCATGCTCGGGCGGCGTGCCGGTGATGCGCGCCACGTGCTCGCTGTAGTTGCAGAGTTGCACCAGGTAGTACGGCTTGGTTTTGAGCGCAAGCTTCGTGTCGACGACTTCGTAGCTCCAGGGGAAACGCTGCGATGGCGTCTCGATCCGCTGGAGGAAGTCAGCGCGCCCCAAAAACGTTCCGTCGAAGAAGGTGGCCTGATAGATCATCGGGGCGCCGTACTCCATCGCCTCGAGCGTCATAGCTTCGGCGCGTTTGAGGCCCTCGATCGAGTTCTCGGGACGCTCGTCGAACTCGACCAGCGCCGATCCATGCCGGTGCCGTTGCAGCTCGAGATGGCGCCGCTCGTGCTCCTCGCCTTTAGTAGCAAGCAGCTTCGCTGAGTCGTCCTGCTCCGGACGTGTCAGCTCTCCAAAGGCAACGCGTCGCTCGAGCTCCGTCAAGTGCTCGCACTCCAAAAAGTCGTTTAAATCCGAGGCCGAGAAGATCAGCCGCCCGTCTATTCGCTGCACGATGGCTTTAGGTTAGTCCATCGCCGTGCCACACGCCTGGCATTCTTTTTAGAAGCCTCGCCGAGGGGAACGGCGGTGCCGGCCGGCGCATCGGCTCGAGGTGCTGCACGCGCTGGTGCTCGGCGTCTCTCTTCCGATCTACGATGTGCTGATCTCGGCCGGGCACGAAGGCCGGCCCGCGAGCTGCGCTCACTTTCCGCAGCATCACTGCAACCTCGGTGCCGCCGGAGAGCGTGCCTGGACGCCGATCGTCGCCGACTCGGCGACGCAGATTCTGCGGTCGCACGGCGTCACCGTCGCGCGGAGTCCGGCCGACTTTGCCGGGACGTACGACGTCAGGGCGGCGGTCTTCATCCACTTTGACGGATCGACCCGGCCGTGCAGCAGCAGCGCGTCAATCGGCTATCACACTTCTCGCGACAATCCCGCTGCGGCCGCGTGGCGCCGGCTCTACGGCCGGTATTGGCCATATGGTTTCCAGCCCGACAATTTCACCGCCGGACTGCACGACTATTACGCTTTCAAGCAGGTCGACGCAAGCGACGGCAGCCTCGTCCTGGAGCTCGGCGAGATCACTTGTCCGGCGCAGCGAGCCTGGCTCGCTCCGCGCCTTCATTGGGAAGGAGCATTGATAGCATATTTCCTAAGCCGGCGCCTCGGCCGAACAAACGTCCCCGACCCCGGGCCGTATCGATTTGAAGGAGAGGCGGTGCCACGGAGGTCTTTGAACGGACAGCGATGATCCGCACGCTTTCGCAAGAGCGCGACTGCGATGCCGGTGCCTTCGCTCCGATCGTTCGGCCGCGTATCGTCGACAGGATCACCGCCGTTTCGACGCGCTCCATCGTCCTGTTGATCGCTCCGGCGGGCTACGGAAAGTCGGTAGCGCTGCGTCAGTATCTTTCAACGCTGTCGAACGGCTACGTACGCTTCGACGTTAGCACGGAACACGCAAAGCTGCTGGGCTTCTTGCGCGGACTTGCACAAGCGGTAGGAGATGCGGCCCCGCACGCGCTGGCCGCGCTTGCCGGTGCGTACGAACGCAATCCCGCCTCACCCACGCGCGGTACGGATTTGGCTCTTTGGATGCACGCGCATCTCGAAGCCTTCCGCGGGATCATTGCCATAGACGACCTCCACGTAACCGACGGGGATCCGGAGGTAGCGCGGTTCTTGTCTTCCCTGATCGAACGCACGAAGGGTCGCGTGCGCTGGGTGCTCGCCTCACGCTCCACGGCCGGACTTCCCATCGGATCCTGGCTGGCGTACGGCGATGCGGATCTGGCGGTCGACGAACGGGACCTGCGTTTCACGATCGATGAGGCAAAAGAAGCCGCGCGTACATTGTCTCTGCGGATTCGCGACGAGGAGCTGAGCGATCTCCTCATCTTGACCGAGGGATGGCCCGCCGCAATGAGTTTCGCGCTGCGATCCTCCACGCGTTCGGCAGACCTTCGAAACATCTCGGCGTTAACACGCGAGATGATCTACCGGTTTCTCGCTGAGCAAGTCTACGCGGCCCTAGACGACGACGAACGGGCCCTCTTGGAAGTTGCGATCGCGCTGCCCATCATTGACGTCGGTGTCCTCGAGCGGGCAGGATTTGACCGCGCCTTGCCGATGATCGAAGCCTTGCGCCAGCGAACCGCATTCATCTATGCCGAATCGCCGGGCATTTACCGATGCGACGATCTTTTTGGGGAGTTTCTTCGTCGTCAGAGTGCGCTCGCCGGAAGGTCGGCGCAGCAAGCGGTCTGCGCGCGTGCCGCCCGCGCCCTAGAAGAGAGTGACGACGTCGAGCATGCGATCGCCGCATACGCAGGGGCGGGATCTCGGGGCGATGTCGTCCGCCTGCTCGAGCAAAATGGCTTCGACCTGCTCGAACGAGCGCGCAGCGACATTGTAGCTCGCGCGATCGAACGACTCGATGAGCGGACACGACGCGAAAACGCTACGGTCTTAGCGTTACGCGGCGCGCTGCACGCGATCGCCGGGCGGACGGCCCGCGCAGAGACGCTGCTGCGGCGCTCCCTGGCACGCGCTCGTGACGATCGTGAATTTGTCGCTACGGTTAGCTTGCGCCTGGCGCTGCTCGTCGGAAACCAGGGCCGCGACGTCACCGAACTGCTCAACCCGGTTGCAAACGATCCCGTTCACACGCCGGCGCACCGGGGCGAGGCGCTTTCTTTGATCGCTGCCTGCCAAGCAATAGCGGGTGATACCACGAACGCGAGTAGCGCGACATCGAAGATCGAGCGATTGCTGCCGCGAATCCGATCCGACGTAACCCGCGCCAAGATATTGCATCACCTCGGCATCGTCAGCCGTCATGCAGGGGCAGTTTCCAAGGCGTTCGACGTTCTCGGGCAATCCAGTGATTTAGCGGCAGAACTGCATCTTTATGGCTTGGCTAGCCGGGTGAATGCCGTTCTTTCAAACCTTGCGTTGCACGAAGAAGACGACGTTGAGCGACAGTTGCGATACGCGCAGCAGGCAGCCGACGCTGCCACCAAAGCGGGCGATTCCTTCGCGCTTCAAACCGCGTTGTTGCAGATGCTCTCAGGCGAGATGCGGCGGGGAAACGTCGAGCGAAGTGCCGCGATCGAAGACCGATTGGAATCGGGCCGAGTGGGCGAGATCACACGCCGTTATTTGGCGCTCTTCAGGTCAGCCAGACTTGCTTGGGAGGGACGTTTTGGTGAAGCGCAGCGGCTGATGTCCTGCTGCTGGAGTTTGGCGCACTTTGACTTCGACAGGGCAATGTCGGGCGGGCAATACGCCCTTTTCCTCGCGCTCGACGGCCGGCGCGAAGCGTCGGTGAAACTCGTCGGTGAAGTCGTGCCGCTCGCGCGATCGCTCGATGCTTCAGGTCTGTTCCGCGTCCGGTCGCTTGCGATTGCCCAGATATTCTGCGCTCTCGCGGAGGCGACAAACGGCCGGGTGACACATGCGGACCGAATCGCGCGCCGCGTTAGGGCCAACGGCGACGCAGTGATTGGGCTCACCTCAGAGATCGCCAGGAGCATCACCTCTGCGGTTCGCCGCCGTCGTGACGACGGCGCTGAAGCAACCGCGGAGAGGATCGCGGCCCTCGGAGAAGCCGGGTATGCCGACGTTGCGATCATGCTGCGGGCCGTGGATGGCGCTCTGCGCGATCGCACGCGCTCCAGTCTTTCTGAACGCAGACTGACGCCCTCGGAGAGAGAGGTGCTTCGACTCCTGGCTGAGGGGCTCGCTCCAAAAGAGATTGCAGTGGAGACCGGCAGGAGCGTCTTTACCGTGCGGGTTCACGTCGCGAACGCCATCGCGAAGCTCGGTTGCCATGGAAGATTCGAAGCGATCGAAGTTGCGCGGCGCGACGGATTTCTTCGATAGTTTCTTGCCGGGCCGGTTTTGTGCGCCAGACAGTTGGCACTCGACGCCGGCAGAATCTCGACCATGGACGGCTATCTCATCGGCGCCGGGGCGGTCTTGAAGGCGG
>JASHPI010000081.1 GCA_030038215.1 Vulcanimicrobiota bacterium | reverse complement strand
CGTGCGCTTTTCGTCGATTCCGCGTTGGTTGACGTTCACCGAACGCTCCACCATCTCTTGCCTTCCCACTACGAGAATGTAGGGAACTTTCTGTGTTTTCCAGTGCCGAATCTTGTACCCAAGCTTCTCGTTCGTTTCGTCGAGCTTGACCCGAAAGCCCGCCCCTTCGAGTCGAGCAGCCACCTCCTGTGAATATTCCGCCTGCTCCTGAGAAATTGGTGTGACTACTGCCTGAACGGGTGCCAGCCAAGCCGGGAACGCGCCACCATAATGCTCGATTAAGATACCAAAGAAACGTTCCAGCGAACCGGCAAGTGCCCGGTGGATCATGACCGGTTCGTGGTCCTGACCGTCGGGCCCGCGATACCTCAACTCGAAGCGGGCGGGCAGTAGGAAGTCCACCTGCACGGTGCCCAGCTGCCATGGCCGGCCCAGCGCATCGCGCACGTGGATGTCGAGCTTGGGTCCGTAGAACGCGCCGCCGCCGGCGTCGAGCGCGTACGGAAGATCGTAGCGCTCGAGCGCGTGGCGAATCGCGGCTTCGGCGACGGCATCGGTAGCGCCGCGCACGCCGGCCTCGCGCGTAGATAGCATATAGGAAAAATCGGTAAAACCGAATGCTTTCATTAGCCGCAGCGCCTCGTCGAGTGTCTGCTCGAATTCGCCCTGCAGCTGCTCGGGCGTGCAAAAGATGTGCGCGTCGTCCTGGGTGAAGCCGCGAACGCGCGTCAAGCCGTGCAGCACGCCCGAGCGCTCGAAGCGATACACCGTGCCGAACTCCGAAAACCGCAATGGCAAGTCGCGATAGCTGCGCAGCCGGCTCTTGTAGATGAGGATATGCCCCGGACAGTTCATAGGCTTGAGCCGAAAGCGTTGCGACTCGACCTCGATCGGACCGAACATGTTCTGCGCGAAGTTTTCGAGATGACCCGAGATCTCGTAGAGCCGCTCGCTCGCAATGTGCGGCGTTACGACCGGTTGATAGCCGCGTGCATGCAGGCCTTCGCGAATGAACGCTTCGATGATGGAGCGGACGATCGCGCCCTTCGGGTGCCAAAAGACGAGACCGGCCCCGGCCTCTTCCTCGATCGTGAAGAGGTCGAGCTCCGTCCCGAGCTTGCGGTGATCGCGACGCTGCGCCTCTTCGAGCCGCGCCAAATACGCGTCGAGCTCCTCGCGATCGTACCAGGCGGTGCCGTAGATGCGCTGGAGCATCGGGTTGTGCTCGTCACCGCGCCAGTAGGCGCCGGCGACGTGCATCAGCTTGAGCGCGCCGATCTCGCCGGTCGACTCGGCGTGTCCGCCTCGGCAGAGATCGGTGAAGTCGCCGATCGTGTAGAGCGTGATCGGCTCGCCCTCCGGGATCTCGCGCGCGATCTCAACCTTGTACGGATTGCCGTTGAAGGCCGCGATTGCTTCCTCGCGGCTGACCTCGCGGCCGGTCATCGGATAGTCGGCGGCGACGATCTCGTTCATGCGCCGCTCGATGCGCTCGAGGTCCTCGGGCGTGAACGGCGCTATCCGGTCGAAGTCGTAGTAGAAGCCGTCCTCGATTGCGGGGCCGATGGTTGGCTTGGCCTCAGGGAAGAGGTCCTGCACCGCGTACGCGAGTACGTGGGCGGCGGTATGGCGCAGCTCGGGAAGCGTCGGCGCGGGCATGAGCCCGCCGTTTTCGGCGCTCGCGTGCCCGCGGGCCTCCGACGAGCCCTTAACATGGCCTTAAACGGCCTCCATTACAACTAGAGCATACCTCTATACCTGAAGATCGAGCCCTCGGCCTCAAGATTCGAGGGAGAGGTTCGCTTCGCTATAAGGAGTTTTTTTGTGAGACGATCGTTCATTGGCCGGCTGCTGGTCCTGGCCGTTGCAGCCGCGATGACCCTCCCGGCGGCCGCCGCGACGCAGCTGACCGGGGCAGGATCGACCTTCGACTACCCGTTCTTTTCTAAAGCCTTCTATACGTACAGCCAGAAGAACCCGAACGTCACGGTCAACTATCAGTCGATCGGCAGCGGCGGCGGCATTCAGCAGTTCACTGCCAAGACCGTCGACTTTGGCGCGACCGATGTGCCGATGAACCCGCAAGAGCTCGCCCGCGCCGCTCAGCCGGTGCTCCAAATCCCGGTAACCCTTGGCGGCGCCGCGATAGCGTACAACCTGCCCGGCGTGACGCAGCAGCTTCGGCTGACGCGGCAGACCGTGGCCGACATCTTTCTCGGCACGATCACGAAATGGAACGACCCTGGGATCGTCAAGACCAACGCGGGCGTCAATCTGCCCAACATGCCGATCGTCGTGGTCCACCGTTCCGACGGCTCCGGCACCTCATATATCTTCACGGACTTCTTGAGCCACGTCTCAGCGCAGTGGAAAGCCAGGGTCGGCACGGGCAAGAGCGTCAGTTGGCCCGCGCCGAGTGCGGTCGGTGCCAAAGGCAACGAAGGGGTCGCCGGACAAATCCGCAGCACGCCCGGCGCGATCGGCTACGTCGAGCTGGCGTACGTGATCGAGAACAATATGTCGAACGCACTATTGCAGAACAGGGCCGGCCGGTGGGTGGCGATCACGCCTGAGACCGTCGCGGCCGCGGCCGCAAGCAAGCCTGAGGTGAGCGCGACGAACTTCTCGATCGTCGACGCGCCGGGTGAGAATTCTTGGCCGATCTCGGGCTACTCGTGGATTGTCGTCTGGAAAAAGCCGAGCGACTCGGTACGCGGCCGGCTCGTCCACGATGTGCTCGCGTGGCTCGTCGGTCCTGAAGGACAAGCGAACGCCAAGTCGGTCGACTACGTACCGTTGCCTCCGAACGTACAGGCCACGGCCTTGGCGACGCTCAGACAGATGCAGCTCTAACTTCGAGAGATCCTTGCGCCTGCCCGAGAGGATAACGGCGAATGCGGGTCGATGCCCTGAAGCCTCGGCCCGCATTCGTTTAACGATAAGGTAACGATGGAAAACGCACAGCCTGGTGGCGCGCCCCAGTTTCGTCGCGTAGCGCGCTTCGTAAGCCCAACCGACCGTGGCTTCGCCGCAATCGTATATGCTGGCAGCGCGCTCTTCGCGTTGCTGATCCTCGGTCTATTCATCGAGTTGTTGCTCGGCTCGTGGCCGTCCATCGCGAAGTTCGGACCTGCGTTCATCTGGCACAGCGCTTGGAATCCAATCGCCAACCAGTTCGGCGCGTTGCCGATGATCTACGGAACGGTCGTCACGTCGCTGATCGCGATCATTCTGGCTGCATTCATCGGAATCTTGGCGGCGGTCTATTTGGCCGACTTCGCGCCGCGCTGGCTGGCCGCGCCGCTCTCCTTTTTGATCGAACTGTTGGCTGCGGTGCCGAGCGTGGTCTACGGCTTGTGGGGCCTATTCGTGCTGGCACCCTTCGTACGAACGAGTATCGGGCCCGCGTTGCAAAGCGTGCTGGGCTGGACGCCGCTATTTTCGGGACCGATCTACGGGGTCGGCCTGCTGACCGGCGGCCTGATCCTCGCCTTGATGATCGTGCCGACGGTTACGGCGATTTCGCGCGACGTGGTAGCGGCGATTCCACGCGACCTGCGCGAGGCCTCGATGGCGCTCGGCTCCACCAAATGGGAGACGGCGATGCGGGTCGTGCTGCCGGCGGCGCGGGTCGGCGTCTTCGGCGCCTGCGTCCTCGCACTCGGGCGAGCGCTGGGCGAGACGATCGCGGTGACGATGGTGATCGGCAATCGTCCCGAGATCTCAGCCTCGCTTTTCGCGCCCTCATACACGCTCGCCAGCGTCATCGCCAACGAGTTTACCGAAGCCACGACCGACATCTACATCAGCGCGTTGATCCAACTCGGATTGATTCTGTTCTTCGTGAGCGTGGTGGTCAACGCACTCGCGCGTGTGATGATCTGGAGCGTACGCGGATCCGAGCGCACGTTATGAACCGGGAGAGTAAGATATGGCGAGCTCGGTGAGCGCGATAGCCGAACGGGATCTTCCCGCACGCTACAAAGGCCTGGGGCGGCGGCGCTTCAACTCATTTCTTGGAACCGGTTTGGCGCTGTTCTGCGCGCTCGTCGCCGCAGCTTCGCTGCTGGCGATTCTGGGCTACGTCGTGCGTCAAGGGGTCGGTGCGATCAACTGGGAGTTTCTCACCGACGTGCCGCATCCGATCGGCGTTCCGGGCGGCGGCGTCGGGAACGGCATCGTCGGGAGCCTGATCATTATCGGAATCGCGACGTTGATGGCGTTGCCGGTCGGGTTGCTGACCGGAATCTATCTTGCCCTGTTCGGACGCGGCGTGTTGCCGGAGTCGCTGCGCTTTCTCTCGGACGTGCTCTCGGGAGTTCCAAGCATCGCCATCGGACTGTTTGCGTACGCGCTCCTGGTCGCGCCGTTCAAGCATTTCTCGGCCTTCTCGGCCTCGTTCGCCTTCATGATGCTGATGCTGCCGCTGCTCGTGCGCACGTCCGAACAAGCGATTCGGACGGTGCCGCAAACGGTGCGCGAGGGAGCGCTGGCGCTAGGCATGTCGAACTTCCGCGCCACCATTCAGATCGTGCTGCCGACCGCGCTGCCGGCGATCGTGACGGCGCTGCTGCTGGCGATTGCTCGCGTCACCGGCGAAACGGCACCGCTCCTCTTTACGGCCTTCGGCAGCCAGTTCTGGGAAACGAATCCCGGTAACCCGATGGCGGAGTTGTCGCTGCAGGTGTTCACGTATGCGATCTCGCCCTATCCGAGCTGGCAGGCACAGGCCTGGGGCGGCGCGCTGCTCCTGATCGTGGCCGTCTTCGTGCTGAGCCTCGGCGCGCGGCTGATGCTGGCCCGCGCGATGCGAGGGCTCTCCGAATGACCGCCGTTGCCGCACCAGCCGAGATTCTCGCCACCGACGACCTGAGCGCGTATTACGGCGAACACAAAGCAGTCGGCGACGTTTCGATCCAGTTTCGGCGCAAAGCCGTGACCGCGTTGATCGGGCCCTCGGGCTGCGGGAAGACGACGCTGTTGCGCTGCCTCAACCGGATTCACGAAGTCTTGTTCGACGCGCGCGTGACCGGACGGGTGTTGCTCGACGGCCACGACATCTACGCGACGGATATGGATCCCATGCGTGTGCGGCGGCGCATCGGAATGGTCTTTCAGCGCCCCAATCCATTTCCGACCCTCTCGATCCTCGATAACGTCCTCGCCTGCGGGCGGCACGGCTTGACCCGGGAGCAGAAGCTGCAGGTCGCCGAGCGCGCGTTGCGCGCGGCAGCGCTTTGGGACGAGGTCAAGGACAAGCTGAAGACGAGCCCGTTGCGGCTCTCCGGCGGTCAACAGCAGCGCCTCTGTATCGCGCGCGCCATTGCCGCCGAGCCTGAGGTGCTGCTGATGGACGAGCCGACCGCGTCGCTCGATCCGATCGCGACCGCGGTCATTGAAGAGCTGATGTGCTCGCTCGCGAAGGAGTTCACGATCGTCGCGGTGACGCACAACATGCAGCAGGCGGCGCGTGTCTCCGACGTGACCGCGTTCATGCTCGCCGACGAGACCCGCATCGGGCGTCTCATCGAGGTCGATGACACCTCGAAGCTCTTCACCAAACCCCGCGATCCCCGTACCGAAGACTACATCACAGGGCGTTTCGGCTAGCTCTCCGAATTTGTCGGCAGCGGAGGTGGCCGGCATGTTTGCAGGGCGGGTCGCATTGGTAACAGGTGGTACGCGCGGCATCGGCGCCGCGATCACGCAGGCGCTGGCCGACAACGGCGCGACGGTCGCGGCCGGTTACAACCGCGGCAAGGCGAGTGCCGAAGAGTTCGCGCTGCAGATGGAGGGCCGAGGCGCCCGCCTCTCGATCCATCAAGGGCGCGTCGACGACGTCAACGACTGCAACCGGGTCGTCCAAGAGGTGATGGATCGTCACGGGCGCGTCGACTATTTGGTGAACAACGCCGGCATCACGGTGGATAAGACGGTGCGCAAGATGACTGCCGAGGACTGGCAGCAGGTGCTCAACGTCAATCTCTCGGGTGCCTTTCAGATGACGAAAGCCGTGCTCGAGCACATGATCGAACGCGGCTCGGGACGGATCGTGAACATTAGCTCCGTCATCGGCGAGACCGGCAACGTCGGCCAGGCGAACTACGCCGCTTCCAAAGCGGGCCTCTTCGGCTTTACCAAAAGTCTGGCGCTCGAGATGGCACAGCGCGGCATCACCGTGAACTGCGTCGCGCCCGGCTTCATCGAGACCGAGATGGTGGCGGCGATCCCGCAAGAAGCGCTGGCAAAAGTCGTCGCGAGAATTCCGCAGCGACGCCTCGGCAAGCCCGACGAAGTCGCGCGCGTCGTGCGCTTCTTGTTGGAGGACGAGTCAAGCTACATCACCGGCGCAGTCTACGCAATCAACGGCGGCCTCGATATGTAAAGGGTTTTTCGCCGCTCGCTTCGTAAATCTAGCGCGTGAGTAGTTTACCTTTCGAGGGCCGGGTGGCGATGGTCACCGGCGGAGCGGGCGGCATCGGCAGCGCGATCAGCACGCTGCTCGCCAATGACGGCGCATCCGTTGCCATCTTAGGGTTGCCCGAGGATCGCGCGCGCACGCAGACGCTTCGCGCCCAGCTGGACGGTGCGGCAAAGCGCTTGCACTTCTACGAGAGCAACGTCGGCGTCTACGAGCAGTGTCGAGAGGCGGCGGCGACGGTCGTGCGGGAGCACGGGCGCATCGACTTTCTGATCAACAACGCGGGGATTACCCGCGACCACACGGTTCGCAAGATGACGGTCGAAGAATGGCAAGCGGTCCTGCAAGTGAACCTTTCAGGGCCGTTTTTTATGATCAAGGCGGTACTCGAGACCATGATCGAGCAGGGCTTCGGACGGATCGTCAACATCAGCTCCGTAGTGGGCGAGAGCGGCAACTTCGGTCAAGCGAACTACGCGGCCGCCAAGGCCGGGTTGATCGGGCTAACCAAGACGGTTGCGCTCGAGGTAGCGAATCGCGGCATCACCGTCAACGCCGTTGCGCCCGGTTTCATCGAGACCCCCATGACCAAGGCGATGCCACCGCAAGCGATCGAGAACGCGATCGCCCAGACGCCGCAGCAGCGTCTCGGCCAGCCGGAAGAGGTCGCGCAACTGGTGCGCTTTCTCCTCGACGAGAAGGCCGGCTACATCACTGGGGCGGTCTACAACATCAACGGCGGCTGGTACATGTAGATGGAGACCACCATGCCGCCCGAAGAGCTGAGTTACGGCATCGGCATCACCGGACTCGATCCCGCCTCGCTGACCGACGCGCTGCGTGCCGTGATGGCCGACGCGATGATGGATCCAGTGCGCATGGGCACGTGGCTCTCGACGCTGGCATTAGCCGAACAGAACGTCGGCATGAACATGTTGCGCCGCCTGAGCGGACAGGCATCCTTCGATTTCGCTCAGGGTGACGCCGTGGCGGGAGCGAAGGCGGACAAGCGATTTGCAGAGCCCGAGTGGAGCAGCAACCCGATCCTAGCCGGGATCATCGAAGATTATCGCGTGCGCACGCAGGCGGCACTGCACCTGGTCGACTCGGCCCGGCTGCCGGAGGCGACGCGTCACAAAGCGCGTTTCGCGATGCAGCTGATGTGCGACGCGTTCGCCCCGAGCAACGTGCCGTGGCTCAATCCGGGGGTCGTAAAAGAGGCGACCGATACAAACGGTTTGAGCCTCGTGCGCGGTTTGCAAAACTTTCTCGACGACGTGCGCGACAACGGCGGCTACCCGCGCCAAGTCGACCGGTCGGGCTTCGAGTTGGGCGTCAACGTCGCCGCGACGCCGGGACGCGTCGTCATGCGCAATGCGCTGATCGAGTTGATCGCGTACACTCCGCAGACGCCCGAAGTCCACGAGATTCCGCTGCTTTGCAGCCCTCCGTGGATTAACAAGTACTACATCATGGATCTCGCGCCGGGGCGTTCGTTCGTTGAATGGGCCGTGCAACACGGCCATCAGACCTTCATGATCTCCTATCGTAATCCCGATGAGAGCATGTCGCAGTACACGATGGACGACTATTTGCGCGAGGGCGTGCTGGCCGCGCTCGATGCCGTGCAAGAGATCACCGGCGCGCCTCGGGTCAATGTGGCCGCGCTTTGTCTGGGCGGAACGATGACGCTGATCGCCCTGGCCTATCTAGCCGCGCACGGCGCGGGCGATCGCGTCGCGTCGGCGACGCTGACCAACACGCTGGTCGATTTCAGCATGCCGGGCGATCTCGGCGTCTTCACCGACGAGGACACGATCGCGCGCCTGGAGCGCCGGATGCGTGAGCGCGGCTACCTGGACTCGGCGGAGATGGCGCGCACCTTCGACTGGATGCGTTCGAGCGATCTCATCTGGAGCTACGTCGTCAACAATTGGTTCAAGGGGAAGCAACCGCCGGCGTTCGACATCCTGGCATGGAACGGCGACTCGACGCGCATGCCGGTCGCGATGCATTCGCAATACCTGCGCACTTGCTATCTCCATAACGCCATCGTTGAGCCCAATGCATTTAGGATCGGCGACACGCCGATCGACCTCGGCAAGATCACGACGCCGCTCTACGTCCTGGGCGCGGAAGGCGACCACATCGCGCCGTGGCGGGCGACGTACATGACCACGCAGTACGTGGGCGGAGAATCGAAGTACGTGTTGACCAACTCCGGCCACATCGCAGGTATCGTAAACCCGCCGGGCGGGAAGAAGACGTGGCATTATACCAAGCCGGTTGCGCGGCACGGCGAGAGCCCCGATGAGTGGCTGGAAACCGCCGACCGCCACAACGGCTCGTGGTGGGAGGATTGGGCGCCTTGGGCGCAGGCGCACGGCGGCGCGTTGCGCGCTCCCTATACGGTCGGCGATGGCGATCCGGCGCCCGGCTTCTACGTGCGCAATGAAACTGCGCTGCCCTTTGCGCCGGCTATCAAGGCGCGACCATGAGCGAGGAGGAGAAGGGCGGTACCGCCTGGCGCAGCCTCGGCGAGTTCATTCGAGCGCAGCGCGAGCTTGCGAACCTCTCGATGCGCCAGCTGGCGGAGATCGCGAAGATCTCTAATCCCTACTTGAGCCAAGTCGAGCGCGGCCTCTACAAGCCCTCAGCCGACGTCCTCAAGAGCATCGCCAACGCCCTCCAAATTTCGGCCGAAACGATGTATGCGCAGGCCGGCCTGCTCGACGACTCCAAGGGGGAAGCCGGCAGCCACCACGGCGTGGAGCACGCGATCAAGATCGACCCCCAGCTCACCGTCGACCAGAAGGAGGCCCTAATTCGGATCTACCGGAGCTTTACAAGCAAGGGGTAGTCACCTTAGCCTGGAGTTGACAGGCATAGCAGGTGCTTGGTATACTTAGCGCACAGCCCTCAATCCGCGTGCACAGCACTTTGCTAAAGGAGAGAACCTCGCTCATGGCCGTCAACGTCGTTGACTATTTCACCAAGGTGCAAGAAGAGAGTCTTGCCGCGATCAAGCAGACGCAGGATGCGAGCCTGAACGCGTTCGGGAAGTTTCGCGAGCTCAACAAGGAGTTTGCGGAGAAGCCGGGCAGCGTTCCGTCGTTCGAGAATCTGCCGACTCCGACCCAGCTCGTCGAGCTGTCGTTCGGTTTCGCAAGCCAGCTGCTCGAGATGCGCAAAGCCTACACCCTGAAGATCGCCGAGATGCTCGTCGAGACCCAGAAGCAGGCCGAAGCCGCCGTCAAGGTCGCGACCAAGCCCGTCAGCAAGTAGTCCGAATCCACGTCGCGTGAAAGCGCCCGGCTGGAGAAGCCGGGCGCTTTTTCTATGTCGAACGACGGGTGATGAACTCTACGATTACGATCGGCGGCGATTTGACGGTGCATCGCCTCGGTTACGGAGCGATGCGGCTGTCCGGTCCCGGCATTTGGGGTTGGCCGGCGGACCGCGAAAATGCCCTGCGCGTTCTACGACGCGCGCTGGAACTCGGCGTGACCTTCATCGACACCGCCGCCTCGTACGGGCCGGGCGTGAACGAAGAGCAGATCGCGCAAGCGCTCCACCCCTATCCGCGCGGGCTGGTAATCGCGACCAAAGGGGGCACGTCGCGCACAGGTCCGGGTGACTGGACGCGCGACGGACGTCCGGCCCAGCTCGCGCGCGATTGCGAGGAGAGCCTGCGGCGGCTGCGTGTCGAGCGGATCGATCTCTATCAACTGCACGCCGTCGACCCTCGCGTGCCGTTCGACGAGCAAATCGGGGCGCTGCGCGGCCTGCGCGACGCCGGAAAGATTCGGCATGTCGGTCTATCGAACGTCGACCTGAATCAGCTGCAGAGCGCGCAGCGTATCGTCGAGATCGCGTCGGTGCAAAACAACTACAATGTCGGCAATCGCTACAGCGAACCGGTGCTCGACTATTGCGCGGCACACGGCATCGCGTTCATCGCCTACTTTCCCCTCGACGGCGGCGATATCGACGCGGTGAATGCGTTGCGGCCGGTCGCGGCGGCACATCGCGCGACGATCTGGCAAGTCGCGCTGGCGTGGCTACTGCGTCACTCGCCGGCGCTGTTGCCGATCCCCGGAACCGCGTCTGCTGCGCATTTGGAGGAGAACGTAGCGGCGGCGAGGCTGCCTTTGAGCGACGCCGAATATCGTAGCCTCTCCGGGCTCCACTTCTGAGGAGGCACGTATGAGAATGTCCAGCTCGACCTTCTATCCTGTCAGGATGGCCGCTGCCGCATTATTGTTCGCGGGCTGCAACGGATCGCCGTCGGCACTCGCGCCTTCGAGCCTGGCGCAATCCGCGCACCGGGTCGTCTCTTACCATAGCATCTTGCTTCCCACCGCCGTAATTCCTCGGCGATTTGCCCGCGCGGCGCAAGAAAGACCACAGATACCAATCGACATGCGGCGTCGCACCGAGCTGTTATATCTCAGTTACATATTGGAGCTCAACGGCGGGGATGGTGCGTGGTCCATTCCGCACCTCACGTTCGCCTACGCCATCAAGCACGGCCTCAGCATTCCGGAGGGCGAGTGCAGCAAGACGTCACGGGGAACGTTTTGGGTGGCGGACTCCGGCCTGGACGAGCTCCTCGAATTCGACTACGGCGGAAAGCGTCCGGTCAAAACGTTGTCGACGGGTGTCGATGAACCGAGCGGCTGTTCCGTCGACCCCGCGAGCGGGAACGTAGCCGCGGCAATCATCAGCAACGACGTTGTGCTCGTCTGGTCCAAAGGCAGCGGGACGCCGACCACCTACACCACGCCACTGCGTTCGAACTACTTTGCCGGCTATGATGATCGCGGCGATCTCTTTGTCGATGGGCTCGACGGCTCAGAAGCCTTCGGGCTTGCCGAGCTGCCGAAGGGCGGCAGCTCATTCGAGCTGGTTACCCTCGACGAGTCGATCGAATTTCCGGGCAACGTTCAGTGGGACGGCAGCTATCTCGCGATCGGCGATCAAGAAGCCAACGTCGTCTATCAGGTGAGTTGCAGCGGGACGGGTTGTTCGACCCATGGCAGTACGATGCTCGACGGCGCGAGTGATTGCGTACAGTTTTGGATCCGTAAAGGGACGCTTGCCTGCGCCGAGGCCGGCAACGGAGATGCCGCGCTTTGGCACTACCCGGCGGGGGGCTCGCCATACTCGTCGACGCAACCCGCGGCGGAGCCGCTCGGCTCCGTTATCGTCGCGAAATAGAAACTTAGCGGTCTCAAAAGGCCAGCTTCATGCGGCGTTAACGTGGCCCGAATAGAGTGGTCTTGGGCAGGCCACCTGAGACGGGACTCACCGCAGGCACTCGGTGGGTCCCACTTTTCTCCGAGCGTCCCCCGCAAGGCGGCTGTCAATGCCCCGCGCCGGGACTTCGCGGCTCCGGCAGGAGGGCCGGGCTCAGGGCGATAACCTTCCTTGCCAAGGAGGCAAGCCCGTGGACTCTTTTTTCCCGAGGTTAACTTGGGAGGTCTTTAAATTTTTGGAGGCAGCTGTCATCGTGCTGGTCGGCGTCTACGTCATGGCAGCGGTGTTTTCGGGCAATTGGGTGGCCGTGCCGCGCGGGTTCGTCTTTCTCGTGCGCTTCGCATTCGGCTTGTAGCCCAGCAGGTTGGAGCAACGAAGGGGAGCGGTTTCGCCGCTCCCCTTCTCGTATAGGCGGGTCATGATTCGCCGCTTTTTCGCATCTGCGATCGCCTGTGGTTGTCTGCTCGGATGCAAGAGCGGATCGAGCAGCGCTCCGCTGCCGCAGCTCGCGAATCCACCGGTGGTCGAAAACGCCAATCCGCGCGAACTTCCCGAACCCCCGGTCGTCACCGCCGCGAACGGCGTCGCTTCGGTGCGCCTGAAAGTCGACGAGAACCCGACCACCGGCGAGCCGGAGTTCGTCTACGAGGGGATGCAAGACGTCGCGCCCACGATTGAGGTGAAGCCGGGCGATACCATCTCCGTGCGCATCACCGACGATCTGCCGGCGGTTCCGCCGCCGGCCGTCGACGCGCCGACCGAAGACATGAACCTGCACTTTCATGGTCTCGGCGTCTCACCGCGTAAGCCGGGCGACGACGTGCTCACAATGCTCGCTGTGCCCGGCGAAACGCTGCACTATATCGTACACATTCCGCCGACGCAAGAGCCGGGACTCTATTGGTACCATCCACACGTTCACGGCGTGACCAACTATCAGGTCGGCGACGCCGGGATGTCGGGTGCGCTCGTCATCCTGGGACTAGAACGCCACTTGCGCGGTCTGAGCAAAATGAAGCAGCGCATCATCATCGTTCGCGACACGGGCGTCGACGACGATGCCTTGCGGGTGCGGCGGGAGGGGACCAACTCGAACCCCTGTGGTCCCGATCCGGGTCTCACCGTTTCGCTCAACGGCGTGGTGGCGCCGGTCATCCCGATCGCTCCCGGCGAGAAGCAGTTCTTTCGCTTGATCAATGCGACGGGCCACAAGATGCTCAAGCTCGCGGTTGACGGCGAAGAGCTCGAGTTGGTTGCGATCGATGGCTTTGCGCTCGATGCCTACCCGGGAACGCCCCCGACGCTAACCGAGTCGTCGATCGTCGTTCCTCCCGCCTCGCGCGCGGAGTTCGTCGTGACGGGTCCGGCCAGCGGGCATGCGAGATTCCGAACGCTCTGCTTCGACTCCGGCCCCGACGGCGATCCGGATCCCGAGACGCTGTTGGCGCGCCTCGAGACACCGCAACACGACGCGAGCCCGAATCGTTCATCGCAGCCGTTGAGCGTCGCCTCGCCGCTGCCGCGCGATGCGTATACGGCCGCACTCCCACCGATTGCAGCGCACCGCCTGGTGGTGCTGAGCGAAAACGCCAAGCATTTCTTCATCAACGGGAAAGCCTTTCGCATGGACGCGCCGCCCATGTTCGTCGTGCACGTCGGGACGATCGAGGAGTGGCGTGTCGAGAACGTGACCGGAGAGGTCCACGACTTTCACATCCATCAGCTGCATTTTTTCGTCGAGAGCATCAACGGTGTGAAGGTCGCGCATCCGCATTGGGCCGACAGCGTGATCGTGCCACATCAGACCAGGGTGGGGAAGAAGAACGTTCCGGGCGTGCTGATGCTGATCATGGACTTTCGCAATCCGGTCATCCGTGGCGAGTTCGTCTTCCACTGTCATATCCTCGACCACGAGGATAAAGGCATGATGGCGAAAATCCAGGCGATATGAAGAACGTTATGTTGTTGCTGCGCGCGTTCGGCACGTTGCTGGCGCTCGCTCTGCTGGCTGCTTGTAGCAGCGGGACCGGATCGTTTGCCGGTTCGGAGCAGTCGTCCGCTCTGCCGTCAAGCGCGCGCCCGGATCGTTCGCGCTCGTGGATGTCGCCGGATACAAAGAAGAAGGAGCTGCTCTACGTTTCGTCGGCTTTGAGCGACGACGTGTACGTGTACACGTTGCCGGGAGGGAAGTTGAGCGGAACGCTCACCGGTTTTGAATCTCCTTACGGCTTGTGCGCGGACAAAAAAGGGAACGTTTGGATCGTCAACGACAGCGGCGCAGACGTCGTTGAGTATGCTCACGGCGGCAGCACTCCGATCGCGACGCTGAGCGACCCCGACGTTTACCCTTATGGCTGCTCGGTCGATCCGACGACCGGAAATCTGGCCGTGACCAATGCTTACACGACCGGCAGCGGCGCGGGCAGCGTCTCCGTCTACACCGACGCGAAGGGCACGCCGGCGACCTACCAGGATCCGGCCATCTTCTATTTCCACTTCTGCGGCTACGACGACAAGGGCAACTTATTCGTCGACGGCTGGAATCAAGCCGAAAGCCAGGTTGAGCTCGCCGAGCTGCACAAAGGGAAGACGACCTTCAAGAGCATCGCGCTGAATCAGTCGATCGAGAACCCCGGTGGCGTGCAGTGGGATGGCAAATACATCGCGGTGGGCGACGTCGACAAGAGCGTGATCTATCAGACGAGCGGCGATAAGGTCGTGGGGACGACGACGCTTTCAGGCGCCGATTTCGTCAATCAATTCTGGGTGGCCCCCGGCACCAAGGATGATCCCCAAGGCACGAAGGTCGTGGCACCGAGCCAGTCCGGCAGCGCTGGGGTCGGCATCTATGCCTATCCGGCCGGCGGCGAGCCGACGAAGACGATCGACGTGTCGGAGCCGTTCGGCGCCACCATCAGCAAGGCTCGGTGATGCGAGCTCGCGAGTCATTTCAGCAGGTAAGAGAGGACGGCATCGGTGAGCTTGCGATAAGGCGGGCGTAGCACGCCGGCGAGATTCCATCGCGACTGGATGAACACGCCTTTCGCGTGGCTGAACTGCCGGAAGCCCTCCTCGCCGTGGTAGGCGCCCATCCCGCTGGGTCCGACGCCTCCGAAGGGCAGATCCTCGATCGCGTAATGCAAGAGCGTGTCGTTCACCGTGACGTTGCCGCTGATCGTACGCGTGAGAACGTCGTCGATGGCATCGCGACGATCGCTGAAGATGTAGAGCGCGAGCGGTCGAGGGCGCGCGTTGACGTAGGCGATGGCGTCGTCGATCGCGTCGTACGCAACGACAGGAAGAATCGGACCGAAGATCTCTTCTTGCATAACCTGCATCTCCGCGGTCGCGCCGAGCACCAGGGTCGGGGCCACGGTATTCTCGCGCGGCGGCGTCGCTGTGCCGACTTCGACGACTCGCGCGCCTTTCGCCCGCGCGTCGTTCACGAGCGCGCGCAGCCGGTCGTAATGTGGCCGGCTGATGATTGCCGTGTAGGCGTCATCGCGCTCGCCGTCCGGATAGTAGGCGCGAGCCGCTCGTTCGTAGGCTGCGGCGAAAGCGTCGACCTGCGCGCGGGGCACCAACGCGTAGTCGGGTGCGATGCAGGTCTGTCCCGCATTGACCAGCTTGCCGAACGCCACCGATGCGGCGGCGCGCTCGAGCGCGTAGCCGCGGTCGATGATCGCCGGCGATTTGCCGCCCAGCTCGAGCGTGACGGGAACGAGATGGTCGCTTGCGGCTTTCATCACGAAGCGCCCGACGCGCGTGCTGCCCGTGAAGATCAGATGATCGAAGGGAAGTTCGGAGAAAGCGGCGCCGACCTCGGGCCCGCCCGTGGCGATGAAGACCTCGTCTTCGGAGAAGACCGCGCCGAGCATTGCGGCGAGCGCGTCGGCCGTTCGCGGCGTGAGCTCCGAAGGCTTGAGCATGACGCGGTTGCCGGCCGCGAGTGCCGTCCCGAGCGGCATCAAGCAGAGGCCGATTGGATAGTTCCAGGGCGAGATCACGCCGACGACGCCCAGCGGCTGATAGAGAATCTCGGCGACTCCCGGACGTAAATGTAAGCCAACGCGGCGGCGTTGCGGGCGCATCCAGCGCGCGACGTTCCCGCGCAAGTAATCGATGCCCCCGATGGTGGGTGCTAGTTCGAGCATCGCCGTTTCGTAGGCGGAACGGTGGACGAAATCGGCGCGCACGGCCGCCTCGAGATCCGGGCGTCGCGCGTTCATCAAGCGTTTGAGTTTGGCGAGATTTGCGCGCCGTTGCGGTGCGCCGGGTATTCCGTCGCGCTCGAACGCGGCGCGTTGCCGCGCCAGCACCGCGCCCAGTTGTTCGGAGTTCATGTCGACGGAACGATCGGCGGCGGGCCCTGAAAAGTTCCGGGATCGTTCAAGGCCTCGACGAGCTGCGACGTGGGGGCATAGCTTCGCAGCGTCACGTAGAACGGACCCGAGGGCACCGGCAGCCAGTTCGATTCCTTGCCGGGGCCGGGATCGTCGTGCTGCAGATAGATCGTGAACGACCCGTCGGCGTTGCGCCGTAAAGTGTCGTCGCTTCCCAGTGCATAGCGATCGATCGGGTTTGACGCCGTGTAACTCGTGACCGCATCGTACGCGGTGAGCGACCAGAAGCCGGGAGGCACAGGTGTTATGTAGGTCATCGGTGCTTTGAACGTGATCGTATAATGTTTTGTCCCAACCAGCGGCGAGCGTGCCGCGTCGGCGTAAGCTTGATAATAGACGGCTTCGGCCGGCGTGTTCGACGTCAAGCCGATGACGGCGACGATGGCGCGCGAGACATAGTCGCCGCCGTACATACCAAGGTTGCCTGGCGGTATGACCCAACCGTTGGCAATGTTCCCGATCACGGACATGCCCGCCACCAGCATCGGGCCGATTCGCTGGGCGGCCAGCTTCATTTGCTCCAGAACCGCAGGGCTCACGCTCGCCGGCGTCCACTGCTTACCCAGCACGATTCCGAGATACTGGTACTGTGGAAGTACGTTCTTGATCTGCACCTTCGGCGGCGGATTCTCATTCATCGCCGCGGAGAGGATCTCCCAGAACTGCAGCTGATTGGTAAATTGCATCTGGCTGCTGGCGACCTTGGGGTTGATCTCGGGCGCGGCGTAGTCGTACGCAGGCTGCAACGGTGCCGGCTTGCCTTCGTACTGCGCGAGTCCTTCGACGGTAATCGCGCGCAGCACCGCCTGCGCGCCGGCGAGATCGGCGTGGCTCTTCACGTGCACCCGCGGCTGAAGTTCGACCCACGGCGTCGGAGAATCGATGCGCCTCACGCCGGCGGGAAGCCTACCGTGCCAACCGGGGCCGACGAGCGCAAACGTCCCTCCCTTGTAGCCAGTGGCGACGCCGCCGACGTAAGCGAAGGCGTTGGTCCACATGTCGACGATTTCGATCATATAGTAACGGCCGTTCGAGTTCGGAGCCCGCAGGATCAGCGGCTGCCGGCGCAGGTCCATGAATCCGAAGCCGTAGATGACGTTGACGTTCGGGGTGACGTACCCAAGCTTCTCAGCCACAGCCGGCGTCGCGATGTCTTCGACGCGCCAGATCTCGTTCGGTTTCGACTTCGCGCTTGGGGCAAACGATACCGAGTAGCGCAGGTTGTACATCGCCACGATCGGCACGCCGTACGTCGCCGCCTGAAGCGCGAGCGAATTCACCCACGCTTGCGCGTCAACGGTTTGGCTCGATGGGTCGGAGAACGCCGGCAGGCTTGACGACAGCGTCCATGCAACGACGCAAGCCGAGGCGAGCGCTGCTCGCAGGAAGCGGAAAGCGGGCGCGACCGGATCAGACACGGGTATTCTCCTTGTTCTCGGATTGGAATGGCGAAGCTTTCAGTCCGTTGGCGAAGGTCTGCGCGACCTGTTCGGCCGCGGCATTGAAGGCGCGGCGCGGCAGGCCATCGGCGAGCCCATCGATCGCGAGCATCGTAAAGCCATGGACGATCGACCACGCTGCGAGCGCTGCGAGCTGGATGCGCTTGGGGTCATTTCTTAATCTCGGAAAGACGGCGCTGGAGGCGCCGCGCTCGATAATCTCGGTCAGAATGGATTTGGCCGCGTCGGCGGCTTTGACCAAATCTTCGGGCCGCTCGGCTTCGCCCGACCCGAGCACCGATCCGAACATTAGCTTATAGAAGGCCGGATTCTCAATGCCGAAGCGTACGTAGACGACTCCGGTTTTGACGAGAGCAGCATCGGGGCGATCCACGCCCTCGATCGCCCTGCGCATCCGGTCGCGTAGCGTGAGGAATCCCGACGCGGCGACCGCTGCCAGCAACTGCTGCTTGTCCGCAAAGTGATTGTAAGGCGCATTATGGCTGACGCGCGCGCGGCGCGCAACCTCGCGCAATGAGAAGTTCCAATTCTGCTCCTCGGCCAGTAGCTCGAGAGCGGCCTCGATCAGCGATCGCCGCAGGTCGCCGTGGTGATAGCTGCGCGGCGGTTCGCGACGCCGTTTCTTGGTAGCCGTCATAACATTCGCATCCCTCTATGTTGACACCGCCTACATTCTCGCATATAAATATGGACACTGTCAACACCAGCCGCGGCGCCTGCCGGTGCAGCGCATTTCGGAGTCGGCGACTGCGATGGGGCTATGGACGTCGACGGGGAATTTTCTCGCATCGGCCGGTGCCGCGTACAACAGCAGTTCGGGAGTCGTGATGCGGCTCGTTTCGGTGGAGCAACTGGCTAGCCGCCATCTCGGCATCCAGTTCTACTATGCCGGAATGGGCACCGGGTTCGCGCAGACGACGCCGCTGGAGCTTCCGGCGATTCCCGCAATCACGACAAGAGGACGTGTCGACGTCGTGGGAGGGAACCTCATGCTGCTTGCGGGCTCCAGCGGCCCCTAACGCAGGGCTTTGTGAGAGTTAGATCCAGCGTGCAGCGGCCGCGCCGGTATCGTCCGGACGCGTATTGAAGCCGATGGCCGCTCGCGGCGCACCACGGTGGATGGCGTTGACGATCGCCTCGAACAGAGCAAGGTGTCTTGGTGGCAGCCGGACACCCGCTCCGATGACGACGCAATCGTAGGGGTCGGCCGCAAGGGTACGTTCAACCGTCGGGATCGCGGTCTCATCAGGTTTGATCAGGCAAGCTTCGGGAAGCCACCCGCGCGCGGCCATATCCGCCAGGCCGGCCTTGATTCCAGCCTCGATCATCTCTGCGGTCACGCCCGTTGGTAAGGCGGGATCCGAATAATCGACCGCCGCAGGCTCAAAACCGATCAAAAGGACGCGCTTCATCAAGACTCCTCCGGCCGCGTGATTTGACGGCGATCGTTTTGATTACCTGGCAACAACAGGACAGGCCCTTCGCGGAGGTTTGCGTACTGACGCGAAAGCCTGTCCTGGGCGGCGCGAGTGCGTACCCGTGCCGAAGAGTATCGTAGGCGTTGTTTCCTGGCAAAGTCCTGGTAGGATGCTAGAAGTCCCGACAGGCGTTTTTTTTGCCGGTCGGGACTGTGCTAGCACTTGCCTCTAGTGAACGGCAGGGGTGAGGCCTACGGGAAGACGAGCAAGAGACTTGCCCCGGGCCTCACTCGCGCCACAGGCATCGTAAAGCCGCGATGCTGAGAACAAACTTAGGATGGCCGCACGTGAAAAAGCCCCGTGTGAACACCGGGGCTTTCCCGCTCGGAGGGACGGAAGCGCCACACTGACGTCCCTCCAGCCTTCTGTATGGATTCAAGCCATCGCTACTAATAGCGAGGGCCCGTATCTACTTGTATCGGCAGCTTTGGGCGGATAAAAAAGCTCATGTCCCATAGCAGGGCGGGGGCGTTGGTACGCGCTCAAGGGCAAGCTCTGTGGCGTGGTACCGTTTGGCGGCCGCAAAGATGGGTCGTCCAGCAGCATTGACTAATCCGCGGTGTCGGCGAAAAAGTGTACGTTGTAGGACCCGAGCCACTTTGATTGAACGCCTTGCTTGTCTGGTGTATCCAGGCAGAAACACAGAGAAAGGAAGCTTCATGAAGCGTTTGATTGTCGCTTTTGCGACGGCATTCTCCATACTATTCTCTTCGGCGGTGGCGGGAGCAACGTCAGCCCCCACGTCCTCCTCCACAGTTGGAGCTGGGCCGAACGGTTACGACTGGCTGGTCGGCACTTGGTCGTGCACCAACAGCATGCAACCCTCGAAGCTTGGCGCGCTGCCGTCAACGAGCCTGACAGCGACGAAGCTGAAAGATGGTAGTATCGCCCTGCATACTTCCAGTCCCAACGGTGACGTAACCGTCTACTACGCGTACGTTCCGAGCACCAAGACGTGGTACAGCCCATTTGTGGATTCGGGCGGAAACTACGGATATGAGTCGACGCAACGATCCGGAAAGACTATCCTGTGGACAGGCACATTTGATCTGACAAATGGTTCCGCGACACCAATCCGCGACACGTACACGATGCTCAGCATGACCAAGCAGTACGATCTTAGCGAAGCCAAAGTCGGCGGCGCCTGGAAGACCGTGGCTAAGACCACCTGCACGAGGTCTTAAACAGCGGACCTCTTCCGACGAGCTAAAAAGCCCGCGAATTCTTATTCGACGGGCTTTTTCAATGGTGGGCGGTACATGGATTGAACATGTGACCTCTTCCGTGTCAAGGAAGCGCTCTCCCACTGAGCTAACCGCCCGCTCCGGCGGCGCCAAGTTCAGCGCCGCATTTGACATGCCCTTCGTGCACATGGTAGATTGGCCAAACGCGTCACCCCATCCCACTATAAAAAA
>JASHPI010000080.1 GCA_030038215.1 Vulcanimicrobiota bacterium | reverse complement strand
GGCCGGCGCATGTCCGGCGAAGAAGCCGACGGCGATGAAGCCGCCGATCGCCAGGATCTTCACGATCATGAAGAGGTTCTGCGTGGTCGCACCCGTTCGCACGCCTAAGGCGTTGATCGCCGTGAAGAGCGCGATGGCGACGATGGCGATCGCCGCCAACGAAGCGTGCCATCCGGTCAACGGCGTGAAGTACGTGGCGAAGGTCACGGCGGCCGCGGCCATGCCGCCGCTCTGCGAGACCAGCAGCAGCGTCCAGCCGTACATAAAGGCGAGCGCCGGATGAAAGGCGTCGCGCATGTAGGCGTAAAGTCCGCCGTCTTGCGGACGCCGGGCTGCGAGCTCGGCGAAGATGCCGGCGCCGAGCAGCGCGATGAGGCCGCCGGCGATCCACACGAGCATCACCAGCAACCCGCTGGGAGCGTAGCGCGCCACCACTGACGGGTTCATGAAGATCCCCGAGCCGATAATGCCGCCCATGACGATCAGGGCGGCATCGCGAACTCCCAGACGGCGCAGAAGTTTTGGGCGTGACAACGTTATGGCGCGAGCTTGGTGGCTTCGATGCGAACACCCTTTGCGCATGGTGACGAGCACCGGAGTGCGAAGATGGTTCGTATGTTTGCGATAACGACGTTTTTCTCAGGGTTGCTGGCGAGCGTCACGGTTGCACAAGCCTACCCGCCGCCGGCGCCCGTGCCCGCAACGGCGCCGCTCGAAAGCGGCGCTTGCCTGGATTCGGCTCGCCCCGCGCCGCTGGTGCTACGGCCGCCTATTTCGCGCGCCATGCAGATCGTGCGCATCGACCAGGTCGTCTCGACGGCGACTGAGATGCCCGGTGAGATCCTGGGCTTCCTCTACACGACCGCCGATGGCACGACGTGGCTAGGCGAGCGGACCGCGCACTACACCTCGCCGGCCGCCGCCGAGGCGATGAACCAGCTGCTCGCCTCGACCCATCTTCCCGACCAGAACGTCACCGAGTTCCCGCCTCAGACCCGCTACGGCGTGGCGACCAAATACCCGCAGTTCTTTCGGGTAAGGATTCCGCCGACGGCCGACGCCCCGTTGCGCATCCAACTGCTCCCTTGCGTTGCCTGGCCGGCGACGCGCCCCTTGCCTGACCCCAGCATGTAGTGAGTCATTAGCAGAGGGCGCATCCGAGTGCTAACGTGAGGGGGTTCTAGGCCTGATGGAGTTCGTCGTGCGTACCCGCGTCGGAGCTTTCGAGCCCAATGCCGATGTGTTCGTCGATGAGGAGGAGCGACGGGTCGTCGCGGTCGTCGAGGTGGCCGGCGCCGCGCCCGAGTCGTTGCGCATCGCCGTCGACGAGCGGTATCTGCTCATCAGCGGCCGGCGCCTCGAGGCGGTACGCTTGCGGCGAGGATCGTTCGTTCAGAAAGAGATCGCGTACGGCGACTTCGTCAAGCGCATTCATTTACCGGTCGCGGTCGAGTTCGAGGGCGTTGCCGCCAGTTACGACGACGGTCTTCTGATCGTGGTCGCGCCGATCGCCGCGACGGCCTATCTGCCGACTGCGCGTACCGAGCTCCACATTATGGTGAAAAGGACGCATTCCTAACTCATGGCCGAGAAATCCAATCCAAACATCGTTCCGGCAAACCTGATCGGCATTCTGCCCCTTCAGGAGGCCGTGCTTTTCCCGCACACCGTTATTCCGCTGGCGGTCGTCAAGAAGTCGGGCATTCAGCTCGTCGAGGAAGCATTGCGCGAAGGTAAGCCGATCGGGCTCACCGTCCTGCGCGATCGCGAGGTCGAGGATCCCGGTCCTAACGACGTTCATCGAATCGGCACGATCGGCGTCATTCAGAAAATGCTCAAGGTCCCGGACGGCACGCTGCGTTGCATCGTCGCCGGACAACAGGTTTTCGAGATCGAGCAGTTCACGCAAGAGACGCCCTACATGGTCGCGGCGTACACCGAGCTTCCCGACGTAACCGTCGAGAACGAAGAGCTCGTCGCAATGCAGCGCAATCTAGCGGGGCTCTTCCAGAAACTGCTCTCCTATCTGCCGCAGGCACCGCGCGAGATGGAGATGGACGTTGCGAACATCACCGATCCGGTGGTGCTCACGTACTTCGTCGCATCGACGATGCGCCTCGACACGGCCGACCGTCAGGCGTTGCTCGAGGAGCGCGACACCGCCAAACGGATGCGCAAACTCACGCTGCTGTTGACCAAAGAGCTTGAGGTCGTCGAGCTTGGCCATAAGATCCAAAGCGACATCCAGCGAGAGATGGAGAAGAATCAGCGCGAGTTCTATCTGCGCCAGCAGCTGCGCGCGATTCAAGAGGAGCTCGGCGAAGTCGATCCGCAGCAAGCCGAGACCAACGAGTTGCGCAGCAAGATCGATGGCGCTGAGATGCCCGAGGACGCGAAGAAAGCGGCGGACCGCGAGCTCGATCGTCTCGCGAGAGTTCCCCAGGCAAGCCCCGAGTATAGCGTCATTCGCACGTACCTCGATTGGCTCGTGACCCTGCCGTGGAAGGCCGAGACGGCGGATCACATCGACATCGCGCGAGCCCGCGTGATTCTCGACGAGGACCATTACGATCTGGATAAGATCAAAGACCGGATCATCGAATATCTGGCCGTCGGCAAGCTGAAGAAAAAGCTGACCGGCCCGATTCTGTGCTTCGTGGGTCCGCCGGGCGTGGG
>JASHPI010000079.1 GCA_030038215.1 Vulcanimicrobiota bacterium | reverse complement strand
GCGATTGGGCTGCTCTTCTTCAGCTATTATGTGCTCGACGACTTGGCGCGTCATCAAACCGGCACGGCGCTGCCGCGTTTCATCGAGGAGATGACCGGCGCGTACACTGCGCTCATCATCCTGCCGATCGCAATTTGGACGGCGTGCTGGGTTCCGTTCGGGCCCCGCACCTGGCCGCTCGCGCTCCTCGTGCAGTTCGGCGCAATGATCGTCTATACTGTCGCGCACACGACGCTGATGGCGATCACGCGCTCGTTTATCTTTCCGCTCGCCGGTCTGGGTCAGTACCACTACGGTATCATGTGGTATCGTTATCCGATGGAGGCGTCGCAAGACGCGATCTTTTACGCAATCGTTGCGGGCTTCGTGTACGTCTTCACTCGGCTGCGGCTCGCGCGCGAGGCCGAGGTGCGCGCTGCCGCTCTGCAGACGCGCCTGGCGCGAGCGCAGCTCGAGAATCTCAAGCTGCAGCTGCATCCGCACTTTCTTTTCAACACGCTGAACGCGATTTCGTCGGTGATGTACGAAGACGTCGCCAAGGCCGATGCGATGATCGCTCAGCTCAGTGATTTCCTTCGGCTCGTGCTCGACTCCAGCGGTGTGCATGAAGTACCGCTCGAACGCGAGCTGACCGTCGAGCGCATGTACGTAGACATCATGAAGACCCGCCTAGAGAGCCGGCTCAATCTGAAACTCGACGTAGATCCCACGGTGCGCGAGGCCGCGGTTCCGTTCATGCTTCTACAGCCGCTGCTCGAGAACAGCATCAAGCACGGCCTCTCGCCAGGCCGTAAGGCGCTCGACATCGCGATCACGGCCCGACGGGCCGGTGCTGCAACCGTCATTGCAGTACGCGACAACGGCGTAGGCTTGCGCGAAAGCGAAAACGGCGAGCGGCACGGCATCGGTAACGTGCGTTCGCGCTTGGCGCATATGTACGGCGACGCCGCTGCATTTGCCATCGCGCCGGCGAATGGAGGCGGCACCGAGGCGACGCTATCAATTCCATTCGCGACCATCGAAGCGGCGGAGTCATGACGCGCGCACTCATCGCCGACGACGAGGCGCCGGCACGGCGGAAGCTCGCGCGCTTTTTGGAAGAACACGGCGAAATCGAAATCGTCGCCGAGGCTTCCAATGGTATCGACGCGGTCGATCTGATCGCGATGACGCAACCCGAAATCGTCTTCCTCGACATTCACATGCCGGATCTCGACGGTCTGGGCGTGGCCGAAGCGATCGCCCGTACGCCTTCGCCGCCCGCGATCGTTTTCGTGACGGCGCACGACGAATATGCCTTGCGCGCTTTCGACGTCAGCGCGGTTGACTATCTGTTAAAGCCGTACGATCGCGAGCGGTTCGATCGCGCCGTCGAGCGCGCCATCGTTCGGGTGGCGGCGCCGCTCCCCAGCGGCGCGCTGGCGCGGGTCGTAGCTCAGGCCCGCAACGAAGAGCCCTTCGCAAAGCGGCTCCTCGTTCCGCACCAGGGACGCTCGTTTTTCCTGCCCGTCGGCGAGATTGCGCGCGTGTCGTCGGACGGCAACAACGTCGACGTTCATAGTGCGCGCGGGCTGTTTCGTCTGCGCAGCACGATGGAGGCGGTCGAAGCGCGCCTCGATCCCACGGTCTTCGTGCGGATTCACCGCTCGCATCTCGTCAACATCGACGCGATTGCCGCCATCGAGCCCGCGTTTCACGGCGATCAGACGGTGACTCTGCGCGACGGCACGACCCTGCCGTGGAGCCGTCGCTATGCCAGCCGGCGCCCCGACCTGCGAACGTGACCCCGAAAACGCAGATTGCCTGGCTCGCAGCCGGCGTGACGCTGCTCGTGCATCTGTTGGGCAATCCACACTACGGTTTCTTCCGTGACGAGCTCTACTTCATCATCTGCGGCTTTCACCCGGCCTGGGGCTACGTCGATCAGCCGCCCGTCGTACCGCTCCTCGCAGCGGGCTCGCAGCTTTTCGGAGCATCGCTCTTTCTGTTGCGCGCGATTCCGGCAATCTTCGCGGCTGCCGGCGCGTACGTCACCTGCCTGCTTGTCCTCGAGCTCGGCGGGGGCGCCTTCGCGCAGATCCTCGCCTCACTGGCCTTCCTCTTTGCGAACGTCTTGATGAGTTTTGGAACGAAGGTCTCGCCCGACATGGTCGGCTTGTGGCTGTGGCCGTTGGCGGCACTCTACGTTCTGCGTGTCGTCAAAGGCGGCGATCCGCGTCTCTGGCTGGCAGCCGGCGCCGCGATCGGCTTCTCGCTCGAGAGCAAATACAGCGCGCTCTTCTTCGCCCTTGCGCTTATCGGAGGGCTGGCGATTACGCCGCAACGGCGGGTGCTAGCCTCGGGCTGGTTCGCCGCCGGCGCAGCGCTCGCGCTCGCGATCGCGCTGCCGAACTTCTTTTGGCAGGCCGCGCACGGTTTTCCGATGTGGGAGCTGCTGCGTAACGGCCAAAACGGAAAGAACCTGGCCGCCGGACCGGGACTCTTTCTCTTTCAACAACTGCTGCTGATGAATCTCTTCCTCGCGCCGGTTTGGATCGCCGGTTTGATCGCGCTCTTGCGCGATCGCGCGGCGCGCTTTCTCGCATACGCGTACCTGATTCTCATCGCGATGATGATCGCATTGCACGCCAAACACTACTATCCCGGCGACGTCTACCCAATCCTGATCGCGGCCGGGGGCGTAGCCTTCGAGGGCTGGACGAACGGCCGACTGTGGCTGCAAACCGGCCTGGCCGCCGCCGCGATCGCTGCCGGTATCTTCTTTTTGCCCTTCTCCTTGCCGGTGCTATCCGAAGAGCCGATGCTTCACTACATGAACTTTGTCAGCGGCGTGCTGCACGTGAACCGCAACACGCTGCGCACCGAGCGCTTCCGCGACTCGGCACTGCCTGAAGACTGGGCCGACATGCATGGCTGGCCCGACCTCGCTGCGACGGTCGCGCGGATCTATTTCGCGCTGCCGCCCGATCAGCGCCGGCAGGCGGCGATCAAAACGGACAACTATGGCGAAGCCGCCGCCATCGACTTCTTCGGCCGAGCCTATGGACTGCCGCCGGCGATCTCCGGGCACAACCAATATTGGCTGTGGGGCACGCGCGGCTACAGCGGAAATGTCGTCATCGACGTCAACGGCGATTGCGGCCGGCGCGATTCTCCGCAACTCTTCCGCAGCGCGCGCCTGGTCACACGCTTCAATCCGCCGTGGGTCATCTCGTACGAGCAGAATATCCCGATCTCACTCTGCAGCGGCATCCGAACACCGTTGGCCGCACTCTGGCCCAAGCTACGAATGTATATCTAAACGCCAAGTGCATCCAACAACTTCGGATAGACCAGATCCGTGCGCGCCAGCGGATTCTCCGGATCGATGATGTCGTGATTTTCGGGTAGATTGTGCAGCTCGACGTACGTCATGCCTTCGGGATTCCATCGTTTCCACTCCGAAGCGAGCGACCGCGTTACCTCGTTATTCACCGCCGGATCGGCGCGATTGACGATCGTTACGATTCGCGTTGCGAGCTGCGGGCGCTGACGGGCGGCTGCGTAGACGTCGTCGCCGATGCGCAGCGTCTGCATCAGCGCGTGCGTCGCAAAACGCGGGTAGGCGGTGTGTGGACGCTGATGGATGCCGGCGCGTGGATCCCACCACATGAAGAAGTTCGGCAAGTGCAAGACCACGCTCGCAAGCAGGCGACTCACTGGGTAAGGAAGCCGCAACAGGGCGAAGTCGGGCGCCACCGGCACCGCCAGCTCGATCGGGCGGAACTGGGCGAAATACGCCGACAGCGAACCGCCCATCGAGATGCCGAGCACGGCAACGCGTTCGCCCAGGCCGCAGGCGATGTCGACGGCTTCGTTCGCGCTCGCGAGCACCGTCTGAGCCGTTAGATTAGCCAAGCGGGTGGTCATGCGGTCGCGATCGCCGTGCTCGGGCATGCGCGGAACGAAGACGTTCGCCCCTCGCTCGAACACGAGCGGCGCAAAGGCCGCATATTGCGCCGGGTTGTTGGTGAAACCGTGAAAGAGCACGACGGCCAGCGGCCGCTGTGCGCCGTGCGAGAGCAGTGCGGTTCGCGCCTGCGGGAGGATGCACTGGTCGTCGCGCGCCATGAACGCCTGCGCGCGATCGATCGCTTCAGAGTACGATGTCGCGGGCGAGCTAGCGGTCGACGCGGTCATGCCAGGCGCAGCTGACCAAGTGATCGTTGACCAGTCCGACGGCCTGCATGAACGCGTAGCAGATGGTGGCTCCGACGAAGCGAAAGCCGCGCCGGCGCAGCTCTTTGCTCATGACGTCCGATTCCTTGGAGGTTGCCGGAACCTGCGCCATCCGGCGCCACCGGTTCACGATCGGTCGTCCGCCGACGAACCGCCAAACGTACGCATCGAACGACCCAAACTCCTCGCGCGCCGCCAGCACTGCTCGCGCGTTGCCGACCGCCGATTCGATCTTGGCGCGATTGCGAATGATGCCCGGATCGGCGAGGATGCGATCGACCGCCTTGGGCGTCATTCGCGCGACGCGCAACGGGTCGAACTGCGCAAAGAGCTTGCGGTAGCGCTCGCGCTTGCGCAAGACCGTCTCCCAGCTCAAGCCCGCCTGCGCACCTTCGAGCGTGAGGAATTCGAAGAGGACGCGGTCATCATGGACCG
>JASHPI010000078.1 GCA_030038215.1 Vulcanimicrobiota bacterium | reverse complement strand
CGCCAGCGAACCGCATTCATCTATGCCGAATCGCCGGGCATTTACCGATGCGACGATCTTTTTGGGGAGTTTCTTCGGCGTCAGAGTGCGCTCGCCGGAAGATCGTCACAGCAGGCGGTCTGCGCACGCGCCGCTCGCGCCCTGGAAGAGAGTGATGACGTCGAGCATGCGATCGCCGCATACGCGGCGGCGGGATCGCGGGGCGATGTAGTCCGCCTGCTCGAGCAACATGGCTTCGACCTGCTCGAGCGGGCGCGCGGCGACGTCGTAGCTCGCGCGATCGAACGGCTCGACGAGCGGACGCGACGCGAAAACGCGACGGTCTTAGCGTTACGCGGCGCGCTTCATGCGATCGCCGGGCGGCTGGCCCGCGCAGAGACGCTGCTCCGCCGCTCCCTTGCACGCGCTCCTGGCGATCGTGAATTTGTCGCTGCGGTTAGCCTGCGCCTGGCGCTGCTCGTCGGAAACCAGGGCCGGGACGTTACCGATTTGCTCGGCCCGGTTGCAAACGATCCCGTTCACACCCCCGCGCACCGGGCCGAAGCCCTTTCTTTGATTGCTGCCTGCCAAGCAATAGCCGGCGACACCACGAACGCGAGCAGCGCGACATCGAAGATCGAGCAATTGCTGCCGCGAATCCGATCCGACGTAACTCGCGCCAAGATATTGCATCACCTCGGCATCGTCAGCCGCCATGCAGGCGCAGTTTCCAAGGCTTTCGACGTTCTCGGGCAGTCCAGCGACTTAGCGGCAGAGCTACACCTTTATGGTTTGGCTAGCCGGGTCAATGCCGTTCTTTCAAACCTTGCGTTGCACGAAGAAGACGACGTTGAACGACAGTTGCGATACGCGCAGCAGGCGGCCGATGCTGCCACAAAAGCGGGTGATTCCTTTGCCCTTCAAACCGCCTTGCTCCAGATGCTCTCGGCCGAGATGCGGCGGGGAAATGTCGAGCGAAGTGCCGCCATCGAAGACCGGTTGGAATCGGGCCGAGTGGGCGAGATCGCGCGCCGGTATTTGGCGCTCTTTAGGTCGGCGAGACTTGCTTGGGAAGGACGTTTCGGTGAAGCCCAGCGGATGATGTCCTGCTGCTGGAGTTTGGCGCACTTTGACTTCGATAGAGCCATGTCGGGCGGGCAATACGCCCTTTTTCTTGCGCTCGACGGCCGGCGCGAAGCGTCCGTGAAACTCGTTAGCGATGTCGTGCCGATCGCGCGATCGCTCGATGCTTCAGGTCTGTTCCGCGTCCGGTCGCTTGCGATTGCCCAGATCTTCTGTGCGCTTGCGGAAGCGACCAACGGTCGAGTCACCCACGCGGACCGAATCGCGCGTCGCGTGAGAGCCAACGGCGACACGGTGATAGCGCTAACCTCAGAGATCGCTCGGAGCATCACCTCCGCGGTTCGGCGGCGCCGTGATGAGGGCGCTGAAGCAACGGCGGAGAGGATCTCGGCCCTCGGGGAAGCCGGGTATGCCGACGTCGCGATGATGCTGCGGGCCGTGGACCGAGCTTTGCGCGATGGCTCGCGCTTGAATCTTCGCGATGGCCGGCTGACGCCGTCGGAGAGAGAGGTGCTTCGGCTCCTGGCCGAGGGGCTGATTCCCAAGGAGATTGCGGCGGAGACGGGCAGGAGCATCTTCACCGTGCGGGTGCATATCGCGAACGCGATCGCCAAGCTCGGTTGCCATGGAAGATTCGAAGCGATCGAAGTTGCGCGACGCGAAGGGCTTCTTCGATAGTTTCTTTCCGGGGGCCGGGGTTTGTGGGCCAGGCAGTTGGCACTCAACTCCGGCAGACTCTCGGACATGGACGGCTATCTCATCGGCGCCGGCGCGGTCTTGAGGGCGGGGTCACCGGCCTCGATCGCGCCCGCCGCGCTGCACGCCCAGACCGACCGCTGCCTGGCCGCGCAGGTCGGTGCGGCACTGATCGACTTTGAGTCGAGCGACCTGCGCGAGCTGTCGCGGGTTCTGATCGTGGCCACTGGCTGGAGCGGCCCTCGGTTTCAGGCCGAGGTCGTCCGGGCGCTGCTCGCGCGCCGCGAGTGTACGTTGGCGGAGGTCATTGGGATTTTGGCGGAGACGACCGGCGTGCCCGAGGTCCATCTCTTCGCGCACTGGCGCCTCGACGACGCCACCATCGCCGAGCTGGAGCGGCGGCACGTTCGCGTCGTGGCGCATCCCTTGGAGGCGATCGACCAGGCGGCCCTGGTTTCGGGGCAACGCCTGGTGCGCTGGCCGGCCGCCTTCCGGGCGGCGTAGCCGCCTAGGTTCAGCCTGCTCCAAGGGTGAGAAAGCACGATGCACCGTAGAAATGTACGCTATGCCCAACGCCCGCGTAGCGGTTATCGACGATGACCGCATGGTTCGGGAGATGCTGGAACTTGGGCTCTCCCGCGAGGGCTACGAGGTCCGGACCGCAACCGACGGCCTAGCCGCGCTCGAGCTGGTGAAGGTTTTCGATCCCGAAGTCATCGTGCTCGACATCATGATGCCGAAGATCGATGGCGTGACGCTGCTGCCGAGGCTGCGCGAACTGACGCAAGCGCCGATCCTGATGTTGACCGCCAAAGGCGGGACCGAGGACAAGGTGCGCTCGCTCTCTTCAGGGGCCGACGATTATCTGGTCAAACCGTTCGTTTTTGAGGAGCTGATCGCGCGCCTGCAAGCCAAGCTGCGCCGCCCGCAATTAATCGAAGAGAACGTCCTGCGCTGGCGCGACATCTCGATCAACCCAGGAACGCGCGAGGCGTGGCGCGGAAAGGATCCGCTCGAATTCACGCAACGGGAGTTCGATCTGCTTGAGGTCTTCATGCGCGAGCCGCGCCGCGTCTTTAGTAAGGATCATCTGCTCGAGCTGGTTTGGGGACACGATTTCGAGGGTGGCCCCAACATCGTCGAGACCTACATCTCCTATTTGCGTGCCAAGATCGACCGGCCCGCGGAGCCGGGATCCTTTATCCGGACGGTTCGCGGGGTTGGCTACGGCCTCTCTCAATAGGAGAGGGGTGCGCGCATGAAGTTGGCCTCGCGCCTCTCGGCGCTCTATGCGGTGCTCTTAGGGGTCACCGTGCTGATCGTCATTCTGGCGTCTTCGATCGCACTGGTCTTTGAGTTATGGCGTTTCTCCGACGACATCATCGTCGCCAAGCACGAAGAAGCGCGCATACTGGTCGATCAGTACCGCCGCGAGGGCATGTCACTCACGCAGGCTGCACCCGAGATCGTCAACGCGCTCAGCGGCATCGGTTTGCGCGTCACCGTTTACGACGTCCACGGGAGGTATTTGGCAGGCGACAAAACGTTGCGTCCGAAATCGCTGGGCGCCGTCTTAGCGGCCGGCGGCATGCGCCACTTCATTCCGCCCTCGCTGCGCGGGCCGCAAGTCTTCACCGCGCACGGCAAGCACGGAACCATCCAGGTCTATAACTACCGAGGACCTTATCCGCCGCTGCCGCCGGATCCGACGCGTCTGGAGCCTTTGACGCTTACCTACGTCGAGGGCGGCTACGTAGGCTTCGGACCGTCCTTCCCGCTGCTGCTCGTTTCGTTGATTCCGTACTGGCGAATCGTCCTGACGATCGCGCTGGTCGCGATCTTGCTCTCGTGGATCGTCGGTCGCCTGTTCGCGCAGCAGTCGCTGCGGCCGATCAACG
Organism: Vulcanimicrobiota bacterium; assembly: GCA_030038215.1. Lineage (GTDB taxonomy): Bacteria > Vulcanimicrobiota > Vulcanimicrobiia > Vulcanimicrobiales > Vulcanimicrobiaceae > Cybelea. The sequence continues at coordinate 4,991 of JASHPI010000078.1, read as the reverse complement.
AGGTCAGTGATTCGCTGCGGGCCTTGGCCGGAGGCGATTACACGCAGCGCCGCTTCGTAATGGCCGGTGGCGACGAGATCGCCTCCCTCACCGCGGCCTACAACGACGCGGCTGCCAACGTCGCGTCGGCGATCGAGGATCGGCGAAACGCCGAAGCGCGTATGCGTCAGTTCGCGGCCGACGCCTCGCACGAACTGCGCACCCCCCTAACGGTCATCGGCGGCTACATCGACGTGCTGCGCCGCGGCGCGATCGAAGAGCCGCGCATCGCGCGTCAGATTCTCTCGACGATGTCGCTCGAGAAAGAGCACATGCGCGGTCTGATCGATCGCCTAATGCGCCTGGCGCGCCTCGACTCCGAAGCTCAGCCCGTCGTCGAGGAGATCGACGTGCCGGAGTTCTTGCGCACGCAATGCGAGACGGTGCGGCGCTTGGATGACCGGCGCGTCATCGACTACAGCGTCGAGGGCGTGGAGTCGGTCGAGGCCGACCGGGGCGAGCTTTCCGAGGCGGTCTGGAACATCATCGAGAACGCCCTCAAGTACGCACCCGACGCGCCGATCCATTTGCGCGCGACGCGTAGCAACGGTCACGCCGTGATCAGCGTCCGCGACGAAGGTCCCGGCATGTCCGAATCGGAGCGCGTGCACGCTTTCGAGCGCTTTTATCGCGGCGACCAGCGCGGTGAGATTGCCGGCACCGGCTTGGGTCTGGCGATCGCCAAACGCGCGGTCGAGCGTGCCGGCGGCGATATCGCGATCGACAGCGCGCCGGGAAAAGGCACCGCGGTCACAATCACGATTTAGGAATTTCCCAGGTCTCCTCCAGCGGCCGCTCGTTATAATCCCCCAGATATGGCGAGACGATGCCTCGCGCTCGTGGTTTGCGTGCTGCTGTCGTGCGTGCCGCCGCTCGCATCGGCGCAATCGGACACCGGCGAAATCGACATCGTCGTTACCGACGCGCAAACGAAGCAACCGCTTGAACTCGCGCGGGTGCTGCTCGACGGACCGGTTATTACCTCGGAGCTGACGAGCAGGAACGGAAAGGTGATCTTCACCGACGTGCCCGACGGCATCTACCGCGCGCGCATCATCCGGCGCGGTTACGAAAGCCTGACCTCGACCTCGTTTGAAGTGCTCGACGGCCGCTTGGTCACCGTCAACTTCTCGCTCGCGCCGTACAACGCGGGCCTGAAAGTCATCGGCGAAGTCACCGCCAAATCCAGCGCGACGATCTCAACCAGCAGCATCGACGAAAACTCCGCGCAGCGCCGTCTCTCAACCGATCTTGCCGACGCACTTTCCAAGCTTTCGGGCGTCACCGTGTCGACCTCGAGCGATGACAGCGACGCGACCCAGACGATTTCGCTCGAAGGCCACGATGCCTCGCAGACGCAGCTTACGCTCAACGGCATCCCGCTTAACGCGCCCGGGACCGCCGGCAATCTGGCCGGCTTTGCGACCGATCTCTTCCAAGGCGCCTCGGTGCGCATGGGACCGACGCTCGGCGGCCTTGCGGGCTCCGTCAACTTCAGCACGCTGCAACCGACGCTGAGCTGGAACTCGGCGCTGCAGCTCTCGACCGGCAGCAACGGCCGCTGGAATTACTCGATCGCCGAAACGGGTTCGGAGGACAAGCTGGGGATCGCCGTACAGACCGTCTATCGGGTTTACCCTAGTCTGGTCGATGGCTGGGACTACCTAGATGCCAGCGGCCTCGACTACAATCACGACGGTGATAGCGACATCTCCGGCAACCTGATCAACGCGCGTTATGAGTTCGGCGACTCCAACTCGCTGACCGGCATGTTCTTGAACTCGACTCGCAACACGAACATCGTTTGCCTGCGCTACAACGGCTATCCGGAGAACACGTTGCCGTGCGGCTACGGCCCGGATAACACCAACACCAGTAACGTGCAGCTCTACTCCCTGACCGATAACGCGATGATCGGCGCGACGCAGCTGCAAGCTTCGGTCTACTCGATGGACCAGAGCGGGCTGCTCAACGAGCTCGCGCGCTACGTCAACGCATCGCCCTCGCCGATCGGCTATTCCAGCGACACGCGCTCCACCGGCTACGTCGTCAATGCGACGCTGCCCGCGCAGGAGCGCCACACGATCTCGTTTCAAGCCTACGGCAGCTCGACGCAACTATCGACCACGCCGCTGGTGCCGCAAGCCGAGCCCTACTACAACGGCGCGGAGAGCACGGAGTATTCGGTGATCCAGGCCACCGACACGATTCATTCCAATGACAAGTTGACGCTGGCCGCGTCGGCCGGCTTGAGCACCGCAACCGGCAACACCGGCATCTCGGAGCTGGGAAGCGTGGCGGCGACCTGGCGACCGACGGCTGCCGACACGTATGCCGCTTCGGTGGCGTTGGGCGGCGCGGCTGCAACCCAGGGGCGCCTGCAGATCCTCAGCGATCCCGCCTCGCTGCGCTTCGACTGTGCGGGAAGGGTCGCATACGGAACCGCGCCCGGCGAACAGCCGCAGAATAGCTCCTCGAGCTCGGTGCGCGTCAGCTACACCCACGATCTCAAGGGCGGGAACGTCTCGCTGACGCTCTACCGCCAAGTGCAGAACGGCGTGCTGCTGCCGGTCTACGTGAACGGCACCGTGCTTTCGCAGCTTGGCGAGATTCCGCCGGGCTACTTGGAGCTGGTTCAACAGATCTATAACTCGCCGGCCGGCTGTAACACGCCGCCGAGCACGCCGTTCGCCTTGCAGCAGCTCTACTTCGACACGCCGATCAGCGGCGTGCAGCGGCTCTACCAGGGCGCCGAGCTGACCGGCTATTTCACGCTGGGGAATCTCGTCATCGAGCCCTACTACAACCTGACCGGCTCCGTGGCCAACTCCTACAGTTTCCTTTTCGACAACCCGTGGTCGATCACGATTCCCGGTCAGCAACTGCCCAACGTGCCGCTGCAGCGGGCCGGCATCGTCTTCGATTATAAGGCGCCGCACTCGATGTTCGAGTGGCTAGCCGATGCGCAGCACGTCGGCGCAAACAATCAGAATAACTTGCCTCCGTACACCACCTACGATGCCGGCGTAACCGCGCAGCTGACCCGCGGCACGCTGACGTTTGCAGCCGAGAACATCACCGATACCTACGCCGGCATCTTCGCCGGTCCGGCCAACAACGTGCCGCTCACGACTGCCGGCGGCTACGTCATCCCGCAGATCGCGCGGCCGCTAGTGCCGCGCACCTATTCGTTCACCTATTCGGTGAAGTTCGGCCAAGGCACGAGCTCGCAAACGGCAACCGCCTTCCGCGCGCCGCGCGGTGCGCGCGGTCCGGGGGGCTTCGCGGGCGGCCCGAACGCTCCAGAGGGACAAGGCGGTGGGCCCGGCGGTGGCCCCGGCGGTCGCGGGACGCGAGGTCTGCTCTCGCCGCTGCCGCTGACGCCGCCGGCCGATCCATTTGCATTAACCAACGATGCGCAGACCTGCACCGCCGACAACGCTTCCAAAGCGCGTCAGCTGTCCTCCGAGCTGAAAGCGTTCGTCGCGCAGATCGAGAAGGCGCGGACGGCGGCCGGCTATCCGTCTACGATGGCGGCGCCTGCACTCAGCGACGCAACGGTCACGTATCACGGCCTCGGCACGACCTACGCGCTCGCGATCACGCCCAAGGGCGCGGGCGCGATACGCGCCATCGCAGGCTGCATGTCGCTGCACATCGCGCGCGCCGATGACGTAACGCAGCGCAAGCTTTTTGCGCCGTCGAGCCCGCTTTTCTTCGTGCCACAGCTGACCTTTATGCCGGCGGTGGGATTGTATGTCGTCGCGCGACAACCACAAGCCGGACAGGAAGCCTTCCGTTTCTACCAACTCCCGACGACGTCGCCGAAGGATCCGTTCGAAGTGCGAACCTCCGACACGTGCACTGGCGACGTGCGCAACCTCGCGACCCAGGCTCTGAACGAGCTGCGCGCTCACTTCGCAACCGGCGCGGCGGCTCCGAGTTGGACGATCACCGCGCATGCCGCGAGTGGTGGCACGTGGTATGAACTCGACCCCGGCGATCCGACCATCATTCCCGCGGTCATCACCTGCGGGCGCGTTGCAGCGGCGACCGCCGACGATCTCGTCAAACGCGGCTTGGACGGCGAACCCGTGCCCGAACTCAACTACGCCCCATCGACCGGCATCTATCTGGTACGCCCGACGCGCCCAGGCGGCCGTCCCTCGCCTGGGCCTACGGCCTCTCCTTAGACCGCCCTTGCGCGCGGGCGCGCTCGACCATCTCGCGCATACGCGGATGGTCGCCGGGAATCGTCTGTACCCAGGATTCGAAGCGTGGCACCGAGTGGCCGGTGCGAAAAAGCCAGTACCAGACGTTCATCTCGCCCATGAACGCAAACCGCTTTTTGACGTCTTTCGCCAGCGCGGCGTACGAGTCGAACGATTCCAGATAGCGGTCGACGCTACCGAATTCGTGCTTGGTTTTTACTAACGCCGCCGCGTTTGCGATCGTCGCATCGACCTTGCGCCGCGAGCGCAGGATGCCGGGCGCTTCGAGGACGCGCACGCGGTCGAGGTCGTCGTATTTGGCGACGCGTGCCGGATCGAAGCACGCGAACGCATCGCGATACGCCTCCCACTGCTGCGCGATCTGCTTCCAGCTGACGCCGGCTTGAAAGACGGCGCGCGTCATGACCTCGAAATAGTCGGCCGGCGCGGGCGCCTCGATCACCTCGGGAATCGTCTCCGCCACGCCAAGGGCTTCGTCACGAGGCCCGCGCGTCTCCCGGCCGGCGGCAGGGACCGGCAAGCCTGGGGTCGCAAAAACGCTTGCAAAATGCTGCTCTCGTCACGTGGTTGGATTCTCGGGTGATCAGACGTCGAGTCCGCACGCCGGCAGAGTCTAAGGAGTTTCTCGTTTCGTGTACGTAGATGAAATGCTCAACTGTGTCGACTGCGGGCGGCAGTTTGTCTTCAGTTCGGGCGAACAACGATTTTACGAGCAAAAAG
>JASHPI010000077.1 GCA_030038215.1 Vulcanimicrobiota bacterium | reverse complement strand
TAGCCGACGCACTCAGAGCGGGCTATCAGGTTTACGACCGGACTGCGGACGGATATCTCGTCAGGACTCGCACGGCAGCCGGTTGGGCTATGGCGCTCGTATCCTGCAAGTAATATCGTCTTTATTCGTAAACTTGTGCCACGCAAACAGTGCCGCCGGTCGATCGACCGGCGGCACTGCTGTATAACCAACCGTAGAGTCTCTGAGTCGCGCTAGCCGCGATAATCGGGCGGCGAGGCGGGCTTCTGAATCTCGGGCGTCGTCCCGGGACGCCAGCCTCCGTATGAGTCGGGTTGCGGTTGCGGTCCGGCGCTCCCCGCCGGCGTCCCCGGCATCGAGGCCGTCCCGCCGGGCGGGGGTCCAAAACTCTGGCCGCTGGGAGGCATTCCGAACCGCGCTCCCGCGAGGACGGCGCTGACGATCTGCGCGAGTCCCACGAACATCGGGATCAAGCCGCCCAAGAGCCAGGGTCCATAAACGAACTGGCCGTCATGGTTGCCGATAAAGCTCAGGCCGATCAACAGCGCTAAGCCGATGAAGGCTACCGAGATGCCCCTGCGCAGCTGGCGCTGGGCCGAATAGTAGTCGGCATCGTAGACGTACTGCGTGGGCTGCGTCCCTGAACCGGGCGTCCAGCCGTACTTCATCGCCTTCTTCATCGCCCGCGGATCCGGAGGCGGAGCGAAGCCTCGGCGCATCATCTCCATCCGCTCTTGGTGCGAGAGGACTCGCGACACGATCCAAGCCGCTATCGGAGCGCCGAAGACGATCAACACGGCGAAGAAGGCGAACATGTCGTCGCTGTCCATTATTACCGCCAGCATTAGAGTCGGGGACCCCAGCCGTCGAAGGTAGGACGGAGCGACTGTGCGGAGTTCCAGCCGTCGGCCGGCAACGTCGGCCGCGCGTGCTCGGGCCGCGTGTCGGGAAGGGTCTTGTTCAGCTTGGTCGTCATGGTCTGGTCGAGCCTCCGTGAATCTTTCTGCCCTAGTTACGGTCGCGGCCCCCAGATGTTTCGAGAACACAGCGGTGGGGAGCCACGAAACAATGGTGCGCGCTCGGACGTACCAAAGGCGTGTCGGCACTATTGGCGTGTCCTCCTGAGCGGAGTCGAAGGGTGCCACCGATTCAGGTAAGCGCGGAACCTCAGGATGGTGACTTGGTCGCGATGACCCTCCGGGGCGACCCGGAGGCTTTCGCAACGCTCGTCGAGCGTTACGACCGCGCCGTCTACCATCTCGCCTACCGCACGCTGCACGACGTCGAGGAGGCCCGCGACGCGACGCAAGAGGCGTTTTTTAAGGCCTTCCGCGGCTTGCGCACGTTCCGGCCCGGTTCCAAGTTCTCGACCTGGATCTTCGCAATCACCTACCACGCCTGCTGCGACCGCCTCAATCGGCGAAAGCGGTACGCAAATGAGGAATTCCCGGAGCAAGCCGACACCGCCCCCGGGCCCGAACAGCAGGTGATCGCGTTCGACGACCGGGTCCGGCTGCGCGCTGCGATCGACGCGCTTCCGGAAAAGTACCGGACCGTCATCACGCTCTACCACCTGCAAGGCCGGCAGTACGAGGAGATCGCGAGCGTTCTGGGCCTACCGATGGGTACGGTCAAGACGCATTTATTCCGCGCCAAGGAGCAGCTCCGCAGGCTTCTGGGCGAAACGGAGGTAAGGGAAACATGAGTATGCACGGCGACCACGACTGGCCCGACGAGCTCGACCGGGCGCTGTTGGCGCTCCCGCTCGAGGAGCCGCCGGCGGGACTGCGCACCTCGATCTTGATGGCAACCGCGTACCGTCCCGCGCCTGCGTTTTCGTTCTGGGAGGTTACCTCCGTGGGCGTCCTCGGCGCGGTCGGCGTATGGCTGCTTGTCTTGCTCGCGCTGGGCGGCGGCCAACTCTTCCTCCACACGCTCGCGACAATCGGCGCGTGGGCTATGCAAGCCCTCTCGAACTGGACCGTCGTCGTTTGGCTCGCGGCGGGCGGCGCAACCGCCCTATGGCTGACACTTTTCACCGGATCCCAACCGATCGCGCTGGCGGCGAACAGGTCCACAGGGAGGGACGGCCGATAACCGTTCTCTATGGAGAAACCGGTAGCATCAGGGCGGCATCAATATAGAGTTCTCGTCATCGAGGACGATGCCGCAATCAGCCGCGTATTGCAGCTCGAGCTCGAGCACGAGAATTATGACGTTGACGTCGCCCGCGACGGACTATCGGGCCTCGAAAAAGCCCTTAAGGAACCCGACCTGGTCATCCTCGACTTGATGCTTCCACGCATGGACGGCATCGAAGTCTGCCGGCGCATTCGTGCCAAGAGCCGCGTGCCGATCATCATGCTGACCGCGCGCGACCGCGTGCCCGATCGCGTTGTGGGTCTCGACGTCGGCGCCGACGATTACGTTACCAAACCATTCTCCACCGACGAACTCCTCGCGCGCGTTCGGGCGCGGTTGCGCGAACGCTCGCCCCAAGGCAACGTGATCGAATATCGGGACGTCGTGATGGATCGTGATCGCCACGAGGTGCATCGCAGCGGCAAGCCGATTGCGCTCACGGCTAAGGAGTACGCGTTGCTCGAGTATCTCCTGCTCCATCGCAACAAGGTCCACACGCGCGACGAGCTCTTCAACGGCGTCTGGGGAAGCGACTTCCTCGGTGATTCCAATCTGATCGATGTCTACATCCGCTATCTCCGCGGCAAGATCGACGACGGCTTCGAAGACAAACTCATCACGACCGTTAGAGGCGTCGGTTACACGATCAAGGACTGAGCGCTTTGAGTAGCGTGACGTAGTCATGTCGCTAAAGTGGCGGATCGCGCTCGGATACTCGGTCCTGCTGATCGTTGCGATGACGGTGATGAGCGGCTTCATCGTCTGGCGGTTTCAGCAGATTCTGTACGAGCAGGCCGAGGCGAGCGTCAACGCGACGATGCGGGCGATCGTGCAGTTTGCACAGCAAGAAACGACGCCGTTTTCGCTCGAAGACACCTCGATGAGCACGCTGCAGTTCCTCTTCAACAGCAGCAACTTGGCAACGTGGAACTCGGCCAATAGCTACGTTCAGGTCGATACGAGCGACGGTTATCCGCTCGCGAAGACGGCCAATCTCGGCGCTTCGACGATTCCGCCGAATCCGAAGCTCTCCGCGGAGCACGACGTCGCCTTTCGGCAGATCACGATCGATGGCCGGCCCTTTCTCGTCGAAGACCGCTATCTCCACGTAGGGACGAACTCGGCCGTCATCCACGCCGCGGAGCCGCTCGACACGCTGCAGCGCACGTTCGCGAGCGCGCGCGACGCGATCGGGATCATCTTGGCCGCAGCCGCGGCGGCCGTTGTGATCTTCTCGATCGTGCTGGCGGGGCAAGCAACGACGCCGATCAACGAGCTCTCACACGAGATGCGCGAGATCAGCTCCGACCGTTTGGCCTTGGCGGGCGGCGTAGGCTTCGCCGATGGCAGGCTGCCGTGGCGCCGGCGGCGAGACGAGATCGGCCGGCTCGCCCAAAGCTTCAACGATCTTCTTCAGCGTTTGGCCGAAGCGTTCGCCCGCGAACGCCAGTTCATCTCGGATGCCTCACACGAGCTCAAGACTCCGTTGACGTCGATCAACGCCAACGCGCAAATGCTGCTGCGCTGGGGCGATCGCGATCAAGCGATCCGACGCGAAAGCCTCGAGACCATTGCGCGCGAAAGCGCCGATTTGGCCGGCATGGTTAACGGCATGCTCACCCTCGCCAAGGCCGATCGCGGCGACGAAATTCCCAAGGAGCCCGTCTCGCTCGCGCAGATCGCAAACGAGGTCGTGCAGAATGCCGCGCCTAGAGTCGCCGAAAAGCAGCTCGAGCTCACCTTCGAGCATAAGGGGCTGCCGATCGTCTTCGGCGATGCGAGCCTCTTGCGCCAGTTAATCGGCAATCTCGTCGACAACGCGATCAAGTTCAGCGATCGCGGACGCGTCGACGTGCGCGTGGGCGCCGACAGAACTACCGCCTGGATCGAGGTCGCCGACAGCGGTCCCGGAATTCCCGCCGAGGAACTGCCGCACGTCTTCGACCGCTTCTATCGCGCCGACAAGGCCCGGTCGCGCGAGGTGCCCGGTACCGGTCTCGGCTTAGCGATCGTGCGCTCGATTGCTCGGGCCCACGACGGTGAGGCCAGCGCCGGGAAAGCATCCGGGGGCGGCGCGCTTTTCCGGGTAGTCCTGCCGCGGATGGAGCTTGGCTCACCGGTCTTTCATGATGGCGCCGACGCGCTCTCGATAGAATAGAACGGTGCGCGTAGGGTGGGGGCGTGGAGCGATCTTGATGCTCCTCGCCTCATTGTGCTGCCTGATTCTCGCGGCGCCAGCGCGCGCCGACGAGCAGCTTGACGT
>JASHPI010000076.1 GCA_030038215.1 Vulcanimicrobiota bacterium | reverse complement strand
CGCAAATCCTGAAAGACGAGGGCTTCATCGAGGGCTACGAGCGGCTGGCGGAGGGGCCGCAGGGCACGATTCGCATCCAACTCAAATACGGACCGGAGAGGGAGAAGGTTATTACCGGGCTGCGCCGCATCTCGCGTCCCGGCTTGCGCGTCTACACGCGCAAGACCGAGATTCCGCGTGTGCTCGGCGGTCTAGGTTTGGTTATCATGTCGACACCACAGGGCATCATGTCCGGCAAGCTCGCGCGCAAGCGCGGCGTCGGCGGCGAAGTCCTTGCGTACGTGTGGTGACAAGATGTCACGCATAGGAAAGTTGCCGATCGCGGTCCCCTCGGGCGTAAACGTTACCGTCGACGGCTCGGTCATTTCCGTCAAGGGTCCCAAGGGCCAGTTGAGCCAGCAGATCCTCGAGGACGTCGTGGAGGTGCGACTCGAGGACAGTAAGGTCATGGTCGAGCGTAAAGGCAATACAAAGAAGCACCGCAGCGCGCACGGGCTTACTCGCACGTTGATCGCGAACATGGTCGAAGGCGTCAGCAAAGGCTTTCGCAAGAGTCTGGAGATTGCCGGCGTCGGTTACCGCGTTGCAAAATCCGGCGAGCGGCTCAACCTGAGCCTGGGCTTTTCGCATCCGGTCACGTTCGAGGCGCCTGCAGGCGTGGCGCTGGCCGTCGAGGGACAAAACAAAATCCACGTGGACGGCATCGACAAGCAAATGGTAGGCCAAGTCGCCGCCGACATTCGCCGTTTGCGCAAGCCCGAGCCGTATAAGGGCAAAGGAATTCGCTACGAAGGCGAGCGCATTCGTAAGAAGCTCGGCAAGGCCGGAAAGGCCGGAAAGAGCTGATGGCTCGCATGGATGTAGCAAAAGCCCGGCGCGCGCGTCACGCGCGGTTGCGCAAGCGTTTGTCGGGAAGCTCGGAGCGCCCGCGCCTCTGCGTGCGCCGCTCGTTGCACCATATTTACGCGATGCTGGTAGACGACGTGAAGGGTCATACGCTGGCCGCGGCCTCGACGCGCGATAAAGTACTGGCCGCGGACTTGGGGTCACGGAGCAACATCACCGCGGCCAAAGCGGTGGGGGCCGCGATTGCCGCCAAGGCCAAAGAGGCCGGCATTGCCGACGTGATCTTCGATCGCGCCGGCTACAAGTATCACGGCCGCGTGCGGGCACTTGCCGACGCGGCCCGCGAAGCGGGGTTGAACTTTTAGTGCAATATAGAGGACGTGAACGCGACAACAGCGGGCTCGAAGAGACCGTGGTGCGAGTCAATCGCGTGGCCAAGGTCGTCAAAGGCGGCAAACGCTTCAGCTTTAGCGCGCTGGTCGTCGTCGGCGACCGCAAGGGCAAGGTCGGTTATGCCATCGGCAAAGCCGGCGAGGTTCCCGAGGCGATTCGTAAGGCGGTCGAGCAGGCCAAGAAGAGTTTGGTCACCGTCCCGATGGTCGAACGCACGATTCCACACGCGGTGCTCAAGGAGGTCGGCGCCGCGACGGTGCTGCTCAAGCCCGCCGCACCCGGCACCGGCGTCATCGCAGGGGGCTCGATGCGCGCGGTGCTCGAGCTGGCCGGCATCCACGACATTCTGACCAAATGCCTCGGCACGAACAACCCAATCAACGTCGTGATGGCCACGGTCGACGCGCTGCGCTCGCTCAAGACGGCCGAGCAGATGGCGGCACTGCGCGGAAAGAGCGTTCAAGAGGTTTACTCGGCGGTTTAGCATGGCAGAGAAGAACATCCTCAAACTCGATTCCGTCACACCCGCGCCGGGAAGCCGGCCGAAACGCCAGCGGATCGGCCGAGGCCACGGCTCGGGCATGGTCAAGACTGGTGGCGAGGGCGGCAAAGGTCAGACCGTCCGCTCGGGCGGCGGCAAGGGGCCGGCCTTCGAAGGCGGTCAAACGCCTTGGGCCCGACGGCTTCCGCATCGCCGCGGCTACTCGCAAAAAGCCCGCGACATCGGTCACTTCCGCACGCGGCTGGCGGTCGTCAACCTCCATCAGCTCGCACAATGGGACGCAAGCCTCGTCATTACGCCCGACTCGCTGGTCGAGCGCGGCGTGATCTCTTCACCACGCGACGGCGTCAAGATTTTGGGCACTGCGCGTCCCGGCAAGACGCTCCCCACCGGCCTGCAGCTGCGTGACGTGCTTCTTTCGAGGACGGCGCGCGAGGCGCTGGTGGCGGCGGGCGCACACATCGAAGAAGCATAATGTTCAATAACCTGCGCGCGGCCGTGCTCGTTCCCGAGATCCGTCAGCGGATTCTCTTCGTATTCTTTGCGTTCGCCTGGTTCGTCTTCATGATTCACGTCCAGCTGCCGAACGTGAATCAGGCCGCTTGGCAGCGCGTTCTGCAAAGCGGGGCCTTTTATAACCTGCTCGGCTTTCTGTCGGGCGGCGCCCTTCAGAAGCTCTCGATCATCGCCATGGGCATCACGCCCTACATCAACGCATCGATTATCATGCAGCTGATGACGGTGGTTATGCCGCAACTCGAGGAGATGGCCAAGAAAGGCGGCGAGGAGGGACGCAAGAAGATCAGCCAATACACGCGCTGGCTCACCATCGTCCTTGCGACGATTCAAGCCAGCTTCATGGCGATCTCGATGGAACGCTCGGGTGTCTTTTACGACACGAGCATCTGGTATCTGCTCTACGCAATCCTGGCCATGGTCGCAGGCACGCTGTTCTTGATGTGGCTGGGCGAGCAGATCAGTGACAAAGGTATCGGCAACGGCGTCTCGCTCATCATCTTCATCGGCATCGTCCTGCGCTACCCGCAGTACGTCACGCAGACGTACGCCTCGGCCAGCCAAGGGGCGCTCTCGCTGCTCAACCTGGTAATATACATCGCGATCGCGCTCGTCATCATCGTGTCGATCATCTTCCTTTACCAGGGGCAGCGTCGCGTTCCAGTCCAACAGGCGCGCCGAGTGGTCGGTCGCAAGATGTTCGCGGGGCGCTCGACGTACATTCCGCTGCGGCTCAACAACGCCGGAGTCATCTCAATCATCTTCGCGATCTCGATCCTGTTGCTGCCCCAACAAGCGCTCTCGTGGTTCGGCCGCGGACAGGTGATCAGCGGAACCGGCCTGGTGGCGGAGTTTCAGCGTGGCCTGCAGGCGTTTTCCGCGTGGCTGAACGTGTGGTTCACGCCCAACGGCGTATTGTACAACGTCGTCTATTTCTTGTTGGTGGTCGTCTTCACGTTTTTCTACAGCTCGATCGTGCTCAACACGCGCGACGTTGCCGACAACCTGAAGAAGACCGGTGCGTTCATTCCGGGCATTCGTCCGGGGCAGCCGACCGTCGATTATCTCAACAAAATCCTGATGCGCATCACGACCGCGGCCGCAATCTACCTGGGAATCCTGGCGGTTCTGCCGGGCGCGCTGCAGCGCGGTCTTTCGGTAACAACCTTCTATTTGGGATCGACCTCGCTGCTGATTGTCGTCGGCGTAGCGCTCGACACGATAACGCAAATCGAGGCTCGCTTGGCGATGCGCGACTACCGCGGGTTCATTAAGAGATAAAAGTGCCCGTAAGGTTGGTTTTCCTCGGGCCGCCGGGAGCCGGCAAAGGCACGCAAGCGCGCATTCTCGAGCAACGTTTCGGCGTCAAGCAGATCTCGAGCGGGGATCTTCTCCGCGCGAATCTGGCCCAGGGCACCGAGCTCGGGAGGCAGGCCGAGCAGTACATGCGCCGCGGCGAGCTGGTCCCCGATAGCCTCGTGGTCGCTATGATCGACCGCGAGCTGCAACAGCATTCCGGCGCGTTCGTGATCGACGGTTTCCCTAGAACGGTGGCGCAAGCCGAGGCCCTGGACCGTTTGCTGGACGAACACGGCTGGCCGCTCGATGCGGCGATTCACTTTCAGGCCGATCGCGAGACGCTGATCGCCCGCTTGAGCGCGCGCTGGACGAATCCCCGCAACGGACGCACGTACAACACGCTGACGAATCCGCCCCGCGTCCCCGGCATCGATGACGAGGACGGCGGTCCGCTCGTACAGCGCGAGGACGACCAGCCCGATACCCTCGCCAAACGCCTCGAGGTCTTTGAGCTCCAAACGCAACCGGTCATCGAGTACTATCGCAAGGCCGGGAAGTTGGTTGAGGTTGACGCGCTTGCAAGCGTGGACGCCGTCGCGGCGCGCATCAATAAAGCGACCGGTGCGACGGCATCGTCTGAGGCGCGCTGATGGTTACGCTTAAGACCCTGCGCGAGATCGAGATCATGCGGCGCAGCGGAAAGATCACCGCGCAAGTCCTCACCAGCCTGATGAAGGCGGTGCGGCCGGGTATGGCGACCGCCGAACTCGATCGTCTCGCGGAGCAGGGCATACGCGAGCGCGGCGGCTTGCCCACTTTTAAGGGCTATCAGGGATTCCCCGGATCGGTCTGCCTTTCGGTTAATGACGAGGTCGTTCACGGCATCCCCGGCTCGCGGGTGCTCCAGGCCGGCGATCTGCTCTCGATCGACATCGGCACGACGCTCGAGGGCTACGTCAGCGACAGCGCCGTCACGCTGCCGGTCGGCACGGTCTCCAAGGCCGCGCAGCGACTGCTCGAAGTCACGCAGGAGTCGCTGATGGTCGGGATTGCGCAGATGCAGCCCGGCAATCACGTCGGCGACATCGGCGCAGCGATACAGGCGCACGCCGAAGCCCACGGGTACGGCGTGGTGCGCGAGCTGGTCGGGCATGGAGTCGGCCGCGCGATGCACGAGGAGCCTCAGGTTCCGAATTACGGGCGTCCGGGTACCGGCATGGAGCTGCGAGCGGGTTTGGTGCTGGCCATCGAGCCGATGATCACCCAGGGTGGACCGGAGGTTCGAATTCTCAAGGACGGCTGGACAGTCGTCACGGCAGATGGTAAACTCGCAGCGCATTTCGAGCACACGATTGCAGTGACTCAAGACGGACCGAAGATCCTCACGTTGCGCGATTACGCCGAGCATCCTACAATCGAGCCGTACCGTCCATCGGAAGAGGTAATTGCCTGAGTCGTGGCGCGTAAGCGCGGCGGACGTCTTCCACGGCGTAAGGCCGATGCGGCGAACGCCGCTAAGAGCTCAACGCCCAAAGAGGAGGCGATCGAAGTCGAGGGGACGATCGTCGAACCGTTACCCAACGCGATGTTCCGCGTCGAGTTGGCAAACGGCCATCGGGTCCTCGCTCACGTCTCGGGCAAGATCCGGATGAACTTCATCCGCATCCTTCCGGGAGATCGCGTGCTCGTAGAGCTCTCTCCCTACGACCTCACGCAGGGCAGAATCACCTACCGCTACAAGTAGTCACAAAAGGAAATGAAAGTAAGACCGTCGGTTAAGAAAATCTGCGAGCACTGTAAGATCATTCGCCGCAATGGGAAAGTGCGCGTAATTTGCGATGTCAACCCCAAGCACAAACAGGTCCAAGGTTAGATTTGCTCCGTGTCTTTGTCGCCTCAGGCCTCATTTACGGTAGTAAACTTCGGCCTTCGGCTCCGCGACACGAACCAAATTTTACCTTGGACTATGAACAAATGATGAGGAAATCATAATGGCCCGTATCGCTGGTATCGATCTGCCGCGCGAGAAGCGCATCGAGGTTGCGCTGACGTATATCTACGGCATTGGCCCGGCCACCGCGCGCAAGCTCCTCGCGCACGCGCACGTCAGTCCCGACGTGCGCGTCAAGGCGATGAGCGAAGACGATGAGAAGAGGCTTCGCGATGCGATCGACGCGCTCGGGCTTCGTGTAGAAGGCGATCTGCGGCGCGAGGTGCAGGGCAATATCAAACGGCTGATGGACATCGGCTGCTACCGCGGTTTGCGTCATCGGCGCGGACTGCCGGTGCGGGGACAGCGCACCAAAACCAACGCGCGCACGCGCAAGGGTCCCAAGCGCACCGTGGCCGGCAAGAAGAAAGTGGCGGCCAAGAAGTAACGCGCCGTGAGGGCGGTGATCACCGCCGGCGGACGAGTCGGCGGCGAGTATGCTGCCCTGGCCGGTACTTTCGTCAAAGCGCTGGCGCCGGTGCGCGGCGCCACGATGCTCGAGCGCATCATCGGCGCCTTACGCGCGGCCGGCGCAACGCAGATCGCAGTCGTCGGCGGAAACGAAGTCCGCGCCGCGTGCGCGTCTGGCGTCGAGAGGTTCATCGAAGAGGCCGAATCTGGCGGCGCAAACCTGCTGAGGGCGCTGCGAGCATGGCCCAGCGACGGTGCGCCGCTTCTTTATGCGACCAGCGATCTGCCGTACATCACATCCGAGGCAATTGCGGGTTTCCTGCGACGCGTTCCCGAGCGCACGCTCGCGCTGCCGCTCGCGGAGTTTAGCGACTTTGCGACGCGCTTTCCCGCAGCGCCTCCCTTCGGCATCACGCTCTGCGGCGAGCGCGTCGTGAACGGCGGCGTGTTCTCGCTGCCGGCCGGGAGCGTCGAGCCGTTGGCGCGCCTCGCGACGCGTTTTTTTGACGCGCGCAAAAAGCCGTGGCGGATGGCGAGCCTAGTGAGCCCGACGGTCCTGTTCCGCTATCTTACGGGCCGTCTGCACATCGCCGAACTCGAACGCTTGGCCTCGCGCGCCCTCGGCATTCCAGCGCTCGCAGTGCGCGGATGCGCGCCGGAGCTGGCCTTCGATGCCGACACGCCGTTTGACTATCGCTATGCGTGCGCACACGCCTGATTCGCGTCGTCTGGCGCTCTTCTGGCTCGGCGTGCAAGCCGTGTGGGGCGCCCTGCTCGGGATTTCACTGCAAGCGCGAACGATCGAACTTTCGCACGAGAACCCACTGATCGCCTACGGCCGGTTGGCAACGGCAGGCGCCCTGGCCGCCGCGATCACGCAGGTGATTGTAGGACTCCGGTCGGACGAGCGCCGGCAACGCGGCAGCCGGCGCATCGAGTTTTATCTCTTCGGCGCCATTGCGGGGGCTCTGACGATCGCATGGTTTTACGGTGCGCGAAGCTTCCTCGAACTAAGCGCGGCCTTCGTCGCGCTGCAAATCGCGCTCAATATCGCGATCGGTCCGTATCAGGCCGTCATTCCCGACGTCGTCGCGCGAGCTCGCGTGGGGTTAGCGTCGGCCTGGATGGCGGCGCTGCAGAGCGCGGGTAACGCTATCGGCGCGCTTGCTGCGAGTTTCATCGCAAACGCGCGCGCGCTCAGCGCGACACTGGCCGTTCTTCTGCTCGGGACTTGCGCGGTGACGTGCGCTCATCTTCGCGCTTTGGAGTTTCCGCCGCCGCCCCCGCCTGCGCCGGTGCGCGTTACGCGACCATTCGTCGATCTGTTCATATCGCGCGCGCTCGTGTACGTCGGCTTCTACACCCTCCTGGGTTATCTGCTCTTCTACGTCCGCGCAGTGCTCGCGACGCCCGCGCTTTCGAGCGCGCGCGAAGAGACGGGTATTCTCATCGTCGGTTTCACGGTTGTCGGAGCGATCGGTGCCGCACTCACCGCCCGGCCGACCGATCGGCTCGATAAACGCCTCGTGGCTACGTTGGGCGGGGGCGCCTTCATCGCCGGCCTGGGGCTCTTCATCGGGACCCACTCTTGGCTCGGCGCGGCGGTCGCTACGCTGCTGGCCGGTTTGGGTTGGGGCGCCTTTCTGGTAGCGGACTGGGCGATCGCCTGTCGCGTGCTGCCGCCGGCTGCGATGGCTACCGCCATGGGACTTTGGAACGTTGCGATCGTGCTCGCTCAGATCGTCGCGCCGGCATTTACGACCGCCGTTTTGCAGCATTTTGGCCTCGCGATAGGTGCCCAAGGCCCGCGCACGGCGCTTGCATTAGCGTTGGGAGAGAGTCTCCTTGGAATCGCCTGGTTGTGGCGTTTACCAAGTTGCGTAATCGGGGAATAACGGGTATCGTGTGTTTGTGCGAGCAGCAACGCTTCTGGCGCCCGCTCGCCTCTCCAGATGGATAGGGGCCGCACCCCTGTCTGTCTTCGGCTTTTTTCGTTAGGAGGCAACTCGTGAAACGACTGAGCATCGGAGTTCTCGCCGCGATCATGGTCGTGGTTTGCGATTTCGCTGCGCTGGCGGCTCCTCCGGGTGCTACGCAAGGAAACGTTGGAAACAGCGTCGCCCAGAACGCGCCGCCCCCGGCAGACTTCGGATCTCCGCCGTCCGGTCAAATTCCCATTCTCTTCAACGATCACCACGTCTACACGAGGCCGGATCTTCTCAAGCAGGGCCGCGTGTTGGCTGCGCTCGTCAGAGGCGGAACGATTCTGATTCCGTTGCGCTCGATGTTCGAGCAGATGGGTGCGACTGTTTCGTGGGATGCAGGCACGAAGACCGCAACCGTGACCAAGCCCGGCGCGGAGGTCAAGGTGACGGTCGGCAAGCCTGAGGTGGTCATCAACGGCGAATCGCGTCCGTTGGACGTGCCGCCGATGATATACAAAGGCGTTGTCTTGGTACCCGTACGCGTGATCTCAGAAGGCATGGGCGCGTACGTGCAATGGGTCCCGGATCGGCGTCTGGTTGTCGTGCGCTATATCCCGGCCACGCCGCCCCCGAGTCCGGCGCCGCCGCCGCCGGCACCGCCCCCGCCGCCGCCTACTCCGGCGCCGGTGGTGAAACCACACGAAGAGGTCTTCGTAGCGGGTGACTACGTCTTCTCACCGCGGGTCTACAACGAGTTCAGTCCGGGCAACACCGGCAGCAACACGTTTGGCGTCCGCGGCGCGGCAGAGTTCGAGCTCGGCAACATCCCGTTCATGGTGGAAGGCACCTGGTATCGTTGGGAGTACCCGCATAACTGCAACGGGTTCATCCCCGGAACGACGACCTATCTGCCGGAGTGCTACGTGACGACGATCGGCGGCCTCGGAAGCTCGCCGGTGCTCACGTCGACACCGCCGGACGATCAGCTCGTCGACGCACGCCTCGCCGTGCGCGTATTGCAGCCGCGTCTCTACATCGGCGTCGGCTACCTCTGGACTTCCAATAACTACGGTTATCCCAACATGCAAGGCTGGGGCTTCGGCGGCGAGAAGCTGCCCGACCTCGACCAGGAGCTCTCGGGCTTCGGCAGCGTCTGGTACTACCCCGATGTTCACGGCGGCTTTGCTCCAACCGGAGCGACGTTGGCCTATAACATCCTGCGGTACCAGGTCGGCGTCAACTACGTGATCATGCACAGCCCGATCTTCATCGAGGCGGGCTGGATGGGCGACAGCTGGACGAATCGGACGAACGCGCCGATCAACCGTTCCTACAACGGCCCGTTCGCAGGTCTCGGAGTTCGCTTCCTCTACCCGTAGCGGAGGCGTA
>JASHPI010000075.1 GCA_030038215.1 Vulcanimicrobiota bacterium | reverse complement strand
ACGGACCGTCCTCGGATGAAGGCGAGCTCGCGCTCGGGCAAAACGTCCTGGTCGCGTTCATGCCGTGGGAAGGCTACAACTACGAAGACGCGATCCTGATCAGCGAAGGCATGGTCAAGGAGGACCGCTTCACGTCGATTCACATCGAAGAGTACGAATGCGAGGCTCGCGATACTAAACTCGGACCCGAAGAGATCACGCGCGACATTCCCAACGTCGGTGAGGACGCGCTCAAGGATCTCGACGAGCGCGGCATCATCCGCATCGGCGCCGAAGTGCGTCCGGAAGACATCCTCGTGGGCAAGGTCACGCCCAAGGGCGAGACGGAGCTCACGGCCGAGGAGCGGCTGCTGCGCGCGATTTTCGGTGAAAAGTCACGCGAGGTGCGCGATACCAGCCTGAAAGTGCCGCACGGCGAGAAGGGCAAGATCATCGACGTCAAGGTCTTCTCGCGCGAAAACGGCGACGAGCTGTCGCCGGGCGTCAATCATCTGGTTCGCGTCTACGTCGCCCAAAAGCGCAAGATTCTGCAGGGCGACAAGATGGCCGGCCGCCACGGCAACAAGGGCGTGATCGCCAAAGTGCTGCCCGAAGAAGACATGCCGTACCTGGAAGACGGCACGCCGGTGGACATCGTGCTCAACCCGCTCGGCGTCCCGTCGCGCATGAATCTCGGACAGATCATGGAGACGCATCTGGGATGGGCGGCGCGCATGCTCGGCATGAGCGTCGCGACGCCGGTCTTCGATGGCGCGCACGCCGAGGACATCAGCGAGTGGCTGCAAGACGCCGGCCTTCCGGCCGACGGCAAGACCTGGCTGCGCGACGGCCGCACCGGCGAGCGCTTCTCGCGCCCGATCACGGTCGGCTTGATCTACATGCTCAAGCTCGCGCACTTAGTCGACGACAAGATCCACGCGCGCTCGACCGGTCCGTACTCGATGATCACCCAACAGCCGCTCGGCGGTAAGGCGCAGTTCGGCGGCCAGCGCTTCGGGGAGATGGAAGTCTGGGCGCTCGAGGCCTACGGCGCGGCCTATACGCTGCAAGAGTTGCTGACCGTGAAGTCTGACGACGTGGTGGGACGCGTGAAGACCTACGAGGCGATCGTCAAGGGCGAGAACGTCATGGAGCCGGGCGTGCCCGAATCGTTCAAGGTCCTCATCAAGGAGCTCCAATCGCTGGCGCTCGACGTCAAAGTCTTGACCGAGAATCGCGAAGAGGTCGAGATCAAGACGCCCGACGACGAGATGGGCGAGACCGAACGGCGCGAGTACGGCCTGCTGATGGGCGACGAGCAGCCCTTGGTTTCGCAAACCGCGGTAGCGGCACGCGAAGCCGCTGCCGAAGCCGGCGCAGCCGAGGCGGGCGAGGAAGAGGAAGAGGAAGAGATCGACGACAGCAAGCCGCTCGATGCGACCGCTGCGATTCCGACCCCTCCGCCGTCGCCGCGCGCTGCTGAGATCGAGGCCGAAGAGATCTTCGAAGCCGACGAGGACACCTCGGAGGAGGAGGTCGAGGGCCCGCAGGGATACGAGCTCGAGGACGAAGACGACGACGAGTCCTACGACGAGGAGAAGCCGGCCTACGAAGGCGATGAGGAAGAAGCGCCCTTCGTCGAAAGCAACAACGAAGAAGAGTTCTAAACGCTAACGGAAAGGGTTTGGGACGGCGCTGCCCGTGAAGATGCGGTACGCGGCGAGGCGTCCGTCCTGACCCAGCCGGACGACGATGTTGACGTTTCCGTGCGCGAAGGCCGCGCGATAGGTGAACTCGTTCTTGGTCGGATCCGAGACTAAGAAGGTCAAGCCGCGATACGCCCCCAGGGCGTGAAACTTATCTGAGAGCGCGCCGACCTGTGCGCGCGTGACCAGACGCGCAACGGCGACGTCGAGCTGCGAGCGCACGCCGTCGGGGTCGTCGGCGTAGATGGCGGTGGTCGCGGCTTCAGCCAGACGTTGTGCCTGACCGGCGGGATCCTCGGCCGCGCCTCGGCACGCGACCAGCGCGAGGAGCAGGCATGCCGACGCGGCTTTCACCGCGTCAGATGCTGCCCCAACCGTAGCTGCCGGCGGCGTCGAAACCGTTCTTGCTCGAGGCGCGCGCTGAAGTGGTTTGCCGTTTGAGGACGGCGTTCGCCGCCTGCAGTTGGATGTAAGCGCGGTGCTCGAGCCGGTAGGCTTCCCAAGGCAGGTTATAGCGCGCCGCGAGTTGCGCTTGGCGCACATAGAATCGCGCGTACCCTTCGTGCGTCGCGACCGCGCTGCCAGGTGCCGCCGTGAAGGCTCCGGCCAGCAGCGCCAACAGTACGGGGATCAACCGGCGATGCCGTGGCGCAGCGCGTAGACGGCGGCCGAAACCCGCTCGTCGACGCCTAACTTCCGGTAGAGATGCGCGAGGTGCGTGCGTACGGTCGGATAGGCGCACTCCAGATGCGCGGCGATCTCCTCGTTGGTGTAGCCCTCGACCAGCAGGCGCAGAATCTGCGATTCACGCGGCGAGAGGTGAGGTACCGGCTCTTGTACCGTGATGCCGTCGTGCACCTCGTGATGAAAAAGGGCGTGTGCGACTTCGGGGTCCAGCCAGGTGGCGCCGTCGGCCACGACCTTGATCGCCTTGCGAATGCGCGAGGCGGCGGTTACGGCCAGACAGCAAGCATCGGCGCCCGCATCGAGCGCCGCACGCAGCTGGTGTTCGTCGACCTGCCGCTTGAGCGAGAGGATGCCGACGTCAGGGCGAGTGGCTTTGGCATGACGAATAAAGGCGATTCCGGAGGCGGGCGTTCCACTCAGGCTGAGGTTGACGATCAGCACTCGCAAGGAGGGTTGGTCAAGGAGGCTAGCGCCGTCATGCTCGTCGGCGGTTCCCAGGACGACGAGCTCGGGGTCCGCGCTGAGAACTTCGGCGAGCGCGGCCGCCGTTGTTTTACGGTCTGCAACGATCCCAACCGCTACGGGCGCAGTCACGCCCGTGTCGGTAAGGGAGCTTTCGAGCATACTTCTCCTCCCACATAAGGCGTCCTTAACGTTTTGCGCGTTTTTCGGCTTCTCGACCGCCGAACCCTCATCAGTTCAGACGATAATCAGCCCGGCCGATTGCGGTCTCCTGCCTCCTGGGAATACGCTGAACGGTAGCTGGAAGCCGCCTGAGCGGCTTCAGTTTCACGCGACCCGCAACACACCGTTGCGGGCGGAGCGCGTTCTAAATGGAGAATTGGAATGAATAGACGTTTCCTCGGAGGGGTGCTCGCCGCAATCATCGCGGCGGCGGCTCTCAGTTCCTTTTTCCTTTGGCAGAACCGGGCAGCGGCTCAAACGGTCGCTCTCGGTGAGATGAGCCAGAACAGCTCGGAGTGGGTAATCCCGCAGCAAAATTATTCCGCAACGCGACACAGCGCACTCAATGAAATCAATACTGATAACGTCAAGAATCTCAAGGTAGCGTGGTCGATGTCGACCGGTGCCACGCGCGGCCACGAAGGCCAACCGTTGGTGATCGGCAACATCCTCTACTTTCAGAGCGCGTACCCGAATCACGTGTATGCCGTTGATCTCAACAACTACCGCATCTTATGGGAGTTTACTCCCAAACAAGATCCATTCGCCGTTTCGGTGGCGTGCTGCGATCTTGTAAACCGCGGCGTAGCGTATGGCGACGGCATGATCATTACCAACGCGCTCGACGGATGGGTATACGCCCTCCATGCCAGCAACGGCACCGTCGTTTGGCGCTACAAACAAGCAGATCCGGAATTGGGGCAGACGGTAACGTCGGCTCCTTTTGTCATCTCGGAGAAGAATCGCGTCATCATCGGCGTCTCCGGCGGTGAGTTCGGCGTCCGCGGCTATGTCACGGCCCTCGATTTGCAAACCGGCCGGCGCGTATGGCGCGCCTACAGCATGGGCCCCGACAGCGACACGCTCATGGGCGCAGGCTTCCACGGCCCGCACAACGCGGGCGTAAGCACCTGGCGCGGTGACGAGTGGAAGGTCGGCGGCGGCACGACGTGGGGATGGTACGCGTACGATCCCTCGCTGGATCTCTTCTACTACGGCAGTGGAAATCCGGGAACGTGGAATCCGTCGCAGCGGCCGGGCGACAACAAGTGGTCGATGACCATTTTCGCCCGTCATCCCGAGACCGGTCAGGCGGTCTGGGCCTACCAGATGACGCCGCACGACCAGTGGGACTACGACGGCATCAACGAGATGATCTTGGCCAACATCAAAATCCGCGGAAACCAAGTTCCGGCGCTCGTGCATTTCGATCGTAACGGCTTTGCGTTCGAGCTCAACCGCGAAACCGGGAAGCCGGTTCTGATCGAGAAGTACGATCCCAGCGTCAACTGGGCAACGAGCTTCAACATGACGACCGGACGGCCGAATGAAGATCCCGCTTTTGGCACCCGTGAGGGACATAACACCAAGGGCATCTGCCCGGCCTCGATCGGATCCAAGGATCAGCAGCCCGCTTCCTTCGACCCACAGACCGGTTACTTCATCGTTCCGACCAATCACTGGTGCGAAGACTACCAGCCGTTTGCCGTCAAGTATAAAGCCGGCTTCCCGTTCGTCGGTGCCATCGTGAAGATGTACCGTGGACCGGGCGACTACGGTGGCGCGCTCATTGCTTGGGATCCGAACGAAGGCAAAATCGTTTGGAGCGATAAGGAGCACTTCCCGTGCTGGAGCGGCGTGCTCACGACCGACGGCGGCGTCGCCTTCTACGGTACGATGGACGGCTGGTTCAAAGCCGTCAACACCAAGGACGGAACGCTGCTCTTCAAGCAGAAGATGCCTTCCGGCATGATTTCCTCACCGATCGCATACCAACACGACGGGCATCAGTATATCGCGATGCTCTCGGGCGTCGGCGGTTGGGCCGGGATTGGACTGGCTGCCGGACTAACCAATCCGACGGCTGGATTAGGTGCGGTCGGCGCCGCATCTGACCTGGGTACGTACACCACGCTGGGTGGCGACCTCACGATATTCTCGCTATAAGGGAAACAATGAAACCAGGTAGTCTCATCTCGCGAGCGCTGTGCCTCGGCACGGCGCTCGCCCTCCTCTCGCTCGCGCAGCAGGCGGCACCGGCACAAGCACAAACGCAGCCGCTGCGGGTCTGCGCTGATCCCGACTACATGCCCTACTCGAATCGGGCCGGTGC
>JASHPI010000074.1 GCA_030038215.1 Vulcanimicrobiota bacterium | reverse complement strand
AAGCTGCGTACGAACTCGCGATCTTGAAGCGAGTGCATAAGCTCAACGGCTGCGGTGTCGCGCCGCTGCTCGCGCAGCTGCCGCAGTTGGGCAACGCCGGCGACTGCTGTCACCAGGATTACGAGCGCGGCGACGGCCGTGCCGAGTGCCGTTACGGCTTCCCAGTTAATTGTTGCAATCTTTCCTTCAGTCGAGAGGCAAAGGCCGGCTTAGCGCTTCGCGTATTCTTCGTATCCGCCAAAGTCGATGATCACGCAAGGCTCGTTGCCCACGACCCATGCATCATGACCGGGCGGTAATGACATTACATCGCCGGCGCCGACTTCGATCGCCTGACCGTCGTCCATAACAGCCTTCATGCGTCCGGAGATGACATACGCGAGATGAGGAGCCATGCAAGAAGCAGTCTCTGCGATCGGCTTAACGGACTCGGACCATTTCCAACCGGGTTCAAAGGTGCCACGACCGATGCTTACAGCACCGACCGTTACGAGGTCGAGCTTTCCTTTTGGGAAGGGCCGAGTCTCGTCCGGTCGATCAAGGCTTTTACGTTCAGCGCTCTTACTCGCCATCTAGAAGTCCTTCCTCGCTTAACGAGCTTTCAGCAGGACGCCATCTTACCACGTCGCTTTGCGCCTTGCTCGATTCTCGGCGACTCTGCCGAAAGCCGATGAAGCTGCTCCGCGGTCGAGACCAGGGGAGCAGGCGCTCATAAGGTAGAATGAGCCCGGCCTGAATTCGGCGCTGAGTGGGATGGCGTGCTCACTTTCAACGCCTCGTTGAAACGGAGCGACGATGCTAAAGATTGATTTCCTCAAGAGAGTGGCTCTGATCGGGTTAGCGGCGCCGCTGGCTGCGCTTGAAGTGGCGGCCAAAGCCGACGCGGAGGATGACGAAGACGTTCTTGTTGGCTTATGGGAAGGCGTCGTTCGGGCCGGGGGCACGACATACCGGTACATCTGGTCGATGTCGCGTGGTTCGTACATCGCAACGGGAGACATCGACGAAAATTTCATGGGCTTTAAATATAGTCCAACGATGGGCGCCTACAAGCGCAATGCCGACGGGTCCTATCGATTTCACGAACGCGGCTATGTGTTCGATCTGAAGGGAAACAACGTTGGCACGTTTACGACCGTCGGGACCTTCCAGCTCGATGCCGGTAGCGAAACCTTCAGTGGCCCCGGAACCTTCACACAGTTCGATCTGAAATCCAAGCCGGTTGCCCGCGAGTCCTTAACGGTTACGGCAAAGCGCGTCGCGGTCTAACAAAACGTCCGCGACCGATCACCGCGATGCCCGCCGCAAATGACACGAGGTAGTTGCACAGTTGCCCAAGCGAAAGAAACCAAAGATCGTTCCACGCCTTGGACCGCCAAAAAATCTTCGTAAAGCCGGGGCCCATGACGACAAGCGCCGCAGAACCCTGAAGCGTTCGGAGGATAAGGAACAAAACGAGCTCGATGACCTCAGCGCCATCGGCTCCTGGGCTTACGATGAAGATAAGTAAGCCGCTCCTTGAGACGAACGAATGACCAGCGCTTCGCGTGTTGCGCCGCGCCTCAGGTGTCGCGAGCCCAGCCATTGCGGCGACTCGGCTAGATCATAGCAGGCCGCGGCGTTTGACGCGCAAGTACTCGTCGATCAGCGCCGTCGTTAGCTTCGCAGCCGGGACATCGATGACGATCGCGCCGGCGCGCTCCATCATCGTTGCGGCCAGGCGGCGTTCGGTCAAGAGCTCGCGCGCGACGGTCGCGCGATAGGCTTCGCGCTCGCTCTGCGCCGGCTGCGCGAGCGCCGCGCTGACCGCGGCATCGTTCATGAAGCAACAGACCAGCAGATGGTGCTTCGCCAACGAGCCGAGTTCCGCCAGCAGCGCCGCTTGCGCCAGCGGATCAATGACGTCGGTGAGAAAGACGATCAACGAGCGCTTGTGCAAGTGATGGCGCAAATAGGCGAAGGCGCGCGTGTAGTTCGACTCCTCGAAGCGCGGCTCGAGCGCGTAAAGACGCTCGGAAAGCGATGCGATCGACGAGCGCGCCGAGCGCGGGGCGCTGGCCGCGAGGATGTCGCGCGCGAACGCTACTAAGCCGACGCGATCGCTGGCCAGACCGGCGATCGTCGCCAGCGAGAGCGCGGCGGTGACGGCGTAGTCCAGTTTGCGGCGGGTATCGATGCGCGGCGTCATCAGCCGTCCGCAGTCGAGCAGCAGCAGCACGTTCTGGCTGCGCTCGACCTCGTGCTGCGCGACCATCAGCTTGCCGCGCCGCGCGGTGGCCTTCCAATCGATGGTCCGAAAGGCATCGCCGTCGCTCCACTCGCGCAGCGATTCGAACTCGGTTCCCGCGCCGCGCAACTTCATGCGCCGCAGCCCGGCTTCGATCGTGCGGTTGCGCAGATGCAGCTTGCCGTACCGCTCGACTGCGGCAAGATCGGGGAAGACGCGGACAGATTCGCTGGCGGGAATACGCAGGCGCCGGCGGATGAGGCCGAATGTGTTTTCGTACCAGACGTAGAGCGTGCCCAGCTCGCCGGCGCCGCGCGTGACCGGCATGACCGGACGTGCAAGCAACGAGCGCGATTGCGGCGGGAGGTCGGCAACGAGCTCGTCGGTCTCGAAGCGCAGAGTCGAGACCGGCGTTTCGATGATACCGAGGCGAGTCGCGCGCGGCGAGCGGTTCTCGACGGCGTAGGAGAGTTCGGTGCGCACGCCGAGCGCGAAGTGCTGCGGCGGAATGCGCGTGACGCGAATCTCGGAGACTCGCGGGCCAAGGATCGCATCGATAGCCGTTGCGATCGCGAGCGCAGCGGCGAGGATGAGTGCAAGCGGCACGAAAGCCGAGACGCCGGGCGAGGTCGCGAGCAGCAACGCGACGATCGCGAGCGCGCCCAGGAAGCGCGGCGTGAACCAGGCCGGCAGCCAGATTTTGGTCATCGCACCGTCATGGTTCGACAAGCTCGCCATGACACTGGGAGGATGGTCATGGTTCGACAAGCTCACCATGACATCGGGAGCATGACACTCGGAGAGCGACGCGAACCTTCGTATGATGCGCGCGTTCTGTTGGCTTGTCGTCTTCGCACTGCTCGGTCCGGGCATGGCCGGTGCTCAGCCGCGGCCGCAGCCCGTGGTGACGACGTTCGGAGGGGCCACCACGAAAGCGATCGACGTCGCGATCACGAGCTGGTTCGCCAAGTACAAGGCGCCCGGCGTCATCGTCGGCATCTGGTTTCCCAACAAAGGCACCTACGTTTCGGCCCAAGGCGTCGCCAACCCGGCGAACGGCCAGGGAATGAACGTCAACGACCACATGCGCATCGGCAGCGTCACCAAGACGTTCACGATTACTGCGCTGATGGTGCTCGCCGACCGCAGACGCCTGAGCTTGGACGATCCCGTTTCGAAGTACCTCCCCTCTGTTCCAAACGGCAGCAACATCACGCTGCGCATGCTGGCGAACATGACAAGCGGCATCTTCAACTTCACCGAAGACGCCATCTGGCTGCAGCAGTGGCAGACCAATCCGCACCGCATCTGGTCGGCGCGCGAATTGGTAAACATCGGCTTGAGCCATCCTCCGTACTTCGCGCCGGGCAAAGGCTTTCATTACAGCAACACCAACACCGTTCTCGTCGGCCAAGTCCTCGAAAAGGTCACCGGGCAGCCGATCCGCGCGATCTTCCAGCGCTACATCTTCGCGCCGGTCGGCTTGCGCTACACCATCTGGCCGCTCTCCGCCGATCTGCCCTTTCCCCACGCGCAGGGCGTCACCGAAATCGACGGCCGAATCGTCGATGCGACCAAATTCAGTCCCAGCATCTCGAATGCCGCGGGCGAACTCATCTCGACCCTGGCGGATATGAGAATCTGGGCGAAGGCCAACGCGACCGGCACCCTGCTCTCGCCCGCGATGCGCAAGCAGCATCTCACGTGGGTCACGTTTCCGCCGCTTACGCCCGACCATGCCTACGGTCTCGGCATCCTGAACAACCACGGCTGGCTCGGCCACAACGGCTCGATCGCCGGATACACGAGCGAGGTCTTCTACCTGCCGTCGCAAGACGCCACGATCGTCATCCTGGCCAGCTCCGACGTTCCGGTCGATAACACGACGCCCGCCGACGCGCTGCTCCGCGCGCTCACACGCATTCTGACGCCCAGCAACGTGACAGTCTAGTCATGGTTCGACAGG
>JASHPI010000073.1 GCA_030038215.1 Vulcanimicrobiota bacterium | reverse complement strand
TCGGTTTCACGACGGGCAGGCTCACCGCAGCGCGGGCAAACGGTGTTGACGAACTCAGGGACCGAGGCCAGCGGCGAGCCCTCTCGTGCGACGTGCGCGACCGGCGGAAGAAGAATCGGAAGCTGCGCGTCGGGCACCGGAACTTCGCCGCAGCGCTCGCAATAGACGATCGGAATCGGCGTTCCCCAATAGCGCTGGCGCGAGATCAACCAATCGCGGAGCCGGTAGTTGACGGCGGCGCTTCCCAGACCCAGCGCGGTGAGACGTTCGGTCATGGCTTCGCGTGCGCGGGCGCTCGACATCCCGCTAAAGTCGTCGCTTGCGATCAAGCGTCCATCGCCGAGCAACGGAAGATCGGTCGATCGGTCCGGCTGCTCATCGGCGGGCACGATCACCTGAACCACCGGGAGGCCGTGTTGCTTGGCAAAATCGTAATCGCGCTCGTCGTGAGCGGGCACGCCCCCGATGGCGCCGGTTCCGTATTCGGCGAGCACGTAGTTCGTCACCCAAATCGGGATGCGTTCGCGCGAAAGCGGATGAATCGCGTAGGCGCCCGTGAAGAGCCCTTGCTTCTCCATCAAGCTCGTGCGCTCGAGCTCCGAGCGCGACTTGAGAGTCTCGGCGAAGGCCGCGATAGCGGCCGCGTGCTCCGGTGAGATGATTCGTTTGAGTGACTCGACGACCGGATGCTCCGGTGCGATCGCCACGAAGGTTGCGCCGTAGAAGGTGTCGATGCGCGTGGTGAAGACCTCGATCGCATCGTCGAGTCCGTCGATGCCGAACGCAAAAAGAACGCCGCGACTGCGCCCTATCCAATTGCGCTGCATCGTGCGCGTGCGTTCGGGCCACCCCGGGAGACGTTCGAGATCGTCGAGCAGCCGATCGGCATACGCGGTGATCCGCAAGAACCACTGCGAGAGATTGCGCCGTTCGACCAGATGCCCGCAGCGCCAGCAGCGGCCGTCGATCACTTGTTCGTTAGCCAGCACGGTGCGGTCGTGCGGACACCAATTCACCGGCGCCTCGCGCTTGTACGCTAGGCCGTGTTCGTACAGACGCAGGAAGAGCCATTGGTTCCATCGGTAGTACTCCGGCTCGCAGGTCGTGATCTCGCGTGACCAATCGTAGCCGGTGCCCATCAAACGGATCTGGCGGCGCATGTTAAGGATGTTTTCGACGGTCCAGACTTGCGGATCGACGCCGCGCGAAATGGCGGCATTCTCGGCCGGCAAACCGAAGGCGTCCCAACCCATCGGATGCAAGACGTCGTAGCCGAGCATCCGCATCATGCGCGCTACCGCGTCGCCGAACGCATAGTTCTTGGCGTGACCCACGTGCAGATCGCCCGATGGGTAGGGCCACATCTCCATCGCATAGTACTTGGGAAGCTCGCTCTTTTCGCGTGCGCGATAGATCGCGTCGCGCTCCCAGCGCGACTGCCATTTGTGCTCGATCGTGCGGAAGTCGTAGCTCGCCGCGGTGCTGCCGGCCATGCAACCATGGTACACGCCCCGCGCAAGCCGCTCTTTCCGCGCGTGCGGTGGCGCGGTAAAAGATCGGCATGATCGTTCGAATTGCGCTCATCGCGGCCGCACTCGGCTTGGGCGCGGCGGCGCTCTGGCATCCGGTGCAGCGGCCGCTCACGCAAGGTCTCAGCGGCGCCTCGCCCGCGCTCGATCCCGCGACGGGCGCCTCTCCGGCCGCTTACCAGCACCACCGTCGCGTTGCCCGCCTCACCTCCGATGAGAGCGTCGTGGTCTACGTAGCGGGCGCCGTCGCGAAGCCGGGTCTCTATCGCCTGCATGCCGGCGACCGCTACGCGCGAGCTGTTGCGTTGGCGGGCGGACTAAGCGCGTCGGCCGATCGGGCGGGTGTGAACCTGGCGGCGCGCGCGGCCGACGGCGATGAGATCTACGTTCCCGCAGTCGGTGAAAGCGAGCGCGGGCGCACGCCGGCGCGGCATGGCCGGCGTCGCTCCGCGAGTCCGCCGCCGGCGTCGAGCGTCGACCTCAACGCGGCCGGTGCCGCGGCGCTCGCCGCCGTGCCGGGCATCGGGCACGCCGTCGCGCAGCGCATCGTCGAGATGCGCGAACGCGAGGGAAACTTCACGTCGATCGACGAGCTGCTCGACGTTGCCGGGATGACGCAAGCGCGCCTGGAGCGCGCACGACCGTACCTGCAGCAGCCGTAGCGCGAGCAAAAGGGGTCCCCACCGGGCGGCGCGCATTGGGGATGCATGTCCCCGGAGCTTCCCCGCAAAGAGACGCTTCCGACCTTGATTCGGCGGGCGCTGTCCGATCAGCGCAACGAGGTTTTGGTCGAGCGGGTCAACGGAAGCTGGACACCGAGCTCGAGCGCGCGCCTCATCGAGCTCGTCGAAAGCGTCGCGTGCGCCATTCGTGACGCGGGTCTTGTCGCGGGCGATCGCGTGGCGTTGATCTCCCACAACTGCGTTGACTGGATCGTCTGCGATTTCGCCACGCTTTTCGCGGGATGCGTCGTCGTTCCGATCTACCCGACGCAGGCGCTCGATCACACCGCCTATATTCTCGAGCACTCCGGCGCCAAGCTCGTCTTCGTCGATTCGCGTGACACGCTGGAGCACGTGCGTGCTAGCGGCGTAACGCTGCCACGCGTCGTCGTCTTCGACTCCGAGGCAGACGATGGATTGAGCGCGTTTCAAAGACGGGGCGCAGCGATTCGTTCCGAGCATCCGGAGCTGCCCGCCGCGTACGAGGCGACGCTGCTTCCCGACGACCTTGCGGTGCTGATCTATACGTCGGGGACGACCGGCGTTCCCAAAGGGGTGATGCTCTCCCACGATAACTTGTCCTTCGATGCTCAAGTGTCGCTAACGTGCGGTTTCGAGGGCGTCGAGTCGGGCCGCGACGTGCTTTCGGTGCTCCCGTATTCGCACATCTACGAGCACACGATGATCTACATCTACTTGATCTCGAAGGTGCGGTATTTTATCTGTCACGATCCCAGCGAGCTGCTTGCGGACCTTCGCGACGTGCGACCGACCGAGATGACTGCCGTGCCGCGCATCTTCGACCGCGTGCTCGCCGGCGTCGAAGGCCAAGCGCTCAAGACGGGGGGTCTGCAGGGCAAACTCGT
>JASHPI010000072.1 GCA_030038215.1 Vulcanimicrobiota bacterium | reverse complement strand
TTCTCGATGTGTTTGCGAAACTCGTTGAGCGTGGTCGCGCCGATGCATTGCAGCTCGCCGCGCGCCAATGCCGGCTTGATGATGTTGCTGGCGTCGATCGCGCCTTCGGCGGCGCCGGCCCCGACCAGCGTGTGCAGCTCGTCGATGAAAAGAATGATCTCGCCCGCGGCGCCGCGGATTTCGTCCATGACGCGCTTCATGCGCTCTTCGAACTCACCGCGATATTTCGTTCCGGCGACGAGGCCGGCCAGATCGAGCGTGATCACACGGCGATCGCGCAAGGGTTCGGGGATGTCGCCCTTGATGACGCGTTGCGCGAGCCCTTCGGCGATCGCCGTCTTGCCGACGCCGGGCTCGCCGATCAGCGCCGGATTGTTCTTGGTACGGCGCGAGAGAATTTGAATCACGCGTTCGATTTCGGTGTTCCGTCCGATCACCGGATCGAGCTTATTGTCGCGTGCAAGTTGGGTGAGGTCGCGGCCGTAAGCATCCAGCGTCGGGGTCTTGCTCTTTCCCTTGGGCGCCGAAGGCTGCCCCTCCGCACCGAGCAGCGAGGTGGTCTGAACGCGGACTTTGGCCGGGTCGATGCCGAGGTTGGTCAGCACGCGAGCGGCGACGCCTTCGCCTTCTCGGATGAGGCCGAGAAGCAAGTGCTCGGTCCCGATATAGTTGTGATTGAGCTGACGCGCCTCTTCGAAGGCCAGCTCGATGACGCGCTTGGCACGGGGAGTAAAGACCATCTCCTGCTGAACGGTCTGTCCGCCTCGTCCGACGATCGCTTCGACCTCTTGACGAACCTTGGCGAGATTGACGCCGAGCGACTCGAGAACTTTGGCAGCGAGGCTCTCGCCCTCCGAGATGATGCCCAACAGAATGTGCTCGGTTCCAATGTAGTTGTTCCCGAGACGCTGGGCTTCTTCTTGAGCGAGCACGATGCTGCGTCTGGCTCGCTCGGTGAAGGGCTCCCACATTGACATCGCTCTGGCTCTACCTTTCCTCTCTCGGCCTCATCTCTTGTTTATCGGCCGTCTCCGCTCTCAGCCCTATCCCTTCAATCTAACTCTTGCCCCCGGAGTTTCGTTCCCCGCGGCCGTGCCCGCCTGGGGTCGCACTCGTAGAGGTTTGACTTTGAGCCTGCGGAACCTCGCACCCCATGCCGACCGTCGAGCAGGTTCGCGACGCGCTGACCGACGTTAAGGATCCTGAGCTGAATCTGGGGATCCTCGAGCTCGGCTTGGTCTACGACATCGTTACAGAGGGCGAGAATGGCGAGAACGTTACCGTCATGATGACGCTGACGTCCCCGATGTGCCCGGTTGGGCCGATGTTCAAGCAGTCCGTCGAGGATCACGTGCTTGCGATCGAGGGCGTCAAGACCGCCAACGTCGAGATCACGTTCACGCCGCCGTGGGATCCGCACACGATGGCCTCGGATGACGTGAAAGCGCTCTTGGGGATCTGGTAACGAAACTTCCTGCGCTGCTCGCCTAGTCTCCGAGCTTATGGTTGCGCAGGACGAGCAGCTGGTCGAGTACGGCACGCGCCGCTGGCTGATCGTTCTGGGCGTAATGTCGGCAACGCTGTTGCAAGTCCTCGACGTGACGATCGTCAACGTTGCACTTCCGACGATCCAGGGCAACATGGGCGCCAACTTCGACGAGGGCGCGTGGATCGTCACCGGTTACATCATCGCCGCCGTGATCGTCATTCCGCTCACGCCTTGGCTCCAGCAAGTGATGGGGCGGCGACAGTACTACGTGGCGGCGATCGCCGGATTCACGATCACCTCGGCCTTATGCGGCCTCTCCACCTCGTTGGACGAGCTGGTCTTCTTCCGCGTTCTGCAGGGCCTCTGCGGCGGCGGCTTGATCGCGACCGGCCAAGCCATCATGCGCGACACGTTCCCGGCCCGGCAGCTTGGCTTGAGCCAGGCCTTGACCTCGATCGGGGCGGTCATCGGCCCTTCGATCGGTCCGACGCTCGGTGGTGTGCTCACCGATCAGCTCTCCTGGAACTGGATCTTCTACATCAATATCCTGCCCGGCATCGCGTCGCTGGTGCTGTGCGCGATGCTGTTGCGCAATCCGCCGCGAGGCGCGCGCCCCAGCGTCGACGGCATCGGCCTGGGGCTGATGGCAATCGGCCTCGGGTGTCTGCAATACGTCCTCGATCAAGGCGAGCAGTACGACTGGTTTAACGATCAGAACATCCTGATCACAACGGTAATCTCGATCTTTTCGCTCGCCGCCTGGATTTTTTGGTCGTTAGGGGTGGCGCGCAATCCGATCGTCGACCTGCGCATCCTGCTGCGAAACCGCACGATCGCCGCGGGCTGTTTGCTCCAGATGACGCTGGCCTTCGGACTCTTCGGCGGCGTGATTCTGGCGCCCCAGTTCCAGCAGAATCTGCTGGGTTTCACGGCGACGCTCTCCGGGGAGTCGATCCTGACGCGTGCGCTGGCGATCATGGTGATGACACCGGTTACGCTCATTCTGCTGAATCGCTTTCACTTGAAACCGCCGCTCCTACTGGCGATCGGGTTCGTGATCGTCGGGGTCGCCAACTTCAACAACGGTCAAGTGCTCACGACCGATAGCGATTTCGGAACGTTCATCTTTCCGCTCGCGCTTGGCGGCATCGGTTTCGGCATGCTCTTCGTTCCACTCAGCGTTGCCGTCCTGAGCTCGGTGCGCGGTCTCGAGACTCAGAAGGCCACCTCGTTGCTGAGCTTGTGCCAGCAGCTGGGCGGATCGATCTCGACGGCGGTCCTGGTGACGCTGCTCGACCGGCGCGGCGCCCTGCACCTCGACAACTTGGCAGGCCGGATAAATTTGACCAGCCCAGCGGTCCAGTCGGCCTTGCAGCACCACGCCTCGGCGCCGCAGCTGGCCAACATCGTCAACCAGCAAGCCGTGACGCTTGCCTTCGCCGACGCTTTCTACGTGCTGGGCGCCGTGACGCTGCTCCTCACGCCGCTGGTGCTGCTCTTGCGCTCGCCTCGCGC
The DNA here is from genome assembly GCA_030038215.1 of Vulcanimicrobiota bacterium. Classification (GTDB taxonomy): domain Bacteria; phylum Vulcanimicrobiota; class Vulcanimicrobiia; order Vulcanimicrobiales; family Vulcanimicrobiaceae; genus Cybelea. Next base: position 3,786 of record JASHPI010000072.1, on the reverse strand, counting down.
TCCCGTCCCGGCGCTCGCCACCGCAGCCGAGTAGCTAATGTGGGACGATGCGCGTTGGAATGTCGGCGAACGCGGGATCGCCGCATTGCCAGAGCAGAAAGGCGAATTCGTCGGTCAACAGCTGCTCGCTCTGCGTGCGCGAGGCGGCGAGAAAACCGTGGCCGGCATCGTAATCGACGCGCAGCAGAATCGGCCGGCCGCTCGTGCTCGCATGCTGCAGTTGCGCGGTAAACTTCGCGAGTTCCCATGACGAGACGCGCGGATCGTTGTAGCCGGTGATGAGCATCACCGCCGGATACGGCGTGCCCGGCACGACGTGCTGGTAGGCGTCCATCGCGTAGAGCGCTCTAAATCCAACTTCGTTCGTGACGGTGCCGAACTCGGGAATGTTCGGCGGACCGTTGGGTGAGAACTCCGAGCGCAGCGCGTTGCTGACGCCGACCACGTCGAGCGCGGCGGCGAAGAGATGCGGCTGCGAGGTAATGGCGCGTCCGATCGTGATTCCGCCGGCACTCGTACCCTCGCCCGCGAGGTGCTCGGATGAGGTGTACTTGTGGTCGATGAGCCATTGGCCGCAAGCGATGAAATCTTCCCAGGTATGATGTTTGGTCGCGATCATGCCGGCCCGATGCCAGGCCTCACCGTACCAGCCCCCGCCGCGCGGGTGACAGACCGCAATCACGGCATTGCGCTCGAGCCAGGCGACGCGCGTCGCACTGAACGCAGGCTCCAGCGTGATCCCATAGGCTCCGTAACCCTGTAAATACGTTGGATGGGAGCCATCCAGCGGCAGGCCTTTGCGGTAAATCAACGAGAGCGGTACCAGCGTGCCGTCGGCGCTGCGCGCCTGCACCTCCGATGAGGTATACGGCGACATGTCGACGTTGGCGGGCGCTTTGAGGCGGGTGTCGGTGACCGTGCCGTTCGCATCCACCGCATAGTAGAGCAGCGAGTGCGTCCAGCCGGTCAGCCCGAAGACCGCGCCCGCCACGCGCGGGTCGGTTGAGATCGCGTTGACGGAGCCTTCGAAGGGCAAGGTGACGCCGGCAGCGCTGCCCGGCGCGCCGCTGGCCGTCAGCGCCACGCGTGAGATGCGCCCGAAGCCACCGTCGCGCGCCAAAACGTAGAGGCCATCGGAAGCGACCCCCATCTGTTCGACGACCGGTTCGCCGGCGGCGACGACCGTCCGCGCGGCGGCAACGTCCGGTGATGCGAGCGAGGTCGCGACGATCTTGAAGGTTGGCGCGTCTTTATGCGTTAGCAGATAGATCGTCGACCCTTTCACGTCGTAGCCCGTAACGTCGTCATCGTCGGTCGCTATCAGCCTCCACGGCACGTCGGCCGAGCTGAGGGCTCGGGCCCGAGTGGCATAAATCGTTACCTCATTCTTCACGCCGTGCTGAACGACGCCGAGCGTGTAGGGTGAAGCCGGCGAATAGATGACGATCGGAAAGTCGGTCGTACCGAAGCGAATCTTCGGATTCACGCCATAGCCGAAGACGGCAACGTCGCGATCTGGATCGCGGCCGAGAACGTGAAGGTAAGCGACCGCGCGCGTCTCCTTGTCGGTCTCCGGCTCGCCCGGCTGGAGCTTCGGAAAGCGCACGTAATAAAACGATTTTCCGTCGGGGCGCCAGCTCGTCGCGCCGACGTAGTAGGCGCGGTCGATCGCGTCGGGCAGCACGCGCGTAGTCGCAACGTCGACGACGTGAATGACCGAAGCCTCCGATCCGCCCTCGGAGATGCCGTAGGCGACGTATCGTCCGTCGAGCGACGGAAGGAAGTAGTTAATCGTATAATGTTTGCCGGCCGTTGCCAGCAGCTGCGGATCGACGAGAAGCCGTTCGTCCCCTCGATCCGCGTTTCGGATGTAGAGCTTGGGTGAGTTGTCGCCCGGATTGAGCTTCTCATAGAAGTAGTAGGGACCGACGCGCGTGACGCCGGAGACGATGGCACCGGAGTTGTCGAGAGCTCTGATGCGTTCGAACAGCTGCTCCCGCGGGGTGCCCAGGCCGCTCAACACCGCGCGCGCATACGCATTCTGATCCTTGAAAAATTGCACGACGACCGGATCCTGCATGTTCTCGAAGTAACGATACGGATCGGTGACGGTCGTTCCGAAGAACTGTTCGGTGACGGGCTGGGGCGACGGCACCGGGGGCGGCGTAGGGAAGGTCGTGAAGGTCGTACCGGCCAGAAGAAGGCCGCTCAAGAGCAATCCTGGCATAGGCTAGTGATTCTACGGTAGCTCGCGGGCGCCTCGCCGGTCGAGGAGCCGTTGAACGAGGCGTGCAACGTCACGCCTGTGAAGAACCGCGCCGAAAAATACTCCGAGCTCCAGCGTAAGCGCGAGCTCGCGGAGATGCCGGCCGGCGCCGAGGCCGTGGCCCGGCAGCACGCGCGTGGGAAGCGAACGGCGCGCGAGCGCGTCGACGCTTTGGTCGACGAGGGTTCCTTCGTCGAATTCGATCGCTTCGTCGTGCACCGCACGAACGCGTTCGGACTCGACGAGAAAGAGTTCCTCGGCGACGGGGTGATTACGGGCCGAGCAACGATCGACGGACGTCAGATCTTCCTCTTTTCCCAAGACTTCACGGTGCTGGGCGGATCGCTCGGTGAAGCGTTTGCGGAGAAGATCTGCAAAGTGATGGACCTGGCGATGCGAACGGGATCGCCGCTGATCGGCATCAACGACTCGGGCGGCGCCAGGATTCAGGAAGGCGTCGTCTCGCTGGGCGGCTACGCCGAGATCTTCTGGCGCAACGTGCAGGCCAGCGGCGTGATTCCGCAGATCAGCCTGATCGCCGGCCCCTCTGCGGGCGGCGCGGTGTACTCGCCGGCGATAACCGATTTCATCATCATGACCGAAAAGATCTCGCAGATGTTCATCACCGGTCCCGAAATCATCAAAACGGTCACCGGCGAGGAAGTGACGTTCGAAGAGCTGGGCGGCGCGACCACTCACGCGACGCGCAGCGGCGTCGCGCATTTGGTCGCCGCGGATGAAGAGAACCTCGTCGAGCTCACGAAAGCCCTCTTCGCGTTCGTTCCGCAGAACAACCGCGAGGAGCCTCCCCAGTTCGCCTGCGACGACGATCTCCATCGCCTGGTCGCAGCGCTCGACGACGTCGTGCCGGACTCGCCGAATAAACCTTACGACATGCACGCGGTCATCGATGAAATCGTCGACTACGGCGACTTCCTGGAGATTCAGCCTCTTTATGCGCAGAACATCATCTGCGGCTTCGGACGCGTAAACGGACGCGCGGTCGGAATCGTCGCGAATCAGCCCAGCGTGTTGGCCGGCGTGCTCGACACGCGTTCGTCGATCAAAGCCGCACGCTTCGTGCGCTTCTGCGATGCGTTCAACGTGCCGCTCGTCACGTTCGTCGACGTGCCGGGTTTTCTTCCAGGCACCGATCAAGAGTATGGCGGGATCATTCTACACGGCGCCAAGCTGCTCTACGCCTTCGCCGAAGCGACCGTTCCGAAGATCACGATCATCACCCGCAAGGCCTATGGCGGCGCCTACGACGTCATGGCCAGCAAACACATTCGGGCCGACGTCAATCTAGCGTGGCCGACCGCCGAGATCGCGGTGATGGGAGCCGAGAGCGCGGTCAAGACGATCTTCCGCCGCGAGATCGCCGCAGCGCGCGACCCGGCTGCAAAGATGAAGGAGCTCATCGATGAGTACACCGAGCGCTTCGCGAATCCGTACATCGCGGCGCAACGTGGTTACGTCGACGACGTGATCGAGGCGCGGCAGACGCGCAGCGCGATCGC
>JASHPI010000071.1 GCA_030038215.1 Vulcanimicrobiota bacterium | reverse complement strand
ACGCGGGCCCAAGCCGCTCCTTCATGATCGGGATGCAGGTGTCGGCCCGCTCCCCCGAGGCCGCTCGGTCGGAGAGGACGATCAGCGCCGCTCTAAAGCTCACCGCTTTCGCTCCCAGGCTCCGCTCTTGCCGCCGCTCTTCGAGAGCAGCCGCACGGATTCGATCGTGATCGACTTATCGAGCGCCTTGGTCATGTCGTAGACGGTCAGCGCGGCAATTGACGCCGCTACCAGCGCCTCCATCTCAACGCCGGTCTGCGCGGTCGTGCGCGCCCGCGCCTCGATGCGCAGCGTACCATCGTCTCGCCAGTCGAAATGAACCTCGACACCGGCCAGCGGTAGCGGATGCGTCAGCGGGATCAGCGAGAAGGTTTGCTTGGCAGCCATGATCCCGGCAAGCTGTGCGGCCACGAACGCATCGCCCTTCGATAGCGTCGCCGACTGCAGCGCCGCACGCGCATCGCGGTTCATGCGAACCAGGGCCTCGGCCCGCGCGGTACGCGTCGTGGGGCGCTTGCCGGAGACGTCGACCATCGAGATGCTGCCGCCGGCGGTGATATGGGAGAGTTTCACCGCGACGGTGCGCTCTGAAAGCGAGCCCAAATCAGACAGAGGAGGGCCAACACCCACGCGACGACGAGATGCGTTACGTGGTGCTCGTGTCCGGTGCCCGATTGTGTGAAGACGTTGATCTTGCCCATGCCATACAGAATGCCGACGATGAAGAAGATGATGGCAAGAGCGATCGCGATAACCCTCATGTGATTACTCCCGTGCGAGCCAAAATGAAGCAGACCGTTCCGGCGATGACGCAGTACCAGCCGAATGGGCGCAGGTCATTCGAGCGAAAGTACCGCGTCAGGAACGCGACCGAGAGATATGCTGCGACGCCCGCCGCAATTCCGCCGCAAATCGCCTGTACGAGCACAAGATGCGCGGCCGGCGCGAAGAGCTTCGGTGTCTCCAGCAGCGCGGCCGCGAAAATCACGGGCGTGGCGAGCAGGAAGGAGAAGCGCGCCGCATGCTCGTGGTCGAGGTCGCAGAGCAGCCCCGCCACCATTGAAACGCCCGAGCGTGAGATGCCCGGCAAGAGCGCCAGCGACTGCGCGAAGCCGATGAAAAGACTCTGCCCATAGGTCAAGCGTTCGATAGGCGCGTAGCCTTTCGGGCGCAGGATTTGCTGTCTTCGGCGCAACGCTTCACCGGCAAACATCAGCAGTCCATTTAACACCAAAAACAGCGCGGCCGGCGCCGGCGACCCGAAAAGCCGTCGTACCGGCGCCTCGAAGATCACTCCCAGGATGCCGACCGGAATCGTGCCGACCACGAGCAGCCACCCGATCCGCTCGGCGCGATCGTTGCTCAGCCGCCCGCGGATGACGCTGGCCGCTAACGCGCGCGCGATCGCCCACCACTGCCGGCGGTAGAAGATAATCAGCGCCAGTGCAGTCCCGAAATGAAGCACCACGACGAAAGCCAGAAACGACGGAGCGGAACGGTCGACGTTGTGCCACTGGAGCACCGCCGGAACCAGAATAGTATGGCCCAAGCTGGAAACGGGGAAGAGCTCGCTGACACCCTGAAGGAGCGCGAGCACGAACGCCTGCGCGAAGGTCATCACCAGGCCACGAATTTGACGCTAAAGGTGTAAATACCGGCGATCGGTTTGCAATCGTGAAGCGCCGGCGCGTAGCGGGCGTCGCGAGCCAGCGCGAGGGCGACCAGATCGAGCGATGGATTCCCGCTCGTCTGTGTGACGCTCGTATCGGTCACCGCCCCCGATGGGTCGAGTTGCACCTTCACCAGCGCCGTCCCGCTGGTACCGGGAACGCGCGCGTCGGAAGCGATGTCGGGCGGCGAAGGCGTGGCCAAAACGGCCGCGGTGGCGTTCGGGTGGGTGCACCCAGACGGGGACGGTGTCGGGACCGGCGCCGGCGTGGGCGTCGCGGGAGGGGCCGTAGCAATGCCCCGGCCTCCGCCGCCGGGACCCGTAGCGACCGCGACCGGCGGTTTCTCGCGCGGCGGCGCAGGAGCCGGCGGCGAGGTGCGGATCGGCCTCGGCGTGGGAGAGGGCGGGGCCGGCGTCCTCCTGGTCAGCGCGATCACCATGCGCCGATGCTCGATCGAAACGACCTCGGTTTGATTCTGCCGGCTAGGCGCGGCGGGACGGACGATCAGCGCGATCAGAAGATGAATCAGCAGCGAGAGCGCAAACGCGATGAACAGCAGGCGTCGTGCGCGTCTCATCGTGCATGGCGACCCTTAGTGCGGTGCTGCGCTAGTCGGGCTGGAAATCGGCGCGGAACAGATAGTTCCCCTGCGTCGGCGAACAGTCCACCAGTTTCGGCGAATACGTCGACTGGCGCGCCGCGCGCAGTGCGGCTTGATCGATCGCCATGTTGCTCGAGCTCTTGTAGATCTTGGCGTCGAGCAGATTTCCGGTCGGCCCAACCGTTACCTCGACCTCGACCGTGACGGCGCCCAAGCCGAGATCGCGAGCCGAGTCGGGATAGTCCGGCTGCACCGGATTGGTCACCGTCGCTTCGACGTTCGGGTTGGCGCACGCCGGTTTCGGCGTCCCCGGCGGTCCGGCCGGCGCCGGTGGGCCCGTGCCCTGCCCCTGCGGCGCGCCTTCCTCATTACCGGTCTTCGGCTCCGAGTAGCTGGTCTCGGTGCTGGTAGTGCTCTTGCTTTGGCTCGTCTGATGGACCACGTGGAGCTTCAGCTGCGGCTGCACGTGATGCGGCACTTGCTTGGGCGGGGGCGTCTTCTCCGGCGGCGGGGTCGGCGTTGGCGGCGGGGTCGGCGTCGGCGGGGGTGGCGTATGGACCTTTACCCGGGTTTTCTTTGCCATCGTCACCGTCTCGACTTTATCCGCCTCGTGATGCTGCAAGACGTTCGGAAAGATCGAGCCGAACGCCAGATGCGCGACGAGAGAGATGACGAACGCCCAGCCGATGAAGCTGCGGACGCGCTCGCCGGTGGTGATGTATCCCGAATCGCGTTTAGCCATCGACTACTGGTTGCTTCCCTCGTGCTCGTCCTCAGGCGCGATGCTTCCCTCGGGCGTGCCTTGGACGTGGTTGGCCAGACCGAAGTCGGTGAGGTCGACCGATTTGGCGGCGTCCATGATCTGCAGAATGACGCCGTAGCTGGACTTAGGGTTCGCCTTGATGATCACGCTCTTGAATTTGTGGTCCGTGGCATCCTGAAGCTGCTGGAAGGCCGCTTTCGCTTCGTTGATAGTGACCTGGTTCGAGCCGATCTGAATGTGATCGTTCTCGTCGACGATGACGACGATCTGCGAGGGTTGCACCCTCTCCTTGTTATAGGCGTCGGGCAGCTTCGGCTCTTTGGTGACCGAAGCCAAAATGATGAAGATAATGAGGAGAACCAACAACACGTCGGTGAACGGCGTGATGTTAATCGTCGACATTACCTCATCTTCGCCTCCACCTGTGGAAACGGCCACTTGTTAACCTCCCTTGCGTGTGCGCCGCGTCTCGCGCACCGCTTCGGCGCGTCGCAGCACGGTCGGCACTCTGCCGCCATGCAGCGGCAAAATCATCACGACGTTACGAAACCGACGTCTTCGAGCCCCACCTGCTTAGCCGCGTCGAGAATTCGAATGATGACTCCGTACGGCGCCTTTGCATCGGCGATGATGGACACGTGGTGGTGCGGTTTCCTTTTCGAAACATCGTACATGACGCGGTAGATGCCTACCTCGTCGGTTTTCTCCCCATCGACGAAAATCACGCCCTTATTATTAACGTCGACGGTAATGTCGTTGTGCGTCTGTTGGGTCTGAGCTTGGTTGTTCTTGTTCGGCAGCTCTTTCTCGAAGCCGGGCGGCGCGACCAGGGCGGCCAGAATCATGAAGATGATGAGCAAGACCAACAGCACGTCGGTAAACGGCGTGATGTTGATCTCCGCCATTACCTCTTGCTCTTGTTGAGCGGACAGCAGTCCCACTTATACTATTGCCTTGACGTCGTTACTTCGCCGTAGCCTGCGAGGGTTGATAGAGATCGGTTGGAATCGGCGCGCCGGTGTTGTGGAAGTGCAGCATCTCGGCGAGTTGGTTCGCGGCCACGATCATCTCTTGGTTGTAATTCTTAATGCGCGACTTGAAGAAGTTGAAGAAGACGACAGCGATGACCGCGATGATCAAGCCGCTGGCCGTCGTGATCAGTGCTTCCGAGACGCCCGCAGCAACCACGGCCGGGGTTGAGTTACCCTTGAGGGCGATGTCTTGGAAGGCGCGGATGATGCCGAGCACCGTGCCAAAGAGGCCGACGAAGGGCGCGATGACGGCGATCGTGCCGATGATGGCCAGGTTGCGCTCGAGCGAATTGAGATGTTCCATCAAGGCGATCGAGAGAGCGTCGGTGATGTCGGCGCGGTTCTTCTCGCCGCGGCGCAGACCAAACTCGAGGATGCGGGGCAGCATGCCACGTTTCTTCTTGCATAACTCGATGGCACCGTCGAGATCATCAGCGGCGACTTCACTGCCGATCTGACGCAGCAACCCTTTAGTGTCGCCATGCTGCATCTGGAAGAAGACCAGCCGCTCGATCACGACGGCGAGACCGACGATCGATATGCCCAAGAGCAGCCACATATCCCAGCCGCCCTGCTGCATGAGACTCCAAAATCCGGCAAACACGGTTTTTTACGAACCCTCCACTACGGTGTTCTGGGGCGCCTGCGCCCCGTGAGGGCGACCCATTGGCCTACCCCCGAGTAAAGTCCTGGTAAGTTTAGCTGCTGCCCGACTGGCTGGCGGGCGCGCTGTTGAGGTTCTGTTTGATAAACGTTTCAATTTGTAGTGATAGTGCGATATTGCCCTCAGCTTTGGCCGCCTGGTCGGCCTTAGTCAGCGATTCGAGCGCCTTTTTCTTCGTCGCGTCGTCATGACTCGACGCCCACTGGCCGGTCAGCGCAATCCCCTCGGCAAAGTTGGCCATGGCGTCATCCGGCTTGAGCGCGAGAGCCTTGTCGGCGTACGCCTGCATGCGCTTGTAGTCCGGCTTGTCCATCTTTGAAACTAAGAGCGCGGCTTGCGTGTAGGCTGTGACCGCGACCTGCGTATCGCCCTGGCTCGCCGCCTGGTCGAAGTCCTTGAAGGCTTCGTCGTAGTTCTTGGCTTCGGCAGCGCTGACGCCCGCGTTGACCAGACTGTTCCCGAGGACCCGGGCCGGCAGCGTGCTGGTCGGGTCGAGCTGCTTGATCTCGGCCGCCATAGCCTGCGCGTTCTGGCTATCGTTACTCTCGAAGTAGGCGGTCATCAGCGACGTGTCGATTGCTACCTTAGCGTTCGTGGGCATCTTCGGGTCGGCGAAGGCGGCCGCATGGACCTCCTTCAGGGTTGCGATCGCATCGCTGTACTGCTTGTTCGCCAGCTGAGCCCTCCCCAGCGCGTACTTCGAGTTGGTGTTTGGGTCGAGGCTCATCGCCTTTTGGGCGAGGGCCAGCGCTTGGGTTGGGTTGTCGTCGGCCATCTTGACCGCTTGCACTGCGAGGCTCGCCGCCTGATTCTGGTTCGCAACCGACGTCCCGCCGGATCCGGCGCCGCCGCCCTGATCCTCGCTCACCGCGTTCTCGACCGACGAGTGATTGAACTTCAGGGTGAAATCGTAAAACGAGGTAACCGGTGTCGATCCACGATGAGCCGGATGGTAGGTCGAGTTCTGCGCGATCTCCATCGCTGCGGCGTCGTTGCCCGGATTGGTCGAGTGGATCACCTTGATGGCTTTGTGCGATCCGTCCGCGTTGACTTGCACTTGAACGACGGTCGTGCCCGGACCCGCGATCGAGTGAGTGGTCTTGCCCTGCGCGATCAGCTTCGCCGGCACGAACTGATTGGCGTACTGCGCGCTGGCCGGGAGCGCCGGGCCGAGTATCAAGGCGGTCGCGACCGTCAGAGTTCCGATTGCGGAACGAAGCTTCATGGCGTACCTCGGGGGGCTTGGAGCAAGCGGATTGTTATACCACAAGTCTCGCCGCCTGTAAACTGCTTGAGGCGCAGGAGGGCGGCTCGCTCCTTCTCCGTGAGCGGACGAGCGTGCCCCGGGGGAAGCCCGCCCAGCTTGAGCGGTCCAAAACGCGTTCGCGTCAGCGCCAAAACGGGGTGACCCAAGCGTTGGAACATCCGCCGAACCTGGCGGTTGCGCCCTTCGTGGATCGTGATATCGACGACCGACTGGTCGCGCCGCACGGCGATGGTACGAACCCGCGCGCCGGCGGCGCGGTATTCGGGCAGCGCAAGACCCTCGCGCAACCGCCGCACGTCGGTCGCGCTCAAACGCCCGGCGATCGTGGCGCGGTAAGTTTTCTCGACGCCGAATCGCGGGTGCAAGAGGCTGTGGGCGAGATCGCCATCGTCGGTCAGCAGCAGCGCGCCCGCCGTGTCGTAGTCGAGACGCCCGACCGGAACCACGCGTGGCCCGCGCGCAAGCAGGTCGGCGATCGTGCGACGGCCTTGCGGATCGCGCAGTGTCGTCACCACGCCCAATGGCTTATGCAAGAGCAAATACGTCGGAGCGTCAGGCAGCGACAGCGCCGCACCCTCGACCTCGACGCGATCGTCGGGCCGCACCAGCGTTCCCAGCTCGCGGACGACGCGCCCGTTGATGCGGACGCTTCCGCGGGCGATCAGCTCGTCGGCACGTCGCCGCGACGCGGCGCCTGCCCGCGCGATGTATTTGTTGAGTCTAGTGCCCCTAGTAGCGGCCGTTGCCGTCTTCGTGACCGCGCGACATCGAAAGCGCCTCTTTGGTGACCGACTGCAAGAACTCTTCGTTGGTACGCGTCTGAGCCATCTTGTCGAGGATGATTTCGGTAATGTCGCCGGTGTTGAGCACCGCCGTGGCTCGCCGCAGCATCCAGATCTTGCGCATCTCGTCGGGCGAGAGCAGCAGCTCTTCGTGGCGCGTGCCCGACCGTTTGATGTCGATCGCAGGAAAGACCCGCGATTCGGCCAGCTTGCGGGTGAGGTCGATCTCCATGTTGCCGGTGCCTTTGAACTCCTCGAAGATAACGTCGTCCATCTTGGAACCGGTCTCGATCAGCGCGGTCGCGACGATCGTCAAAGAGCCGCCCTCTTCGATCTTGCGCGCGGCGCCGAAGAAACGCTTCGGTTTGTGCAGTGACGCCGTGTCGAGGCCGCCCGAAAGGGTGCGGCCCGAGCTCGCGACGACCTGGTTATAAGCGCGCGCGAGTCGCGTGATCGAATCGAGCAGAATCACGACGTCCTTACCGAGCTCGACCAGGCGTTTGGCGCGCTCCATTGCGAGTTCGGCTACGTTCGTGTGATTCTCGGGATGCTCATCGAACGTCGAGGCAACGACCTCTCCGTCGATCGTGCGCTGCATGTCCGTTACTTCCTCGGGGCGCTCGTCGACGAGCAGCGCGATGATGTGTGCATCGGGATGATTGATCGAAATCGAGTTGGCGATGTTTTTGAGCAGCGTCGTCTTGCCGGCCTTCGGCGGCGAGACGATCAAGGCGCGTTGTCCCTTACCTATTGGGCTGAAAAGATCGATCACTCGAGTCGAAAGCTGGGTGGCGCGAACCTCAAGTTTGTAGCGCTCTTGCGGGTAAATGGGCGTGCCCTTCTCGAAGACGCGCCGGCCCTTGATTGCTTCGGGGTCGTAACCATTGACTTTGTCGACCCGAATCAAGCCGTAGTATTTCTCGCTCTCCTTCGGGCGACGCGCCTGACCTTCGACCATGTCGCCGCGCCGCAGCTCGAAGCGGCGAATCTGTGACTGGCTGACGTAGATGTCGTCGTTGCCGATGTAGTAGCCGGCGCGGCGCAAGAATCCGTAGCCTTCCGGCAAGACGTCGAGAATGCCGCTGACGACCTCGATCCCCGAACGCGAGATCTGCGCCTGCACGAGCAGGGTGACGATCTCATCTTTCTTGAGCTTGGCCGGCGCGGGAATCTCAACTTCGAGCTCTTTCGCAAGCTCGGTCAGTTCGCTCTTGGTCTTTTCCCCGAGCTGCGCCGCCGTGAGCATTGGCGGCGCTTCGACGACCGGAAGCTGATCGTGAAAGGGTGCGGGGTGTTGGCCGAAGTGATGGCGGCGCCGCGAGCGCCGGCGGCGTCCGCCGCCGCCTTGCGGCGGGCGCATGTCATTGTTGGGACGATGTTCCGTTTGCAGTGGAGTATCTCTCTC
>JASHPI010000070.1 GCA_030038215.1 Vulcanimicrobiota bacterium | reverse complement strand
GGCCGCGTCCAAAATTAGTTTCGGCTTGGGTTTGCGGCAGTCGCAGTCGTCTTCTGGCGCGTGCGGACAGACGAAGAATCCCGCGAACGGGCCGAGCAGCTCGTCGATGCGGCGGTTGACGGCGTCGACCTGTTCTAACGTGATCAGCCCTCGGCCGACGCCGCTTTGATTGCTTACCACCGCCAGCGGCAGGCCGGCAGCGCGCAGCCGATCGAGCAGCCGGCGAGCTTCGGGCGCCGGCTGGACTCGCTCCGGGTCGCCGTTGAACGGTACGTCGACGACGATCGTCTCATCGCGATCGAAGAGCACCGCACACGGCTTCAAGCGTTAACCGGCACGTAGACGTCGGCGCCTTTCGCGAGAAACTCGCGCGACTTCTCCGCCATCCCGCGTTCGGCGTACTCCCGAACCTCTTGGGTAATCTTCATCGAGCAGAAGTGCGGCCCGCACATCGAACAGAAATGCGCGATCTTCGCTCCAGGCGCCGGCAATGTTTCGTCGTGGAACTCTTGCGCGGTCTCGGGATCGAGCGAGAGATCGAACTGATCTTGCCAACGAAACTCGAACCGCGCCTTCGATAGCACGTCGTCCCAATGATGGGCACGCGGATGGCCTTTGGCGAGGTCGGCGGCGTGCGCTGCAATCTTATAGGCGATCACACCGTCCTTGACGTCTTTCTTGTTGGGCAAGCCGAGGTGCTCTTTGGGCGTGACGTAGCAGAGCATTGCGGTACCGAACCAGCCGATCATCGCGGCGCCGATAGCGCTCGTGATGTGATCGTAGCCCGGCGCGATGTCGGTCACGAGCGGCCCGAGCGTGTAGAACGGCGCTTCCTTGCAGATCTCCAGCTGCTTGCGCATATTCTCTTCAATGAGATGCATGGGCACGTGTCCAGGCCCTTCGATCATCACCTGGACGTCGTGCTTCCAGGCGACGTCGGTTAGTTCGCCGAGCGTCTCCAGCTCGGCGAACTGCGCGGCGTCGTTCGCATCGGCCGTGCAACCCGGGCGCAAACCGTCGCCGAGCGAGAAGGCCACGTCATAGGCCTTCATGATCTCGCAGACCTCTTCGAAGTGCGTGTAGAGGAAGTTCTCTTCATGATGCGCGAGGCACCACTTGGCAAGAATCGATCCGCCGCGCGAAACGATACCGGTGACGCGATCGGCCGTGAGCGGAACGTAGCGCAATAGCACTCCGGCGTGAATTGTGAAATAGTCGACGCCTTGCTCAGCCTGCTCGACCAGCGTGTCCCTGAAGAGCTCCCAGGTGAGCTCTTCGGCTCTTCCGTCCACCTTCTCGAGCGCTTGATAAATCGGCACCGTGCCGATCGGCACCGGCGAGTTGCGCAAGATCCACTCTCGCGTTTCGTGGATGTTCTTTCCGGTCGAGAGGTCCATCACCGTATCGGCGCCCCAGCGCGTCGCCCAGGTCATCTTCTCGACCTCTTCGTCGATCGACGAGCTCACGGCCGAGTTTCCGATGTTCGCATTGATCTTCACCAAAGAGTTCCGGCCGATGATCATCGGCTCGCTCTCGGGGTGGTTGACGTTGGCCGGCAGGATGGCGCGTCCGCGCGCGATTTCATCGCGTACGAACTGCGGCGCCAGCCCCTCGCGCAGCGCCACGAACTCCATTTCGGGCGTAATCTCGCCGCGTCGCGCATAATGCATCTGCGTAACGTTGGCGCCGGGCTTGGCACGGCGCGGCCGGCGAGCGACGGGAAACCGAACGCCGTCGAGCTGGGCCATCGCGTCGCGGCCGCGCCGGTAGATGGAGGACGGCTGCTCGAGTTCGACGGTATCGGCACGCGCCGAGATCCACCGCCCGCGCAGCGGCGGTAAGCCGCGGCGAATGTCAACCGTAAACGCCGGATCTGTATACGGTCCGCTGGTATCGTAGACGGTGTGCAAGCTGCCGTCGCTCAGCGCGATTTCGCGCTCCGGAACACGGATCGAGTCATCGGAACCGCGCACGTAAACCTTCATGGAAACCTCCCTCCGCCGGCATTACCCGGATCAGGTTTTGCGGTCGGCGCGCTCTACGCTCGCCCTCTCAGCCCATTGAGCTCCCGCTTTAGACTTACGGCTATACGGCTGGACCATGCAAGATGCCTACGCCTGCTTTGGAGGCAACCAAAATCGCTATTGGACCAGTCCACATGAAAGAGATTGGCCCGACGCGCAAAAAGCTGCGCTAACAGATGACGGCCCCGGCGCACGATCCCGATCCGCAAGAGACCCAGGAATGGCTCGACGCGATGCGTGGCGTCGTCGCCACGGAGGGTCCCGAGCGGGCGCGCGACTTAATCGAGCGGCTGATCGGCGCGGCGCAGCGCGACGGCGCGATCGTGTCGATGGGTTTGGAGACGCCCTACGTCAACACGATCCCGCTCGAGCGGCAGCCGCCGATGCCGGGCGACCGTGAGCTCGAAGGGCGCTTGCGTCACTATATTCGTTGGAACGCGTTGGCGACGGTCGTACGGTCCAACCGCGTTAGCTCCGAGCTGGGCGGCCACGTTGCGAGCTTCGCCTCAGCCGCAACGCTCTACGACGTCGGCTTCAATCACTTCTTCCGCGCGCCGACCTCCGAGCGCGGCGGCGATCTGGTCTTCTTCCAGGGGCACTCATCGCCGGGCGTCTATGCGCGCGCGTTCTTGGAAGGGCGCATCACCGAAGAACAACTCGAGCACTTTCGGCAAGAAGTCGACGGCAAAGGGTTGTCGTCGTATCCGCATCCCTGGCTGATGCCCGCCTTCTGGCAGTTCCCGACCGTCTCGATGGGCCTGGGACCGATCATGTCGATCTACCAAGCGCGCTTCATGCGCTATCTTCACGACCGTGGGCTGCTGGATGCCGGCGACCGTAAGGTCTGGGCCTTTGTCGGCGACGGCGAGATGGACGAACCCGAGTCGCTCGGCGCCGTCTCGCTGGCCGGGCGCGAGAAGCTCGACAATCTCATCTGGGTCGTCAATGCCAACTTGCAGCGGCTCGATGGTCCGGTTCGCGGCAACGGCAAGATCATTCAAGAGCTGGAACGCGTCTTCAAGGGCGCCGGCTGGAACGTCATCAAGGTCATTTGGGGCAGCAACTGGGATCCGCTGCTCGCCGCCGACCAGAGCGGTCGTCTGGTGCAGCTGATGACCGAATGCGTCGACGGCGACTATCAGACGTTCAAGTCGCGCGACGGCAAGTACGTGCGCGAGCATTTCTTCGGACGGTATCCGGAGACGGCCGCGCTCGTCGCAGGCTGGAGTGACGATGAGGTCTGGGCCTTGCGTCGCGGTGGACACGATTCGGTCAAGGTCTATGCCGCCTACAAAACGGCCTTCGAACATCGCGGTCAGCCGACTGTCGTTCTGGCCATGACGATCAAGGGCTTCGGCATGGGACCGGCCGGCGAAGGACAGAACATCGCACATCAAGCCAAGAAGATGGAGCTCGAGGCCATGCGAATGTTTCGCGACCGCTTCGCGCTTCCGATCTCAGATTCCGAAATCGACAAGGTTCCATTTTACAAGCCGCCCGACGACAGCCCGGAGATGCGGTATCTGCGCGAGCGCCTTGCAGCCTTGGGCAACATGCCGCAGCGCCGGGGAAAATCGGTTTCGCTGACCGTCCCCGAACTTTCAGCTTTTGAGGGCCAGCTGCAAGGCACCGGCGATCGCGAGATCTCGACCACGATGGCCTTCGTGCGCATTCTCAACACGATCGTCCGCGACCGGACGATCGGCGCGCGCGTCGTCCCGATCGTGGCCGATGAATCGCGGACCTTCGGGATGGAAGGCATGTTCCGCCAGCTCGGCATCTATTCGTCGGTCGGGCAGCTCTACCACCCACAAGACTCAGAACAGCTGATGTGGTACCGCGAAGACCGCAGCGGCCAGATTTTACAGGAAGGCATCAACGAAGCCGGCGCGCTCTCGTCGTGGATCGCGGCCGGAACCTCGTATTCGAACCACGATTTGCCCATGATTCCCTTCTACATCTTCTACTCAATGTTCGGCTTTCAACGTGTCGGCGATCTCACGTGGGCGGCGGGCGACAGCCGCGCCCGCGGCTTTCTCCTTGGAGCGACATCGGGCCGAACGACGCTCAACGGCGAGGGACTGCAGCACGAAGACGGCAGCAGTCAGGTGTCGGCATCGCTCGTTCCGAACTGTCGCAGCTACGATCCGACCTACGCCTATGAGCTCGCGGCCATCATCCAAGACGGCTTGCACGCGATGCTGACCGAGCAGAACGACGTCTACTATTACATCACGCTCATGAATGAGAACTACGTGCATCCGCCCATGCCCGAGGGCGCCCGCCGGGGAATTCTGCAAGGGATGTATCTGTTGCGCTCGACCGGCTCGGCCAAGTGGCCGCGCGTTCAGTTGTTCGGATCCGGCGCGATTCTGCGCGAAGTCCTTGCCGCCGCCGAGATGCTGGCGGAGCAGTGGAACGTAGGCAGCGACGTGTGGAGCGTTACGAGCTTCAACGAACTGCAACGCGAGGGCGTCGCCACGGAGCGTTGGAACCTCCTCCATCCCGAACAACCGCCACGCCAGTCGTACGTTGCACGGTGCTTGCAGGGTCGAAGCGGACCGGGCATCGCGGCGACCGACTACGTGCGCACCTTCGCCGAGCAGATCCATCCGTTCGTCGACCGTCGCTACGTTACGCTCGGCACCGACGGTTACGGGCGCAGCGACTATCGCCGCAAGCTGCGTGAATTCTTTGAAGTGAGCCGTCACTTTGTGACGGTCGCCGCGCTCAAGGCACTCGCCGACGAAGGAGCGCTTCCCGCGAAGATCGTGCAAAAGGCGCTCGAGCGATACGAGATCGATCCGAACAAGCCCAATCCCGTGACGGTGTAACAGCAGAGATGAGTGAGACGATCGAAGTCCGCGTTCCCGACATCGGCGACTTCAAGGATGTGCCGGTCATCGAAGTGCTCGTCAAACCAGGCGACCGCATCAAGAAGAACGACTCGCTGATCACGCTCGAGAGCGAGAAGGCCTCGATGGAAGTGCCGGCAGACTCCGAGGGCGTCGTCGAAGACGTGAAGGTGAAGATCGGCGACAAGGTCTCACAAGGGATTCCAATCCTGACCCTTCGCGCAGACCAGCCGGCACCAGCAGCGCCTGCGGAAAACGTGCCTGCGCCAAGCACAGCCCTGAGCGAGTCGAAGGAGCCGAGTCCCCTCGCGGCTCCGGAGCGCGGTGACGGCGTCGTACACGCCAGTCCGGCGATCCGTCGCTTCGCGCGCGAACTCGGCGTGGACCTCGCGCGTGTCACGGGAAGCGGGCCGAACGGCCGCGTGACGCGTCAAGACGTCGAGAACTTCGTAAAGCAGAGTCTGCGCGGCGGCGCTGCGCCGGGCGTGCCGGCCGGGTTACCGCCTTGGCCCAGGGTCGATTTCGCGCGCTTCGGTGCGATCGAACGCAAGCCGCTTTCGCGCATCAAACGCCTCGCAGGTCCAAACTTGCACCGCAACTGGCTGCAGATTCCGCACATCACCAACTACGACGAAGCCGACGTCACCGAACTCGAAGCCTTCCGCAACGCGATCAACGCCGAGGGCAAGGACGGACCGAAGCTCACGATGCTGGCCTTCTTAGTAAAGGCGTCGGTTGCGGCCCTTGTGCGTTATCCCGAGTTCAATGCCTCGCTCGACGGTGACGAGCTGGTTTACAAGCGTTACTACAACATCGGTTTTGCGGCCGATACGCCCAACGGTCTCGTCGTGCCGGTTATCAAGAATGCCGACGCCATCGGCCTGCTCGAAATCGCCGCCGTCGCAGCGGAACTCGCGGCAAAGGCGCGCGAGGGCAAGCTGGGACCGGCCGAGATGCAGGGCGGTACGTTTACGATCTCATCAATTGGCGGCATCGGCGGCACCGCATTCACCCAGATCGTCAATGCCCCCGAGGTCGCGATCCTGGGCGCCACACGCGCCGCGACCAAACCGCTTTGGAACGGCTCGGAGTTCGTCCCGCGCCTCATCCTCCCAATCAGCGTCAGCTACGATCACCGCGTGATCGACGGCGCCGGCGCCGCGCGTTTTCTCGCGTATCTGACGGGCCTACTGGCCGATTTCCGTCGCGTTCTTCTTTAATGCGCGATACCTGACAGCACATGTCATGTATTCTCGGCTAAGCTGACGACAGAACAGCTTTTTGAGTGAGGAGAGTACAGAGATGAGCGTTACCGATTCCGCCAATGGAAACGCGACCAAGAGCGCGATCGCCGGCATCGACTTATCGGCCTATCTCGTCCGCGATCCACAGGCCGCGATCGCCTTTTATCGGGACGTCCTCGGGATGACGCCGACCGACATCGATGATCAGGGTCGCGGAGCAGAGTTCACTCTCGGCGATGGTTCGACGTTTGGGGTCTGGAGAACCGACGATGGTTCGACCGGTGGCGCGGTTATGTTCGCGGTCGCCGACGTCAGGGCCGCGGTCGAGAGTTATCGCGCGCGCGGTCTCGAGCTAAGCGACGTGATGGAGAGCCCCGTCTGCTTGATGGCCTTCGGTAAGGATCCGGAAGGCAACTCGATCATCATCCACCAGCGCAAAGTCCGCGATTAACGAGGGCGGCGCGTGTAGCGCCGCAGAGCTTGGCGAGCGCGCGACGCGACCGCGTCGCGCAGCTCGGCCGGTTCGAGCACGGTCGCGACGTCGCACCACGCCAGCACTTGGGGAAGGGCAGCATCGGCTCCGGGAAAGGAGACGCGGACGCGCGAGCTGCGCTTGCCGCGTTCGAGCAGTTCGGCCGGCCAGTAGCTCGTGACCCGATCGAGTGCTTTGGTCGCGGCGACCAGCACGACCGTGTACTCGGCGGTGCGCGATGCGTGCGCGAAACTCGCCGACGACTCTTTCCAATAGCGCTCCAAGTCGAAGTCGGCAGGCCGCTCGAAGCGCTCGAGCAGCTCCTCGGCGGCGCGGATGCGCTCCACGCGAAAACTGCGCAGCTCGTCGTTCGAGCGCGCGATCAAGTACCAGATGCCGGCCTTCGAGACCAGCCCCAGCGGATCGATGCTACGCGTCGAGGGCGCGCGATTGCGATCCTCGTAGCGGATGCGTAGACGGCGGTCGTCCCAGACGGCTCGGCGCAGCGTCGTCAACAACGCGCGCGGCGGCTCAGCTTGGTTCCAACGGCGCTGGTCGAGATGAATGCGCGAGCGCGCCTTCTCGGCCGCCCGGCGCTGCACGTCCGCCAGGCCGCCGTGAAGCTTCTCGAGCGCGCGATCGAGCCCGTGGTCCAACCCAAGATCGGCTAGCGGGCTCGCCCCCGAAACGAAGAGCGCGCGGATCTCGTCCTCGTTGAAGTGCGTCAGCGCGCGACGATATCCGTCGGCAAGCACGATGCCGCCGTTCGAGCCGCGCTCCGCGTAGACCGGAACGCCGGCCGCGCCAAGCGCATCGACGTCCCGGTAGATCGTGCGCTCGGAGACCTCGAGTTGTTCTGCCAGCACCCGCGCGCTGCACTGGCGGCGCGATTGGAGCAGCAGCAGGAGCGCGATCAGCCGGTCAGCCTTCACCTCTGCATCAAACTAAAGAAATATGACAGCTTCTGTCAAGTACGTTAGATTTCGCCCTCATAGTAATCGAGGGTTGGTTCGGAGCGCACGATCGTGTCGGTCGCGTCGACGAGCAGCTTCTTTGAATCGGGATAGAAGCAGACGTCGCGGGAATCCGTGCTGGCGATCATAATCACGGTCGCGGGCGCGTCGCTGCGGTTGATAAGTTTGTGCGCGCCGAACTCGCGCGTGGGAAACGCGATCAGGTCGCCGGGCCGAAGCGCCTTCGAGCCGTGCGGCGTCTCGAGCGTCGGCGTGCCTTGCCAGACGATGAAGAGTTCTTCTTCGGCGGTATGCCAGTGCATCGGACAAAAGGCATCGCCTGGGCCCAGACGCGCCGCGCGGTATCCCAGCTTTTGCGCTCCCAGAAGAAAGCCGATCTCGGCATCGTCGCCGCCGTAAGCGCGCGGCCCGGTTGAGCTCCAATACGTCAGTTCATCGAGATTGGCGACGTTGGGGTGCGCCCCGCCACGCGTCTCCAAATACGCCGTGATCGCGTCGTACGCGCGATCGAAGATCGGCGCGCCGTCGCCCACCAGCAGATGACGCGGGTTGACGACGCGCAGGCGCCGCAGCGAGCGCACCGCCAGCAGCGGATCGCCGAGCTTCTCGTCGGGAAGCATCCGCAGCAAGCCGGCCGGATCGCCCCAGAGTGCATCCCCGACAATGAGGGTGCGCTTAGAACGCAGCCACAACGCAAACTCGCCCGCCGTTTTGAGTCCCTCGAGCCCGATCACGCGCATGCCCGCGATCAGGTCGTCGTCGCGCAGGATGCGGTCGGCCTTCACCGACATCTCGCCGACATCCGGTTCGCCGGCCGCGATCCTCGCGCCAAAGCGCTGCGCGGCGTCGCCGGCTGCCCGCTCGTGGTCGCGATTGGTGATCACGATCCACTGCGCTCCTCCTTGCGCCGCGATCTCGGCCGCGTCGGCGTCATCGAGCGGAAGCGGATCGACGAGCACGTTTTCGCTGTCGCCAGACACGAAGTGTGAGTTAAAGTAGACGTTCCGGTCGGGTTGCCAATGCGACCACATTGCGATGCCGTCGACCATTGTCCGCTGCATCGTTCTGCTCTACCGTTTTGCGTGGAGCTGGCGCAGAACGTACTGCAGGATGCCGCCGTGGCGATAGTACTCGGCTTCGTTGGGCGTGTCGATGCGCACGCGTACCTTAAACTCGATCGATTTGCCGGTCTTCGCGTCGGTCGCCTTCACGGTTGCGTGCATGCGTGGGCTCACGCCGGCGGCAACGCCGGTAACGTCGTAGAGCTCCTCGCCGGTCAGTCCGTACGTCGAGCGGTCGGTGCCGTCGAGGTATTCGATCGGAAGCACGCCCATGCCGATCAGATTGCTGCGATGAATGCGCTCGAACGACTCCGCCAGCACCGCCCGCACGCCGAGCAGATGCGGCCCCTTCGCCGTCCAGTCGCGTGACGAGCCGGCTCCGTACTCCTTCCCGGCCAGGACGATCAGCGGCGTTCCGTCGGCGATGTACTTGACCGCGGCGTCAAAAATCGGCATCGGCTCGTTGGACGGCAAATAGCGCGTGACGCCGCCTTCGATGCCCGGAACCAGCGCATTGCGCAGGCGGACATTTGCAAAGGTTCCGCGCGCCATCACCTCGTGATTGCCGCGGCGCGCGCCGTATGAGTTGAAGTCCCGCGGTTCGATGCCGTGGTCGATCAGATATCTTCCGGCCGGGCTGCTCTTGCCGATGCTTCCGGCGGGCGAGATGTGGTCGGTCGTGACCGAATCGCCGAGCACCGCAAGCGCGCGCGCGCCACGGATGTCCGTCAGCGGCGCGGGCTGTGCCGGCATGCCTTCGAAGTACGGCGGTTTCTTGACGTACTCCGAGCTCGGATCCCAGGCGTAACGTTCGCTCGCGACGGCGTTGAGGTTCGTCCAGTTTTCGTCGCCCTTGAAGACGTCGGAGTACTCTCGCCTGAACATTTCTTGGTTGATGCAGCGCGCGATCGTCGCGGCAATTTCCTCGTCGCTGGGCCAGATGTCTTTGAGATAAACCGGCTTGCCGTCGGCGCCGATGCCGAGCGGCTCGGTGGTGAGATCGACGTCCATCTGTCCGGCCAACGCGTAGGCAACCACCAGAGGCGGCGAGGCCAGATAGTTCGCACGAACTTGGGGATGGATGCGACCCTCGAAGTTGCGGTTGCCCGAAAGCACCGCTGCGACGATTAGATCTTCGTCGGCGACCGTTTCGGCGATGTCGCTGGGCAACGGTCCGGAGTTTCCGATGCAGGTCGTGCACCCGTACCCGATGAGATTGAAGCCGAGCCGGTCGAGATAGGTCTGCAAGCCGGCTGCCGCAAGATAATCGGTGACCACCTTCGAGCCGGGCGCGAGCGACGTCTTAACCCACGGCTGTGTCCGCAGCCCGCGCTCGACCGCGTTGCGCGCGAGCAGGCCGGCGCCGATCAGCACCGACGGGTTCGACGTATTCGTGCAGCTCGTGATCGCTGCAATCACGACCGCTCCGTCGTAGAGATCCGACGCCGTCTGCGCGATCGTCGCGGTACCGCCGCCGCCTTCGTCCTCGAAGCGCGAAACTGCGCCGTTGTTGCGCTGCCGTGCAGCCACCCAGTCCTGTAGCGCAACATTGAAGGACCGTTTCACGTCGTGCAGCGGTACGCGGTCCTGCGGACGCCGCGGCCCGGCCAAGCTCGGCTCGACGCTCGCGAGATCCAGCGACAGCGAGTCCGTAAACTCTGGCTCAGGCGTCTCATCGGTGCGAAAGAGCTGCTGCGCTTTAGCGTAGGCTTCGACCAGCGCGATCTGTTCGGGCGGGCGCCCGGTCAAGCGGAGATACTCGAGCGTGCGGTCGTCGATCGGAAAAATTGCCACGGTCGAGCCGAACTCCGGCGACATATTGCTGATCGTCGTACGATCGACGACCGGCAGCGCGGAAAGCCCCTGTCCGAAGAACTCGACGAACTTTCCAACGACGCCTTTCTTGCGCAGCATCTCCGCGACGGTCAGCACGAGATCGGTCGCCGTTACCCCTTCGCGAAGCCGCCCCTCCACGCGAAAGCCGATCACCTCGGGGATCAACATCGAGACCGGCTGGCCGAGCATCGCCGCTTCGGCTTCGATGCCGCCGACGCCCCACGCGAGAACGCCGAGGCCGTTGACCATCGTGGTGTGCGAATCGGTGCCCACCGCGGTATCGGGATACGCAAGCTCGCCCCCGCCGGGTGGCGGGAAGACGACGCGCGCGAGATACTCGATGTTCACCTGGTGCACGATGCCGGTGCCCGGCGGCACGACGCGGAACCCCGACAGCGCCTCCTGGCCCCACTTGAGAAAGGCGTAGCGCTCGCGGTTGCGCTCGAACTCCAGGTCGGTGTTCTTGGCGAGCGCATCGTTGGAACCAAAGTAGTCCGCCTGCACCGAGTGATCGATCACGAGCTCCACCGGCTGCAGCGGATTGATCGCCTTCGGATCGCCTCCCATCGAGGCCATCGCATCGCGCATCGCCGCGAGGTCAACGACGCACGGGACGCCGGTGAAGTCCTGCAAGAGCACGCGTGCCGGAGTAAACTGGATCTCTCGCTCAACGCGATTGCGGGGGCTCCAGCGCGCGAGGGCTTCGATGTCGTCGCGTGTCACCGTCTGTCCGTCTTCGAACCGTAAAAGATTCTCGAGGAGGATCTTCAGCGAGAACGGCAGACGCGCGAGCGGAGTGAGGCCGGCTCGTTCGAGCGCGTGCAAACGAAAATACTTGTAGGTGCGATCGGCGGCGCGCAACTCATCGAGCGCTTTGAAGCTATCCGGATGCTGATTCATCGGATAGTCGTACTTTCGGATCGCCGTCGGCGTAGCCTTCGATGCGCAGGGCCGCCGCGCCGGTCAGCAGGCTCCAGAGCGGCTCGGCCACGAGCGCGAGACGCCACGGCTGCAACGCGAGCGACGCTCCAAACGCGGTACGATCGGCGGGCAGCTCGCGCGCAATGCGTTCCAGCGCTGCCCGCGGGACGAGCAGGCTCGGGGGCAGGTCGGCTTCGCGTGCGATCTCGGCGACCTCGGCGCCGAGCAGCGCAACGAGCGTTTCGCGTGCCGGTGCCGATGGCCGGTGCGGCCGTTGCGGGAGATCCGCTTCGTCCATCGTGAGACCGCGGCCGACCGCCTCGAGAATTGCCGATCCCAGCTGCCGTTTCATGCCAGCGTCGAGGCGTCGCAGCTGGGCGAGATCGTCCGGATGCGTAGGTTTGAGGACGGCCAATCCGGCGATCACGTCGTCGGGGAGAACGTATCGCACCGGGAGATCGCGCACGCGAGCGACGCGATCGCGCAGCTTGACCAGTTCGTTCAGAATGCCGAGCTCGCGGCGGCTCATCCGCGTCGCACCCGATATTCGCATGTAAGCGCGCCGCTCGTCCATGTGATAGCGCTCGATGTCGCCCAGCTCGGCACATTCCTCGTAGACCCATACGTAACGGCCGCGCTGCTCCAGACGTGCGCGCAGCGTATCGTAGATCGGCAGCAGATGCGCCACGTCGTCGACGAGATACTCGATCTGCTTCGAGGAGAATGGCCGCGCCGACCAGTCGCTGACCGTCTGCGATTTCGCGAGCTTGACGCCACGCAGGTCGCGAACGAGATCGACTAGCGAAATCTGCATCCCGTATCCAAGAAACGCCGCGGCAATCTGCGTGTCAAAAACTCGCGGTGGAACCAGGTCGAAGCGATCGGCGAAGATCTTCAGATCGGACGAGAGGGCGTGGCCGACGACCGTCGTTTCGGTCAGCGCCAGCGCCAGCGGGTGCAAGTCCGGCACGGCCAGCGCATCGACGATCGCCGCACCGTCGTCGAAGGCAAGCTGAACCACCATCAAGCGCGGGGCGTAGGTACGCTCGGTGTGAAACTCGGTATCGATCGCCACCCGCGCGCCGGCGCGCACACGCGCACAGAGCGCGTCGAGCGCGCGCCGGTCCTCGATGATCGGAGGTGCGGTCATGGGGGCGGGGTCCGCAGATGGTGAAAGCGGAAGTGCAGGCAGCGATGCGTCTCACAATAGTGACGCGCGTAGTGGCGCGCGCGGGATTCGTAGCCGTGCACCAGCACGGTGACGCGATCGCCGAAGATCGTGAGCACCGCGCAGAGGGGGATGGCGATGGCGCACATCGTCCAGACGTGAACCCAGATCGGAACGCGAAAGGTCGCCGCGGTCGCCGTCGCGACCGTTCCTCCAAAGCCGGGAATGACGCGTACCGCCAACAAGAAGGCGGGCGAGCCGACCGGAAAGCGCCGCACCCAGGTCGGCAGCCGTGCCAAATACGCGGGCAGGTCGAAAACTTTCGAGGCGTGCTGGTTGATCCAGTAGCCGAGCAGCGCCGCAATCACCAGGCCGGCCGCGTCGACGAGCGTGCCGTTGATCGGGCCGAAGATCGCACCGTTCATGATTGCGAGCGCGTCGGTTACCGAGAACGGGGCCGAGGCGACCAAGGCGAAAACCGCCACCGCGAGCGGGTAGGCGAGCGGGCCAATGGTACGGATTTCGTGTTCGACCCGCGGCTGATGCCGGATGACTAGGAACGCGAGCACAAACGAGGCGGCCAGCAGCGCCAGGGCTGCGGTGCGCCGAACGAGCCGGTTCAAGCGATACTGGTGCGGTCTGACTTGATGCTTTTACGAGCGATCATCACGGTGCTATGCGGTGTTGGGCTCTACGCCTCGCTTTTCATGCTGGTCAAGACCCGACGGCACGAGCGCGGCGAGCTTACCGAGCCAAGCGTGGTCCAAACCCCGCGAGCGCGCCTCTACGGCGGCGTTCCCAACGCGTTGCTCGGCTCGATCTACTACCCAGCCCTTGCACTCGCGATCTGGCTGGTTCGGCGACCGCCGTTCACGCTGGTGCTGCTCGCAGCGGCGCTCTTCGCCGCGCTAACGTCGCTCGCGCTCGCTTATTCGCTGCTCTTCATCACCCGGCGACCATGCCCGTATTGTTGGGCGGGCCACGCGGTGAACTGGGCGCTGCTGCTGCTCTGCGGCTGGCTATTTGTGCCGGCTATCTTGAGTTGAGCCACTCAATTTGCTAAAATCACCCTCTCTGGTCAGGACGGCAGTGAACGTTTCGCCGAAACCGCCGGAGAGAGCGGCCGGCTTCGCAGCGTCAGTTCTTCGAACCGGCGAACGGCAGGAATTATGGGGTCATGCGAGTGCATGGCCCCACTGCTTGTC
>JASHPI010000069.1 GCA_030038215.1 Vulcanimicrobiota bacterium | reverse complement strand
ATACTTCGCGAAGAGTGCCGGCGTCGTCATGTTCACGCGCGCGTCGGTCGTTTGAGCGGAGAGAATCACGGCGATCAGCAGCTGGAAGTCGTTCGCATACTCCAGCGCGGTGCCGGCATGCGGATACGTCCGCTCGAGAATCGCCAGCTCGTCGAGCGCGACCTTGCGCGGCACCTTCTTTTTCGGAAACGGTATCGCCGGCACGAGAACCTCCTAATCCGGAAGGGCGACGCGTTCGCCGTCGCGCGCCACCAAACCGTCTCGTTCCAATGCCGCGACCAATGCGCGCACGTCTTCGATGGTGCGCCCGGGCAGCTCCGGCTCGATCGAGTGGTGGAGATCCAACAGCGAGATGCGCGACCCGGCGGGCAGGTCGCGCAGACGGTCGACGATGCGTCCGCGCGCGTAGCGCGTCGTCCGTTCGAACTTCGTCGCCTGCTGCCGCGAGCGGGTCTTGGCATTGGCCGCGCGGCGCGCGTCGAGGGCGGCGGCATCGATCGGCGCGGCCGCGCAGTCGCGCCGTAGGGGACAGAGCAGACACTTCGGTGCGCGGGCCGTGCAGATCGTCGCGCCAAGGTCCATCAGCGCCGAGTTCCAATCATGCGCCGCACCGGGCGGAACGAGTTCGCGCGCGCGCCGGTCGAGCTCGCGAGCGGCCGCGGCGAGCGGATATTCGATCCCATAGAAAAGCCGATGCATGATGCGGCGGATATTCGTGTCGACGGGCGCGTCGTCGATATCGAAGGCGAATGCGCGAATCGCCGCTGCCGTGTACGGCCCGATCCCGGGAAGCGCGCGCAGAGCGGCGCGGTCGGACGGAATCACACCGCCGTGAAGCGCGAGGACGGCGTCGGCGACGCCCTTCAAGCGCACGGCGCGAGAATTGTATCCAAGCCCCTTCCACTGGCGCAGCACGTCGGCAACGCTAGCGCGCGCGAGCGAGGCTACGTCGGGAAAGCGCTCGACGAACGCGGCGAAGCTCGGCGCGACGCGATCGACCTGCGTTTGCTGCAGCATGAACTCGCTGACCAGCGTGTAGTAGGGATCGCGCGCGACGCGCCAGGGTAACGCAGCTCGACCGTGGCGCCGGTACCACGCGAGCAGACGTTCCTGCAGCGTCACGCGCGCAGCGTTGCGATCGCCCGGCCGATGCGGCGAATCCCTTCCGCGATTTCGCGGCGCGTCACCGCGGTCAGCGCGAGGCGAAAATGATGGTCGCCGCCCGAGTTTGCGAAGAATGCCTCACCGAAGAGGAACGACGCGCCCAAACGCTCGGAGGCGTCCAGCAGCGCGCGGGCGCGCAGCTCGCGCGGCGTCGAGGCCCATAGGTAAAAGCCGCCGCTAGGACGGCTGATCCTCAGCGTCGCGGGCCAATGGCGCGCGATTGCCTTGTCGGCCAATGCACGCCGCTCGACGAGCTCGGCGCGCAGCTGTTCGACGTGTGCATCGTAGCCGTGTTCCAAGTAGTCGGTGATCGCCGCCTGCACGTAAAGACTGGTCGCCATGTCGTAGGCTTGCTTGCGCAGCAGCAGCCGTTCGAGAATCGTCCGCGGTGCGGCCAGCCATCCGACGCGCAGACTCGGTGCGATCGTCTTCGAGAAGGTCGAAATGTAGACCACATAATCCGGGGCGAGCGCGACCAGCGGTTGCCCGGCCGGCGCCAGCGGACCATAGGGATCGTCCTCGACGATCGGCACGCCGCCGCGCCGCGCGAGCGTCGCTAAGCGTTCGCGACGGTCGGCGTTCATCGTCGCATTGGTCGGATTATGCAGCGCCGGCATCGTGTAGATAAAGCGCGGCCGTCGCGTGCGGAGAATTGCCTCGACATGGTCGACGCGCATCCCGTCGTCGTCGACCGGAACCGGGATGGCGCGCAATCCGTTGATTTGGAAGACTTGCAGGGCACCCGGATACGAGGGCGATTCGACGATGATTTCATCGCCGGGCTCGGCTAAGCTCTGCGCGACGATCGCAATGCCCTGCGTCGAGCCGGTCAAGACGATGATGCTGTTGGGCGTGATCGTGGCGGCGCCACGCGCGTTCATGCGCGCGGCGACCGCCGCGCGCAGCGGTTCGTATCCCTCCGAATCACCATAGGAGTGCACGAAGCGCGGATCACGCGCGACGCGGTTGAAAGACTTCGCAAGTTCACCGAGCGGCGAGGGTTCGTCGGGAGCCACCCCCTGCACGAACGAGATGCGCCCCGGCTCCTGTTTGGCGGCCAGCTCGCCCAAGACGTTCGGAAACTCCCCGACCCTCCACGGCGGCAGGGTCACCCACCATGGGACGCCGGCCGCGCGTTCGGGCTGGCCGCCACGCACCTGCGGAACGACCCGCGAGCCCGAGCCGACGCGCTGCTGAATCAGACCCTCCGCGACCAACTCCCGGTACGCGTGGACGACCGTGCTGCGATTGACCGCAAGACGCTCGGCCATGGTGCGCTCGGGCGGCAGCCGTGCCGACTCAGGCAGCGTCCCGGCCAGGATCGCTTCGCGCAAGTGCTCGTAAATCTGCCGGTAGAGCGGGACGATCGAGTCCCGATCTAGCCGGGGGAAGCCCATCATTGGACCGCTCCATTTCGACGATCCGCGTGGGGAACGCTTCCCCCTGCGCGAAGGTTATGAGCCAAAGGAGCATTACGTGGCAGAACATCAAGTCGACACGGTCGTTATCGGCGCCGGCCCAGGCGGTTACCATGCCGCCATCCGTTTGGGTCAGCTCGGCAAGAAGGTCATCTGCGTCGATCGCGATGAGGTCGGCGGAGTCTGCCTCAACTGGGGCTGCATTCCGACCAAAGCGTTGCTGCACGTCGGCGAAATCGTTCGTCAGATCAGCGCCGCCGGCGCGCTTGGACTGAAGGTTCCGCAACCCGAAGTCGAGCGCGAGGGCGTCGCAAAGTTCACCGCCGATGTGGTGAACGCAAACGTCGGCGGCGTGAAGGCGCTCTTTAAGTCGAACGCGGTCGAGTTTCTCTACGGTGAAGCCACGTTCGAGAGCAACACGAAGATCGCGCTCAAAAAGAAGGACGGCGGCAGCGACACGATCGTGGCCGAACACGTCATCATCGCGACCGGCTCGGCGCCGGTTGACGTGCCGGCTTGGCCGCGCGACGGCGAGACGATCATCAACTCCGACGACGCCGTGCGACTCGCCCGCATTCCGAAAGATCTCCTGGTCGTCGGCGGCGGCGTCATCGGCCTGGAGTTTGCGACCGTCTATGCGCGCCTCGGCGCGAAGGTCCTGGTCGTCGAGATGATGCCGCAGATTCTTACCGGCACGGATCTGGAGATCGGCAAGACGCTGGGCCGGATTTTGCGCAAGCAAGGCATCGAGATCATGCTCGATACCAAAGTCGAGAGGATCGAGAAAGCCGGCAAGATCGTCCACGCCACGTTCAACGGCGCGGGAACCGGCGGCAAGGATGAGACGCGGGACTTCGACATGGTTCTGGTCGCCGTCGGCCGCCGTCCCGTTACCGATCATTTGAATCTATCCGCGGCCGGCGTGGCACTCGACGAGCGAGGCTTCATCCCGGTCGATCAACAACTGCGCACAAAGGTGCCGAATGTCTTCGCCGTTGGCGACGTTACCGGAGCGCCGCTGCTGGCGCACCGCGCGATGAAGCAAGGCGTGATTGCCGCCGAAGTCATCTCCGGCGATAGGTCCGCGGCCTTCGATCCAGCCGCGGTTCCAAACGCCATCTATACCGACCCCGAGGTCGCGACCGTCGGTCTTTCCGAAGAAGAAGCTAAGGCAGCCGGACATGAGGTTCGGATCGGCAAGTTCCCATTGTCCGCCAGTGGCCGCGCGCGAACGATGCACGAAAGCGACGGTCTCATCAAAGTCATCGGTGACGCCAAGAACGATCTGCTGCTCGGCGTCGGCATCGTCGCACCACACGCGGAATCGCTGATCGGCGAGGGCGTGATCGCGCTGGAGATGGGCGCAACATTGGAAGACGTCGGCCTCTCGGTGCATCCGCATCCGACGCTGACCGAAGGCATCATGGAAGCCGCTGAAGCCGCACATGGCAAAGCGATTCACATCCTCAATCCCAAACCGAGATCGCCGATCGGTGTCGGCTAACGCGAAAGTCCTCGATCTTGGGGTGCGCGCATACCGCGAGGTTTGGGAGCTGCA